>JAEUNB010000063.1 GCA_016790625.1 Betaproteobacteria bacterium | reverse complement strand
CAGCACTGGTGCGGCTTTACGGGCATTTTTGGCCTGAAAGCCGCGCCAGTGCTGGAGTTTTATCTTGTGATGCGCTGACGATCAAATGAGGTTGGCGCCATGCACGTGGCAAAATCGATGCAGCGCGATAATCATGTTGCTATCTCAATAGACCGGAAGATTTTGTGCCATCACTCCTGACCCTGGAAAACCTGAACGCGGCGTCGCCCGATGAATTTGTGGCGCTGCTGTCGGGAACCTACGAGCATTCGCCGTGGATTGCCGAGCGCGCCGCAGCCAGGCGACTGTTCAGCAGCCTCGCGCAACTGAAGCTTGCATTGGTCGACGCAGTTGAGCGCGGAAGCCGCGATGAAAAGCTGGCACTCCTGCGCGCGCATCCCGAGCTCGCTGGCAAGGCGATGGTGGCGAAAACGCTGACCGCCGAATCGACAGGTGAGCAGAGCCGCGCGGGGCTGACCGATTGCTCGCCGGATGAATTCGCCCGCATCCACGAGCTCAACGCCGCCTACAACGCGCGTTTCGGCTGGCCATTTATCCTTGCTGTGCGTGGCCCACGCGGGTTGGGGCTGAGCCGCAGCGAAATCATCACCACCTTCGCGAGGCGGCTGGAGAATCATCCCGATTTCGAATTCGCCGAATGCCTGCGCAATGTGCACCGCATCGCAGAAATTCGCCTCGACGAGAAATTCGGCTTCATGCCCGAACTGGGCAACCAGGTATGGGACTGGGCCGAACAGCTGGCAGTGCACAGCGATCCCGGCTTTGCCGAGCGCGGTGAACTGACCGTGACCTACCTCACCGATGCGCATCGCGCGGTGGCGGATCAGTTATCGCAGTGGATGAAGGATTGCGGTTTTGACGACGTGTCAACCGATGCCGTGGGCAATGTGGTCGGCGTCTACTACGGCAGCGACCGTACTGCGAAACGATTAATCACCGGTAGCCATTACGACACCGTGCGCAACGGTGGCAAATACGATGGCCGCCTCGGTATTCTGGTGC
The DNA here is from genome assembly GCA_016790625.1 of Betaproteobacteria bacterium. Lineage (GTDB taxonomy): Bacteria > Pseudomonadota > Gammaproteobacteria > Burkholderiales > Usitatibacteraceae > UKL13-2. The sequence continues at coordinate 1,332 of JAEUNB010000063.1, read as the reverse complement.
CGATGGCCTGCGTGCAAGAGTTGCATCGCGCGGGCCGGCGCCTGCCGTTCGGCTTTGAAGTGATCGCGTTTGCCGAAGAAGAAGGCCAGCGCTACAAGGCCGTATTCCTGGGATCGGGCGCGCTGACCGGGCATTTCGATACCGGCTGGCTGGAGCAGAAGGATGCCGATGGCATCAGCATGCGCGAGGCGATGCAGCACGCCGGGTTGCCGATTGCCGACATTCCCAAGTTGGCACGCGATCCGTCGGCGTATCTGGGCTTTGTCGAGGTGCACATCGAGCAAGGCCCGGTATTGAACGAAATGAATTTGCCACTGGGTGTGGTGACCTCGATCAACGGCAGCGTGCGCTATGTCGGCGAGATCATCGGCATGGCGAGTCATGCTGGCACCACGCCGATGGATCGCCGCCGTGATGCGGCCACGGCCGGCGCCGAGCTGGTGCTGTACATGGAGAAACGCGGCAGCGAAGATCCCAATCTGGTCGCGACCGTCGGCATGCTCGAGGTGCCGAACGGTTCGATCAACGTCATCCCCGGCCGCTGCAAATTCAGCCTCGACATTCGCGCTACCACCGATGCGGTGCGAGATGCTTGCGAGGCGGATGTTCGCGCCGAGCTGGCGCGCATCTGCGAAGCCCGCGGCCTGCATTTCCGGTTGGAAGAGACACTGCGCATCGCTGCCGCCCCGAGCGCACCCACCTGGCAGCGCCGCTGGGAACATGCCGTCGAATCGCTCGGCCTGCCGGTTTATCGCATGCCCAGTGGTGCCGGCCACGATGCGATGAAGATGCACGAGATCATGCCGCAGGCGATGCTGTTCCTGCGCGGCCTCAATGCCGGCATCAGCCATAACCCGCTGGAGTCCATTACCAACGACGACGCCGATCTTTGTGTGCGCGCGTTTCAGAATCTGCTCGAACAACTCGCTTTGGAAATAAAAAAATGACTTCGCAATATGAAAAACTCGATGCCTGGATCGACGCTCACTTCGACGAGGAAGTGAAATTCCTGCAGGAACTGGTGAAGGTTCCGACCGATACCCCGCCGGGCAATAACGCGCCGCACGCGGACCGCACAGCAGAGTTATTGAAGCCGTTTGGATTCGAGGCCGAGAAGCATGCGGTGCCCGCCGATGAGGCGAAGGCGTACGGCCTGCAGTCGATCACCAATCTGATCGTTCGCCGCAAATATGGCGATGGCATCACCGTCGCGCTGAATGCCCATGGTGACGTGGTGCCCCCGGGCGAGGGCTGGTCGCACAATCCGTATGGCGGCGATATCGTCGATGGCAAGTTGTATGCCCGGGCGGCAGCCGTGAGCAAAAGCGATTT
>JAEUNB010000036.1 GCA_016790625.1 Betaproteobacteria bacterium | reverse complement strand
CGACAGAACGCTGAGAACACCAAGCTTGCCAATGGCCTCGCCGCTTCGGCGTCCGACGCCGCACGTAAAGGCGGCAGCGTGGCGGAAAAGGCCGTTGAAAAAATGGCGGCCATCAGTTCCAGTTCGCGCAAGATCGGCGAGATCATCGGCACTATCGATTCCATCGCCTTCCAGACCAATATCCTGGCGTTGAATGCAGCTGTTGAAGCAGCACGCGCCGGTGAACAGGGCCGCGGTTTCGCTGTGGTTGCCGGCGAAGTTCGCGCACTGGCTCAGCGTAGTGCTGCGGCGGCGAAGGAAATCAAGGAGCTGATCAGCAACTCGGTCGATCAGGTCAGCGAAGGCACCAAGCTGGTGAACGAAGCCGGCACCTCGATGCAGAACATCGTCGTCGGCATCCAGCAGGTAACCGAAATCATCAATGAAATCTCTGTAGCCTCGCACGAGCAAGCGACTGGCATCGAGCAGGTCAATCGCGCCATCGTGCAGATGGAGGACGTCACTCAGCAAAACGCCGCACTGGTCGAAGAAGCCGCCGCTGCGGCCGAATCGATGCGCGAGCAGGCCGAGGTGCTGTCGGAACTGGTGTCACGCTTCAAACTGGATGACGCCAAGCTGCGTGAAGATCAGGTTCGTGCGCGTCGTACGGCTGCGCTGGCAGAAGGTGGCGGCAAGCCCAATGCCCAGCGTCTGGTGCCGGAATCACGCGGCGGAAATAAATCCCCTGCCCTCCCCAAGGACCTGGAAGGCGAGTGGGAAGAGTTCTGAACAGCCATGATCAAACTCAAGCACTGGTGCGGCTTCCCAGCCAATTTTGGCCTGAAAGGCGCGCCAGTGCTCGAGTTTCGCCTAAGGTCCTCTTCGTCACTGTCTAACCTGCGGACGCGATGATGAACATGAAATCACTTTCCCGCTCTAGGTCCGGCATTCCGGACGTGCTGGTCCAGATGGTGGAGTTGCTGACGTTCACGCTGGGCAGCGAGGAGTACGCCATCGACATCCTCAAGGTGCAGGAAATCCGCGGCTACGAGGCCGTGACTCGCATCGCCAACACACCTGAGTTCATCAAGGGCGTCATCAATTTGCGCGGCGTAATTGTTCCCATCGTCGACATGCGCATCAAATTCAGTCTAGGCGAGCCGGTGTACAACGAGTTCACCGTCGTCATCATTCTCAATATCGGCCGCCGTGTGATCGGCATCGTGGTCGACGGTGTCTCCGACGTGGTTTCGCTGACGGAAGACGAGATTCATCCCGCGCCGGAGTTCGGCACGCTGGATACCCAATACCTCACCGGCCTTGCCACCATCGACGAACGCATGCTGATCCTGGTCGATATCGAACGGCTGATGTCCAGTGCCGAAATGGCGCTGGTTGATGAATCGGCAGCCTGACATGAGCACCGGCGGCAATGGCAGTGGTAACGGCAGCAGCAATGGCAACGGTCCCTCCTACGCATCGTTGCTGGCACTGCACGACCTAACCGCGCGGCTGTCTTCGCAGGTCGATTCCGCGCGGCGCGAAATTGGCGAGACCCGCCAAATTCTCAAGGACGCCATTGACCGCCTGATGCCCGCGTTCACCGCCACCCGTTCGCACGATTCGCCGGAGCGCGCGATCAACCCGTCGCGCCGTGAAGCATTTTCTGCATTGCAGTTTCAGGATATTTCCGATCAGTTGCTGGCGCATGCGCAAGCGCGCCTCGCCATGCTGCAGCAGGAAGTCGATCTGCTGATGAACGCCCTGCAGCCTGCCAATCACAGCGCCGATATGGTCGCCAAACTGACCGCGCTGGTCGAACAGGCCAATGACAACCTGGCCGATCTCGACCTGTCGCATTTGAAGCCCGTCGGCAAGGCGCATCTCGGTACCGGCGACGCGGAACTGTTCTAACACCCGATTCAATAAAGAAACATAAACCCTCCATTTCGTCTAACCACAAGACCGATCATGAAGACCATCCTTACTGTCGACGATTCCCCTTCCATTCGCCAGATGCTGGCATACGTGCTGTCCAGTAACGGCTATAAAGTGATCGAGGCTGAAGACGGCGAACAAGGTCTTGAAATGGCCAAGGCCACGCAGGCCGACCTGGTGCTGACCGATCAGAACATGCCGAAAATGGACGGCATCGCGCTAATCAAAGCACTGCGCGCGCTGCCGAATTACAAGAAAACGCCAATCATGATGCTGACCACGGAGTCGTCACAAGCGCTCAAGCAGCAAGGACGTGACGCTGGCGCGACGGGCTGGATGGTGAAGCCGTTCGACCCGGAAAAACTGCTGGAGATGCTAAAGCGAGCCTTCGCACAGACGACGGCCTGAGGATAGCCCGCTTCACATCGGCGCACCATGGCACTCGACCTTTCCCGCTTCGCCAAGGCCTTCTTCGAGGAGGCACAGGAGCACATCAGCGCGCTGGAGTCGCTCCTGGTGGCGGTCAACCTGCGTTCGCCCGATCCGGAAGCGCTGAACGCCATTTTTCGCGCCGTGCATTCGGTCAAAGGCGGTGCGGCAGCCTTTGGCCATATGGCGCTGTCCGAATTCACGCATGATTTTGAGTCGATTCTCGATCGCGTACGCAAAGGGAAACTGACGCTGACCAAGCCGATGGTCAACACCTTTCTCAAGGCCGGTGACGTGATGCGGCGCCACCTGCTGGCGCTGGAGCAGGACAAGGTGCCGGATGTTGCCGAGATGTCGGCGTTGCGTGAATCGTTGATCGATCTCACCGCAGCCGAGCTTGAGCCTCCTCCGCTGGTGGAAGAACCGGAATCTGCAGCGCCACCACGTTTCCGCATTGAAATTCACCTTGAGAAGTCGCAATACGAAGCGGGTGATGCGCTCGACGAACTCAAGACCGATATTGCCGGACTGGGTGAGGTGCTGGACATCGCCACGCAGAGCATCGACGAGCGCCTGCTGGCCTTTGTGTTCCAGCTCAACACCGACATCGATGCCGATGAGCTGCGGGAAAGCCTTGAATTCATCGTGCCGGCCGAAGCCATTTCCATTGTCGCCAACGAGCGCCGTGGCTCCGTCCCTGCGCGCGCGCCTGAATCGGCCAAAGCGGCAGTGGCCAGCGATTTTGGCTTTTTCGACGATGATGCCGATGGCGGTTTCGGGTTTTTCGATGGCCCGGCAGCGGAAACCGCCCCAGCGCGTCCGGCTTATGTTCCCAATCAGCAACCAGCGGCTGAGCCTGATGTACAGCTCTCCTCACTGGTCGATGCAAGCTCGATTCGCGTCAACGTCGCCAAGGTCGATCAGCTAATCAATCTGGTCGGCGAGTTGGTGATTGCCGAAGCGATGGTGTCACAGGCGGCAACCGGCCTCGATCAAAGCCA
>JAEUNB010000035.1 GCA_016790625.1 Betaproteobacteria bacterium | reverse complement strand
CCCTCTTGGGAAAAAGACACGCGCTTCCTCGCCACGCAGGACACGCTGGACATGTTGCATGCGCTAGACCAGCTTTGGGCCGCATTTCCAAAGAAGAAATCGCTGGCGTTGCTGCAGGTGGCTGTCACACTGTCAGATCTCAGCGAGGAACGCGCTCAGTCCGGGCATTTGTTCGGCGATCTTGAACAGACACATGACAAGAAAAAGCTCAACGCCGCCATCGATATGCTGAATGTCCGCTTCGGCAAGAAGGCCGCGTACTTCGGCGGCGCACATCGCGCGCTGGACCATGGCAAGATCGCGATTGCGTTCAATCACATTCCCGATGTCGATACGGAGACCTGATGGCAACCAGCGCAACTGCAGGATATTCCGGCACACCGCTGCCGAAAAAACTGGGGCTCAAGGACGGCGGCACATTGGTGCTGCTGAACGCGCCTGACGGCATCGAACATGATCTGGTGCCGTTGCCACCCGCGTCTGAACTGGTGAGCAAGCTCGCAGCACTGAATGAGCTGGTGCTGTTGTTCTGCAAGGACACTGCCGCGCTGAAAAAATCACTGCCCACCGTATCGAAGAAACTGCACGCCGACGGCAGCCTGTGGATCTCGTGGCCGAAGAAAACCTCAAAGCTATTCGTCGACCTGACCGAAGACGGCATTCGCGCCATCGTGCTGCCGACCGGTTTGGTGGACGTCAAAGTCTGCGCGGTCAACGCCGACTGGTCGGGACTAAAATTGATGGTGAGAAAAGAGCTTCGTCCGAATTGGAACAAATAACGTGCGGTTGCTCTTTGCGCGACTAACGAGCACAACAAGAAAGAGAAGGCCCTCTTCATGTCCATGAAAGACAACGTTGTCATCATCACCGGCGCCTCAACGGGCATCGGCGAAGAACTCGCATACCGGTTGGCAAAACAGGGCGCGAAGCTGGTGCTGACCGCGCGACGACTGGATGAACTCAATCGCGTCGCCGAAACAGCGACAGGCTATGGCGCACGCGTCATCACCGTCAGCGCCGATGTTGCCAAATCCGACGAGTGCAAAAAGATCATTGACGCCGCCATCGCCGAATTCGGCCGCATCGATACGCTGATGTGCAACGCCGGCATGACCATGTGGGCAAAGTTCGCCGACATTGACGACGTCTCCATTCTCGAACGCATCATGCAGGTTAACTACATGGGCGCCGTGTACTGTACGCATCACGCGCTGCCGCATCTGCTGAAAACCAAGGGCCGCATCGTCGGCATTGCCAGTCTCACCGGTTTGGTCGGTGTGCCGACACGTACCGGATACGCGGCGAGCAAGCACGCCATGCGCGGCTTCTTCGATTCGCTGCGGATTGAGCTGGATGAAAGCGGCGTCTCGGTGACGATGGTCTACCCCGGCTTCGTCGCCACCGGCATCCGCGAAAACGCCACGGGCGCCGACGGCAAGGCGGCGAAGATCGATCCGGTGAACAAGGATGAGGTGATGAGTGTGGACGAATGCGCGCGCATCATCGAAGACGCCATCGTCTCGCGCAAACGCGAGGAAATCATGACGCTGAAGGGCAAGGTTGGCCAGTGGATCAAGCTGATCGCGCCAGGCTTCGTCGATGGGCTCGCGAAGAAAGCAGTGGCGGGCAACCTCAAGTATGTCGAGAAAAAATAGGTTTTATCCGCATAACCAAGCAAAACCCCAGCACTGGAGCGGCTTCCAGGCCGAAAATGGCTGGAAACGCCCGCCAATGCTTGAGTTTTAAATCCGGCCCGGCACACCTTCCTGCACTGCCGCCACCTCGGAAAACTTCTTCGCCACATCGGCAAGATAGGTTTCCATCGTCCGATGGTGGCCAAAAACAAACTTGGCCATGAAACGAAATAC
>JAEUNB010000034.1 GCA_016790625.1 Betaproteobacteria bacterium | reverse complement strand
ACGAAGCGGGTGAACAAACCGGCGAGTTTGTCCGGCGGAATGCTGTTGGCCACATTGATCGCGGTCGACATCGGGTCATAGATTTTTTGATATTCGAAGTTGGCGGCCTTGTCGATCACCTTCAGCGTCTTGGCGTCGAATACCCAGGTCTGGGTGTAGTTGTACGGTGCGATAAAGGTCTTCGAGTCCTTGCCCGGTTTGCCTTCGGGCGTGATCGTTTCCTCGCCGTTGCCGCCATCGAACACTGCGCCGGTCTCGTCCTCGATTTCCGAGCTTCCAATGGGCTGAACGTAAATGCCGATACCTTCAAGCTTGCTGGCCATGCCCTTGCGCTCGGAAAACTGGAATTTCGGCGTCACCACGATGATGGTGTCCCACTCCTGGCGTTGCGGAAATTTTTCCAGCGTGGCGAGCAGTTTCTGCATCGCGACTTTCTCGCGCTCGACCGGAATCACACCATCCATCTCCAGCGGATTCAGGCGTGCCAGGATGCGCTTGCTGCCCGGATCCTTCAATTCGATCGCCTTGTCGAGGCCCTTGAGCACCGAGTTGTTGATCGCGTCGCCCGGTACCTTGATGACTTCGCGGCGGAAGTTATCGATGATGTTCGAGCCGACCACTTTCTTTTGCGTCACCACGGTGAGTTGGTCGCCCACCGCCGAGATGATGGCGTAGACCTTCGGCTTGGCCGGTGGCGTGGCAGTATCTTGCGCATAAGCCGATGCGCCGCTTGTGGCAGCAGCCACCGCGATCGCAGCAACCAGGAATCGGATTGGATTTTTCATTGTGGTTCCTTTCAAAAAAGAGCAGTCATCTGTTGACTTGCCGTCTTCGCGCTTTTTGGTTCCCGCACGAAACGACAAGCTTGGTTACAGTTCGCCACACGTTTTCCATGGCGCTTCCGTTATTCGATGCTGCGAATTCTGCAACGGCTACACGACTCAGGCGACCGAAAGGCGATAAAGTTGCAGCAGCGGGGGACGAACTGCCGATTTTGGCTGATGAGCACTCGCCAAACTTGTTGCCTGCGGTCAATAAATCGCAATCAAGGCGGCGGAGTTTAATCCGAAAACCGGCCGCGCGCCGTGTCCGGTTGTAACGCAAACTTTCTGAACCCAGTTTGCCAAAAGAAAGTGACGCAGACGTGGCAAAACCGGGCGCTACTCGTGCACGGCCGCTTCCAGCAGGGTGAGCGTTTGGGCGGATGTATCGAGCCGGGCTCGAACCCCGACCGGCAGCGTGAACTGGTGCGAGATGTGGCCAAACGAATAGCCGTAGACGGCAGGCACCGGCGAGGCCGCGAAATGATGGTCCAGCACCTCGCTCAAGCTGAGTGATTTGTCTTCCGGCGACGCATTGCCCCGTGTGAAGACTCCCATCATCACGCCGGCCGCACGTGCAAGCCCGTGTGTTTCTCCGGCCGCGCCTGCGCTCTGCTGCAATTGCGTCAGCATGCGGTCGACACGATACGGTGCCTCGCGCACTTCTTCCAGAAACAGCAGGTGATTGCGGATGTCGGCGCCATAAGGCGTGCCGGCAAGCGCCGAGACAATGGAGAGGTTGCCGCCGACCAGCGGCCCTTCGGCGCCCCCGTGCTTGAACGTACGCAGCCCATACTCCGGCTGCGTGGCCGCACGCCGCGCATTTTCGGTCGACATGTGAATCTCGGTCTCGCGCCGTGGTGACATGAGTACCGCCTGCATCTGCGTCACCGCGTAGTCATTGGGTGTTGACCATGCCACCGGTCCATGAAACGTCACCAGCCCGGCACACCGGTACAACGCCAGATGCAGAGCGGTGATATCCGAGTAGCCGATGAGAATCTTGGCGTGGCGGCGGAGCAACTCGTAATCGATGCCGGGCAGTAGCCCGCTGCAGCCGGATCCGCCACGCGCGGTCCAGATCGCCTTCACTTCGGCATCGGTAAACATGCCATGCAGGTCGTCGAGCCGTTGTTTAATCGTGCCGGCATATCCGCCCCAGGCTGCGCGGAGATTGGGAGACAGCTTGACGCGAAAACCCAGCGACTCGAGGTTCTGCACGCATTTCTGGATGATGGCGTCATCGAGCACGCCGCCCGGGGCGATCAGGCCGACCAGGCTGCCGGGGCGGAGGATGGGCGGCTTGATGAGCTTTCGCGCCGGAGTTTTGCGAATTGATGCGGGCCATGCGGGCAGGGCGGAGAGTACCGCGCCGGCGGCAATCGCTCTATTGAAATCGCGTCGATTCATTTGTTACGAAGCATCCGTATCCGAGGCAAAAAAAATGCAGGGAACCCGAAGGCGCCCTGCATTTCCGCAAAACCTGCCCTTGCGGGCAGGGGGAGATTGTTACTTGAAGCGATAGGTCAGACGCAGGGTATAGGCGCGGCCACGCGGGTCGGCCACACGCGGATCCCACGCCGTACCACCGGCGAAGTCCACGTTATGCGCGGTGAATGGCGGATCGGTATTGAGGATGTTCTTGATGCCGCCGGTGATGGTCAGGTTCTTGAAGCCCGAGTAGGTAACCGACGCGTTGTAGATGATGTACTCGGAAACGTTCGGGTTGTAGTCCGGGGCGTTCGCTACGCCAGCCGGCACTTCGTCCTTGTAACCAGCCGTGTAGTACTGGGTCAGCGTGCCGCTCCAGTCACCTTCGGTGTAGGTGAAGCGAGCGGTGTGCTTCCAGCGCACAAACAGATCCTGCACATCCCACTGACCGACCAATTCGCGGTAAGCCTGCGTATTGAAGATACGGCTGCGGAAGCTGTCGACATAGGTGCCGTCCAACTGCGCCTTCCACTTACCAGGGCCAAGCCGGCCGTTGGCTTGCAGACCAACTTCCACGCCGCGTGTGATATCGCCATCGGCATTGACCAGACCGCCGCGGATATAGCCACCGGTTTCGTCGATACGGCCGGTTGGGCCGCGGACGATCGCATCCGGGAACGTCGATGGGTTGGCAATAACCAACTGCGGTGTGACCACATAGATACGATCGGTACGCTTGATTTCATACAGATCGAAACTGGCGCTGGCCCATTCCACCGGTGCCAGCACAAAGCCGACCGACCATTGCTTGGACGTTTCCGGCTTCAGGTCCGGATTGCCACCACTGCGGCCCAGCGGACGGATGGCGCAGAACACCGGGTTTCCAGGGTTTTGTGGACACAGTACCGGATCGGCCACGTTGCCCGGAATTTGCGCTTCGGAGCTTGGGCTGTACAACTGGGTAAAGCTCGGTGCGCGGAAGCCTTCGCTGTACGAACCGCGGAACAGCAGCTGGTTCAGCGGGGTGAACTTGAAGGACACCTTTGGATTGGTGGTCTTGCCGAAATCGCTGTAGTCGTCATGACGCACGGCGGCAGAGACTTCCAGTGTCTTCAGGACCGGGATGGCGACTTCACCGTAGACTGCGCGAATATCGCGTGTCCGCTTGTTGACGAAGATGTCGGTCGGGAACGGTGCATCCTGAATCGCCACCGCAGTCGCGCTGTTGTTGAGGAAGTATTCTTCCTTGCGTACGTCGAAGCCGGCGGCGGCCGCAACGGCACCCGCGGGCAGCTGGAAGATCTCCCCGGAGACCGAACCGTCGAACGAGTTCAGTTTGAACTCGCCGGATTGCAGTTTTGCGCCGCGCGCCTTGGCAGCCTCAAGCAACTGCATGGCTGCGGCCGTTTGAGTTTGACCGGGCAGCAACCACGGATTGATCTGGCCGGTGGCCAACGCGGCATTAAACGCAGTGGTGTTGTAGTAACCATCAACAAGAATGGATTCTGCCTTGCTGCCGCCGGTCGCCATGCCCAGCTTGTAGTCCCACTTGCCCCAGGTGCCTTCGAGGCCGGCCTGCAAACGATAGGCTTCGGCTTCGGTCTCGATCTGACGGTTGCCGCAAGCGATACAGCGCCAGCGATAAGCGATCGGCAGGTTGGGGTTGAAGCTGGGGATGAACGCCTGCAGGTTTTGGTAATAGGGGCCATTGACCGGATAGGCATTGCCGGCCGCGATGCTGGTGGTGACCTGGCGTTGTTCGAACGTGCGATCCGATGTTGTGCGCGAACCAACGAAGTCAATCCATGCCTGGGTATTGGCATTGATTTCAAACGTGCCACGCGCAACGATGTTGATACGCTCCACCGGCTGCATCAGTGCCTGCTCGCGGCCGTAGTCGTAGGCGCAACCACGTGAAGATGCGTAGAACGAGGGGCCGAGGACGTCGCCACGATATTGCGTCATGCCAGGAATTAGACCGCAATTGCCTTGAAAGCTCAGCAGATTGGCGCGGGTGTAGGTCTGCGTGGTGCCGGGCAATTGGAAGATGCCGCTGATATTCGACGAGCCGACAAACGACGCGCCCATGCCGGTGCCGGCGCCGCCGGTTTGCGAGGCGAATGGGGTGCCGGTGGTATCCGGGGTCAAGCCGCGGCTGGGCTGATTGCCATTGACGAAGTCGCGCTCGCGACCCAGCAGCGCCTCTTGCTTGTCGAAGGTGATGCTGGTCATGACGTTGAAGCGATCTTTTGCCAGATCGCCGTAGCCGGCCAGTATGGATGCGCGGGTGATTTGCCCGCCACCCTCATCTGTCACGTCGGTAAAGGCCGACAACTCAAGGCCGGTATAGTCCTTGCGCAAAATGAAGTTGATTACGCCGCCGATGGCATCGGTTCCATAGATGGCGGAAGCGCCGTCCTTCAAGACTTCAACGCGTTGAATGGCAGCCAAGGGGATGGAGTTCAGATCGACCGCCACGCCGCGGATACCGCTGGCCGACATGCGGCGACCATTCAGCAGCACCAGCGTGCTGGCGGAACCCAGGCCGCGCAGGTTGGCACTGGCGGCACCGAAGTTGTTACGGTCGGCGAAGTTGGCAGTAATACCGACGTTGGACGACATATTGTCGCGGCCCAAACCGTTGGCGGAAATGGTCGCCAGCAGTTGCTCGGCGCTGACGATACCGGCCTTGTCGATATCGTCCTTGGTGATGATCTGCAGCGGCAACGCGCCTTCGTCCTGCACCCGCTTGATGCTGGAACCCGTCACTTCCACTTTTTCGACTTTTTGTGGTTGCTGTGGAGGCGGGGTCTGCTGCGCGGCAACCGGGCCGGCGATGCAGATGAGCGAGATTACCTGGGCTAGCTTCTTGACTTTCACGGCGCGTTCTCCCTGTCTGAACAATTGATATGACACACGACCGGGAAGCGCGGACTACCTGACAACTAGCGCGGCGTTCTCGATTCGCCGCGCATGGAAGTGCCGCACCCCGACAAACAAACACCTGCATGCGTCGATGGATCATTGGCTAACCGACGCTAATACCACTAAACTACCAATCGCCTCACTTTGCTACCAGTTCGTGATAATTGCAATACCCCGGTTACCCAAAATTGGTATGTTTACAACAAAATTGCTGTATGCAATCGACAGGCTTGACTTGCCGCAAGCGAGTAACGGAACGCCATGATTAGACCTTTCCTCCCAGCGTGTTTCCTGTTCGCGGCGATTGTGTTCAACGCGCAAGCGCAAACGCCCTTGCCGGAAAAAGTTGTTGCCATGTTGCGCGCAGCCAACATCGGCGAACAACATGTTGGTATTCATGCCATTCGCGTGGCCGATGGGGCTGTCGTGCTTTCGCATCGCCCCAACCAGAGCATGCAGCCGGCATCGAGCATGAAAGTGTTGACGGCAATCGCCGGTCTTGAACAATTGGGGCCAACCTATCGTGGCCGAACGGAATTGCGTACCGCCGCCAAATTGACTGATGGCGTATTGGAAGGGGACTTGGTGCTGCGCGGCATGGGCGACCCGGACATGGACTGGGAATCTCTGCAGAAAATGCTGCAGGCCCTGCGCAACAAGGGAATACAGCGAATTCGTGGCGACCTGATTCTGGATCGCACCTGGTATCGCCCCGCAAGACCGGACCTTGGTGTGCCGCCATTCGATGAAACCCCCGAGTTTCGCTACAACGTGATCCCCGATGCGCTGATGCTGAACTCGAATTTGATTCAGCTTGATATGGAATCGGATGGCATATCGGTCAAGGCGCGCATCACACCGCCGCTGCAGCGGGTGGAGGTGGTCAATACGATGAGCATGATCGACCGCGCATGCGATAAATGGGAAGACGGCTGGCAATTACCGGCCACGGAAAAGACACCTGGCGGAGTCATCCGCATCACGCTGAAAGGAAACTACCCCCGCAACTGCAATGCCCAGACCAGCATCAACGTGCTGGATCGCACCGACTTCGCGGATCGCTTGTTTCGATCACTGTGGAGCAATTTGGGCGGAGCATACGACGGCACCACGCGCGAGGGGGCGGCACCGGCAGAGACGCGATTGCTGGCCGATCATCGCTCGCGAACACTGGCCGAGTTTGTACGCGATATCAACAAGCGTTCCGACAATCCGATCACCCGAATGCTCTATCTGGCACTGGCCGACTCGGACAGCGGCTATCGCGCATCGACGGACGAAAGTGCGGCGCGATCCGAGAAGGTGGTGCGCGATTGGCTGAAGCGAAACGGCATCAATGACCGCGGGCTGGTGCTGGAAAACGGTTCGGGTCTGTCACGTACGGAGCGCATCACACCGGCACAACTTGCTGCAGTACTGAAGGTTGCCAACCAGAGCCGCTGGGCGCCGGAATTCATGGCCAGCCTGCCGATCATTGGCGTGGACGGCGCCATGCGTCTACGGCTGCATCAAACTCCTGCTGCGCAGCGCGGACGCTTCAAAACCGGTTCGCTGTACAACACGCTATCGGTGGCGGGCTACGTGCCGGATGCCGAAGGCCGGCTATGCATCGTCGTCGCCATTCTCAATCACGAGAACATGCCCGGCCCGGTGGGCAGGCCAATTCTTGATGCGATTATCGATGCGGTGCAGCGCGGCGGCGGCGCGCAAGTGTTGTCGGACCCGATGAAACAATATTCCGGCGGCTGACGGAGTCGCGTTACAGCACGCGCGCATATTCGGCGCGCACTTTCAGCCGGTCGCCGCAATCGAAATGCCACCACTCGGTATTGATGCCCTGCCAGCCGCCGTGGCGCATGGCCGCGCGCAGCAGTTCGCGATTGGCAATCTGGGCCGCCGTGATTTCTCCACGCGCAAGGAATTCAGCTTCCTTGGCGGGATGGGAAAGATCGGTCAGGTCATCGAATGGCGTGCCCATGTCAAATTCGACACCGTCGGCATCGGTGATGGTGATATCAACCGCCATGCCGAAAGAGTGAATCGAGCCGCGTTCGGGATTGGCCAGGTATTGCAGCAGGTCGGTGCCTTGCAGCGCGGCCCACAGTTGCTCCTGCACCCGCTGCGGCCGCAACGCGTCCAGAATCAGGAAGCGGGCACCCGGCCGCGCATCCTTCAGCCACGCAACCGATTTTTCCAGCGCGGCCGCCGCATCGCGATGCAGCCAGGCGCAGTCCATGGGCGAGTAGAGATCGCGACCGACAAAGTTATTCGGTGTCGCGTAGCGAAGCTCCACGTCTATGCCTTCAATCGAGGAAAGCCGGCGGAAATCGGCGTGGCCGGGGACGGATTCGCTGGGCAGGGTGAGAGGCATGGCGGGTCGACTGGATTCGTGTTGCGCGCGATTCGCGCGGTTGACGGTGAAAACGGTGAGCCGAAAATATACACTGCGCCTGCTTGCGCCACGTTGGCGCAGATCATCGTCGTATAGTTGCCGCAAATATCATTGGAGCCCCCGCATGACCGCAGCCGTTGATTCAGCAAAGCATCATTTCCAGTCGATCGCGTTTCGTGGCCAGCAGCCGGGACCGAAAATTCTTATTTCCGGTGCGGTGCACGGCAACGAAACCTGCGGTACGCAAGCGATCCGCCGGGTGTTGACCGATATCGATGCCGGCCGCGTGAAAATTCTTGCCGGCGCGGTGACGTTCATTCCGGTCACCAACCCGCTGGCTTATGCGAAAGGCGAGCGCGCCGGCGATCGCAACCTCAACCGCAATCTGGGGCCAACGCCGAATCCGGTTGACTTCGAAGATCACGTCGCCAATTGGCTCTGCCCATTGATGGCGCAACACGATGCCCTGCTCGATTTGCATTCCACGCGTGCGCACAACCGCGCGTTCGCCATGCTGGGGCCGGTAAACAATGACGGACCGCTGCAGCCATTCAAGCACCACACTGCCGAACGAGCGCTGGCGGCAAGGCTGGGTGTGGATCGGTTTGTAGATGGCTGGCTGGATACCTACGACAAGGGCGTGGTGCGGCGTATCGAGCGCGCCCGCGAAACCGGTGAGACGCCGAACCCGCTCAATACCGACTCGCGCTACGGCGTCGGTACCACCGAGTACATGCGCTCGACCGGCGGTTATGCGATCACGCTCGAATGTGGCCAGCACGATGATCCTGAATCGGTCAATGTCGGCTATCGCGCGATCATCAATACGCTGGCATTTCTCGGCATCAGCGACGGCACGTCGCCCGATGCGGTAAGTAAATTCGAGCAATTGCATATGTACGAAGTTCACGACCGCTGGCACGCCGATGACCAGTTCAGCCGGGCTTGGGCCAGTTTCGACCGGTTGTCAAAAGGCGATGTGGTCGGCACACGCCACGACGGCACCAAGGTGGTTGCCGAGGCCGACGGCTTCATCATGTTCCCGGACGCAAAGTCAGAACCGGGCAACGAATGGTTCTACTTGGCGTCGGCCTGACGGAAGTGGCTGAAGCCGCG
Organism: Betaproteobacteria bacterium; assembly: GCA_016790625.1. Lineage (GTDB taxonomy): Bacteria > Pseudomonadota > Gammaproteobacteria > Burkholderiales > Usitatibacteraceae > UKL13-2. The sequence continues at coordinate 10,946 of JAEUNB010000034.1, read as the reverse complement.
CTGCAAGGGTGCTGGCGCCCTCGACACGAATCGAACGTGTGACCCTCCCCTTAGGAGGGGGATGCTCTATCCACTGAGCTACGAGGGCGGGCAGGCGAAGTTTACGCGTAAAATTTGGCCATGCCCAATTCCTCCCCGCGCGGTACCGCCGGTACCGGTGCCGCGCCCGCCGCGCCGTCCGGCGACGGTGTTCCCGCTGAAAAAAGCAAAGCCCGCATGCCGTTCAGCGTGTACCTGCTCGGCATGGTCAGCATGCTCAACGACATCGCCACCGAGATGGTGACGCCGCTGATTCCCATCCTGCTGGCCACGGTGCTGGTGAGCGGGCCGGTGGTGCTGGGCTTGGTGGAAGGACTGGCCAGCGCGGTGGCCTGCGTGATGCAAATTTGGGCGGGCAAGTTTTCCGACGCAAGCGGCGGCTGGCGCAAACCACTGGCCATCGGTGGTTATCTGATTTCCAACGTGGTGCGGCCCGTCCTGGGATTTGCCACCGCATGGTGGCATGTGGTGCTGATCCGCGCCTGCGATCGGGTGGGGAAGGGGATTCGCAATGCGCCGCGCGACGCGCTGATTGTCGATCTGGCCCCGCCGGCGATGCGCGCGCGTGCCTTCGGTATTCATCGTGCGTTCGACAATCTGGGCGCGGTGGGCGGGGCATTGCTGGGCGCGCTGGTGATTTCGGTCTATTCAACCAATCTCAAGGATGTGCTGCTGATTTCCGCGATTCCCGGTCTGCTGTGCGTGGCGTTGTTTGCGTTCGGCGTGAAAGAGGCGAAGAAACCGGCGGCACCGGTGGCGATGACGTTCAGCCTGCGCTGGGGCGATGTTCCCGGCCACGCGCGCGGCTACCTGCTGACCGTGATGTTGTTCACCTTCGCCCGCACCGCCGAAGTCTTTATCGTGCTGCGCGCCCACGAGCTCGGTGCGAGCACGGTGCATGCCCTGCTGCTGTGGGCCGCTCTGCATTTTTGCAAGATCTTCGCCAACTATGGCGCTGGCGTGTGGGCCGATCGCAATGGACGTTTTTCCCTGCTGATACCCGGCTGGCTGCTGCACAGTCTTGCCATGCTGGGATTCTGCCTGGTCACCGATATCGCGTCGCTGTGGATGGCGGCACTGTTTTTCGGTTTTGCGATGTCGGTCAGCGAAGGCGTCGAACGCGCGGTCATCGGCGACTTCGCCGAGGCCAGGGCGCGCGGCACGCTGTTTGGTTGGTACTATGCGCTGGTTGGTATCGCGTCCATTCCCGCCGGGCTGTTGCTGGGCTGGCTGTGGCAATCTTATGGCGCTGCCGCCGCTTACGGTTTTGCCGGCATCGCGGGGCTGGCGGCAACCGCATGGCTGCATTTCAAGGTGGCGCCGGCCATAGCGTCGTCGCTTGCCGCGCATTCTCGACATTAGCCTGTCGCACCGAATCTGCATGGCGCGCCGATCATCCGCGCTCTGCACCCCCCAATATCCCTTGACTGTTCCGGAAGAAAATAGCGCATGCCGATTCTGCAACTGAAAAATATCTCGCTCGCCTTCGGCGATGTCGCCTTGCTTGACCACGTCGAACTGACGATCGAACCCGGCGAACGCATCGCGCTGATCGGCCGTAACGGCGCCGGCAAATCCAGCCTGCTGAAAATTCTTGCCGGTGAAGCGGTGGCTGATGATGGTGTGATCGCCAAGCCGCCTGCGGTGACGGTGGTGCGGGTGTCGCAGGAGCCTGAGTTCGGCGATTCGGTGACGGTGTATGACGCGATCGCCAGCGGGCTGGGAGAAGTGTCGCGCGACCTGATTGCCTATCACGAGGCCGCACATCGGGCGGCAGAGGGTGACGAAGCCGCGCTCGACCAGATGTCCGATCTGCAGGGGCGGCTGGAGGCGAACAACGGTTGGCAGCTCGACAATCGCGTCTCGCAAATCCTGTCGCGGCTTGAGTTGAGCGAAGAGCTGCATCTCGATGCACTTTCCGGCGGTATGAAGAAGCGCGTTGCTTTGGGCCGCGCGATGGTGACGCAAGCGGATTTGCTGTTGCTCGACGAGCCGACCAACCATCTGGATATCGATGGCATCGCATGGCTGGAAGAAACAGTAAAGTCCTATCCCGGCGCCGTGCTGGTGATCAGCCACGACCGGCGCTTTCTCGACAATATCGCCAGTCGCATCATCGAACTGGATCGCGGCCAGATTTACAGCTATCCCGGCTCGTTCACGGAATATCAACGACGCAAGGCCGAGATGCTGAACGCCGAGGCGCAGGAAAACGCGCGCTTCGACAAGCTGCTGAAGGAAGAGGAAATCTGGATTCGCAAGGGCGTGGAAGCGCGGCGCACGCGCAATGAAGGCCGGGTGCGCAGGCTGGAACAGCTGCGCCGCGAACGTGCCGCGCGCCGCGATCGTGCGGGGCAGGTGAATTTCACGCTGGACGCGGGCGAGCGATCCGGTAAGCGCGTGGCCGACATGGAAAATATTTCCAAGTCATTCGGCGATAAGGCGGTGATTCGCAACTTCACTGGTGTGGTGCAGCGTGGCGACCGCATCGGCTTCATCGGCCCCAACGGTGCCGGCAAGTCGACGCTGCTGAAAATCATCCTCGGCGAGCTTGAACCCGACAGCGGCAACGTCAAGCGCGGCACGATGCTGGAGGTGGCGTACTTCGATCAGTTCCGCGAGGCGCTGGATGATGAGGCGACGCTGGCCGATGTGATCAGCCCCGGTTCGGAATTCGTCGAGGTCGGTGGCAGCAAGAAACACATCATCAGCTATCTGGGCGATTTCCTGTTCCCGCCACAGCGTGCGCGCGCCAAGGTGAAATCGCTCTCAGGTGGCGAACGCAACCGTTTGCTGTTGGCGCGCCTGTTCGCCAAGCCGGCCAATCTGCTGGTGCTGGACGAGCCGACCAACGATCTGGATATCGAGACACTGGAGCTGCTGGAAAACCTGCTGCAGGATTTTGCCGGTACCATCCTGCTGGTCAGTCACGACCGCACCTTTCTGAACAACGTGGTGACGCAGGTGTTCGCGTTTGAAGGCGATGCCGTTGTGCGCGAATACGCCGGTGGCTACGACGATTGGCTGATGCAGCGTGAGTCGATGGCGGCGGTGGCAGCGAAGGCCGAAGCGGCGACCGCACCACGCCCGGTTGCGCCTCCCGCTGCTACGGCGCGCAAGAATAAAATGAGCTTCAATGAAGTGCGCGAGCTGGAAGCTCTGCCGGGCAAGATCGAAGCGCTGGAGAAAGAGCAGGCGACAATTCAACAGCGGCTGGCCGACCCGGCGATCTACACCAACGGAACGCCGGAAGTGAAAAACCTGACGCAACGTCAGGAGGCGATCACGGTGGAACTTGAAGCGGCGTTGGCGCGTTGGGAAGAGTTGGAGCTGAAGAAAGCAGGAAGCTGAGCAGTAATGCGTCGCCCGCGATGCACGGGAAAACTCCAGCATCCGCGCGGGTTGCAGGGCGAATATAGCTGGCGAGGCGCATGGAATGGCGCTCTACGATGATTTCCGCTGGAACACCGAGCGCAACGCCTTAAACTCAATACAGTATTTGCTATTTTGCAAGACCTGCCCCAGCTTTGTGCAGCTTTGTGCGGCTCTTAAGGAAACCCACGGAAGCCGAGTTAGCTCACATTAGGCCCTTTATTTTCTGTGGCTATGATTGAATAGTATCGCCATGACTGTCGATTTACCTTCTTGCGCAGCAAAATCCTTCGCAGTCTTACCATCCTTACTCACAAGGGCAGTGTTTGCTCCATTTGATAAGACCAACTCGACCAATGCAACATTGCCGCTAAAGGCAGCTTCCATAAGCACGGTCATCCCGTTCGTGTCTTGTGCGTTGACATCAACGCCACGCTTGATAAGCCTCTTTGCGGCCTCAATTGAACGACTTGAATTGACGATAGAGGCAAATAGTGCTGTTCTTCCATTTCTGTCTCTAGCATTTATGGGGACGCCTTTGTCAAGTACTGATTCCACGAGGTCTACATGCCCTCGCATGGCCGCAAGGTGGAGAGAGTAGGCCAAATCTTCTTGAGAGACTTCGCTCTTTAGTATTTGCCTCGCCTTTTCTAAGTCCCCCATGTCTATTGCTTCCGACAATGGCGGCCTAGGTGCCGGCTTCCCAAACTGCTTCTCCAGGGATTTCAAATACTCTGCAACTTTCGCGTCAGTTGACGGGTTTGCTCCACTTTGCTGCGCATTAGACTTTACAAGTCTCCGATCTGCGTCTTGTGCGATCAGTGAGCCTTGGTTGATATAGCGGTTTTCTGCGAGCCACCCCGACTCTTTCAACGTAAATTCGACTTGTCCCGACACGAACAATCGATCTCCCTTGCAGACGAATCCTGCGCCGCCAAAGAAGGATCCGGATTCTTTACAGCTCTTTTGGAGATGATCTGGTGGAGGCAACCGCGCTGCTCTTAGGTCGTTCTTGTCTACAACCAGTAGCATTGTTTCATCAATGTCGATTGCAGCGGAGTAATCCATTAAATATAGTTTCGTGCCAAACAGTTCCCGTGTCTGGCCATCAACTTTCTTGAACTCGGAAACTCGCAGTTTCGCTCTTAACTCGCCTCCAATAAACGCGACGAAAGCTTCCTCAGCAGATTTTGCGCTTGGAGTACTTCTCGTACAGCCTTGAAGCAAAAGGGCTAGCACGATTATGCACATGCGAATCCACATAGAACTCTCCTTTTATTCAAACATAGTTAGGGCCCACCCTCCGAATTTGCAACACGCCGGATTCGGAGACTCCCTTGGCTTGAAATGAAACTCTAGCACCGGTAAGGTGTTCCAGCCATTTTGTGCCTGAAAGCCGCACCAGTGCTAGGGTTTGATATCCGGGTTTGCGGGGCCGCTCGCGCCACCCTGCGCGCTGCGATAGGCACCCATCAGCGCCACCGCCGCCAGAGCTGACATGCCCAGTATCACCAGCACCGCCGCTCGCGGACTGCCGAAGAAATCCCAGCAACTCGCGATCAGCACCGGGCCCGCTGCTCGTGCAACCGCCATCGGCGTAGCCATCACGCCGTTCAATGTCGCCACGCGATTCTTGCTGATCAGGTCGGCAGTGGCGGTGCCCTTGACGATGGTCATCATGCCGTTGCCGGCGCCGAACAGGAATGCGTAGAGAAAGGCGAGCCACGGATTCACGCTCATTGCGAGCAGCACGATCACCGCGACTGGCAGCAGCCAGATGACGATATTTGCCACGCTGGCCGGCGGCAGGCGTGAGCCAGCCATCAGCAGCAGTGCGCGACCGGCGACCTGCATGATGCCGATCGACGAGGCTGCCGCCAACGCAATGGCGGCTGGGACGCCGGCGGCCGCGAGCAGCGCGAGGATGTGCGCCGCCATCCCGGCCAGCACGATGGATTGCAGCGTGAACGACAGCGCCAGCAACACGAATGGCCGCGAGCGCAGCAGCGGGCCGGCCGGTGGGCGTGCCACGGCGTGGGGCGAATCGTGCGCTGTGGCATTGGCGAGCGACCCGGGCAGATAGCGGGCATGCAGCAACAGGCAGCCCAGCAGCTGAAGCACTGCCAGGCCGACGAAGGCGCCACGCCAGCCGAACTGCGACAGCAGCAGGGTGGTGAGCGGCCAGAACACCGTACTTGCCAAACCACCCAGCAAGGTGACGAAGGTGATGCGCTTGCGGTAGTCGTCCGGATAGGCGCGGATCAGGAAGGCGAACACCGATTCGTACAGCGTGGCCGCCATGCCGGCACCGATCAGCGCCCACACGGCGTAGAGCTGCCAGACCTGCTCGATCGCCGCGTGCAGCAGCATGCCGGTCATCGTCACCAGCGTGCCGCCCAGCAGCACGGCGCGGTGGTGTCCGCGGTCAATCATCAGGCCAACCGGAATCGCGGCAAAACCCATCACCAGCAGGCCCAGACTGTAGGCGCCGGCTGCCGTGCTGCGCGAGATGCCCAGCGCGGCCTGCACCGGTGCCATCAGCACCGCATAGGCGTAATAGCAACTGCCCCACGCCACCAGTTGCGTGAACGACAGCGACAGCAGCAGCTTCTCGTCTTGCGCGAGTTTGCGGAGTTTCATCGCGGGTGAGTGGGCAAAGCGGGCGGGTTGAAACGGGTTTTCTGCGGAGAGCCAACCGGGGCATTCATGCAGGCAGTTTAGCGCGCGTGGACTCTTCCGGCGGCTGACTTATTAGCCGCTCTCGCGTAAAATAGCGGATTACTCGCTGTAGTTATGCAGTAGTTGTGCGTTAGTCGTGCATTACCCGCGCAGCAACTGCGCTTTCCCATCTCCGCAAGGCACTAAATACCATGGCTCAGTACGTTTACACCATGAATCGCGTGGGCAAGATCGTTCCGCCCAAACGCCAGATTCTCAAGGACATTTCACTCTCGTTTTTCCCCGGCGCCAAGATCGGCGTGCTGGGCCTGAATGGCTCGGGCAAATCCACGCTGCTGAAAATCATGGCCGGCGTGGACAAGGAAATCGAAGGTGAAGCGGTGCCGATGCCCGGCATCAAAATTGGCTACCTGCCGCAGGAACCGCAGCTGAATCCGGAACACACCGTGCGTGAATCGGTGGAAGAGGGCATTGGTGGCGTGTTGCGCGCCAAGTCGCGTCTCGATGAGGTGTATGCGGCCTACGCCGAAGAAGGTGCGGATTTCGACGCACTGGCTGCTGAGCAGGCCGAACTGGAAGCGATCATCGCCGCTGAAGGCGGCGAGAGCACCGACACCGCGCTGGAAATCGCTGCCGACGCACTGCGCCTGCCACCGTGGGACGCCAAAGTCGCCACGCTGTCTGGTGGTGAAAAGCGCCGCGTAGCCTTGTGCCGCCTGTTGCTTTCCAAGCCGGACATGCTGTTGCTGGACGAACCGACCAACCACCTGGATGCCGAGAGCGTCGAGTGGCTGGAGCAGTTCCTGCAAAAATTCCCCGGCACCGTGGTCGGTATCACCCACGATCGCTACTTCCTCGATAACGCCGTGTCCTGGATTCTCGAACTCGACCGCGGCTCGGGCATTCCGTGGGAAGGCAACTATTCGTCATGGCTGGAGCAGAAGGCCGACCGCCTGAAGCGCGAGGAGTCGTCTGAATCCGCGCGCCAGAAGACGCTGAAGAAGGAACTGGAGTGGGTGCGCCAGAATCCGAAGGGTCGCCAAGCCAAGTCCAAAGCACGTATGACGCGATTCGAGGAACTGTCCAGCTACGAATACCAGCGCCGCAACGAAACACAGGAAATCTTTATTCCGGTGGCTGAGCGCCTCGGCAATGAAGTGATCGAATTCAAGAACGTCACCAAGTCATTCGGTGACCGCGTGTTGATCGACAATCTGTCGTTCCGCGTGCCACCCGGCGCCATTGTCGGCGTGATCGGTCCGAACGGCGCCGGCAAATCGACGCTGTTCAAGCTGATCCAGGGCGTGGAAAAACCCGATGCGGGTGAAGTCAAGATCGGGCCGACCGTGAATCTGGCCTTCGTTGACCAGTCGCGCGACAACCTGCCCAACGACAAGAGTGTGTGGGAAGCCATTTCCGGCGGCTCGGACATTCTGACCATCGGTAAGTTCGAAATGCAGTCACGCGCCTATATCGGCCGCTTCAACTTCAAGGGCGGCGACCAGCAGAAACTGGTGGGCACGCTATCCGGCGGTGAGCGCGGCCGTTTGCACATGGCGCACACACTGCTCAAGGGCGGTAATGTGCTGCTGCTGGACGAACCGTCAAACGATCTCGACGTGGAAACGCTGCGTTCGCTGGAAGATGCGCTGCAGGAGTTCGGCGGATCGATCATGGTGGTCTCGCATGACCGCTGGTTCCTCGACCGCATCGCCACTCATATCCTTGCCTGCGAAGGCGATTCGCAGTGGGTGTTCTACGACGGCAACTACAACGAGTACGAGAACGACAAGATTCGCCGTCTGGGCGAAGAGGGCGCGCGGCCAAAGCGGGTTCGTTACAAGGCGCTGCACGGCTAGTCGATGCGTATGCCGCGATGTTTGCGGCGATGGAAAGAAAAACGGACGCTACACAGCGTCCGTTTTTTTATGCGGTGATGCTTTCCGCTTCCAGCCAGGCGATGAGATCGCCGGCGCGCTTGGGTTTGCAGACGTGATAGCCCTGCGCGTAGTCGCAGCCGAACTGTTTCAGCGCCGATAGTTCCTGCTCGGTTTCCACGCCTTCCGCCACCACCGTCATGCCGAGGCTGTGGCCCAACTCAATGGTGGAGCGGATGATGGCCGCGCTCTGGTCGTCGGCGTTAAGGCCGGTAACGAACGCGCGGTCGATCTTCAGCTCATCCAGCGCGAGATTCTTGATATAGGCCAGCGATGAATAGCCGGTGCCGTAATCGTCCATCGACAGGCGAATGCCCAGCGCATGCAACTGATGCAGCGTTTCGCGCGCACGTGCCGGGTCTTCCATCAGCGCGCTTTCGGTCAGTTCGATGCAAATCAACTCGGGCCGCACATGGTATTTCTTCAACGTGGCGGAAACATAGGCGACGATTTCGCGGTCAAGCAAGTCGCGCGCGGAGACGTTGATGGAAATCTTCAGCGCATGCCCAGCGGCCTGCCACTCGCCGCACTGGCGTACGGCCGCATCGATCACCCAGCGCGTGATCATGCGGATATTGCCGGTCTGTTCGGCAAACGGCACGAACTCCGAGGGCGGCACATTGCCGCGAATCGGATGTTCCCAGCGGATCAGCGCTTCCACACCGGTGACGGCGCTCTTGGCGAAGTTGAACTTCGGTTGATAAAACAGCACCAGCTCGTTCTGCTCGATGGCGCGGCGCAGCTCGCCCAACAGTGTGAGGTGCTCCTGACGATGCTCTTCCAGCCGCGAATCGTAGGTGGCAAATCCGCTCTTATTGCGCTTGGCGGCGTACATCGAGATATCGGCATGGCGCAGCAACATGTCGGCATCTTCGCCGTGCTCCGGATAGAACACGATGCCAATACTGGTGCCGACGTCGATTGGCTGGTCTTCCACCAGAATCGGTTGCTCGAGCGTCTGCAGGATGCGGCGCGCGACGGTGCCGGCGCGCTCCACATCGCCCGAGGGCAGCAGGATGGCGAACTCGTCGCCACCAAGACGGGCGACGGTATCGGATTCGCGCAACAGTTCGCGCAGGCGCAGCGCCACTTCCTTCAGCACCTTGTCGCCGACCGGATGCCCCAGCGTATCGTTGACGTACTTGAAGCGATCCAGATCCAGCATCATCACGCTGACCGGATGACCATGCCGCTTGGCCAGCAGCAGCGCCTGCTTCAAGCGGTCATAGAACATGGCGCGGTTGGGCAGGGCGGTAAGGTGATCCTCGAACGCCAGCCGCAGATTCTCTTTCTCTCGCGTGACGATGCCTTCCAGCATGTGGTTGAAGCTTGAAGCCAGCGCGCCGATTTCGCCCTTCTGCTCCACCGATACGCGTTGCGCGTAGTCGCCCTGCTCGATCTTGTGTGCCACATCGGCGAGCTTGTTGATCGGCTGGGTGATGTTACGGGCGATGAACACGCTGCCGAGGATGGACAGCATGATGCTGACGAATGCGAGGGTCAGGAACGCACTGCTGACGCGCTGGAACGGCTTGATGCCCTCGTCCAGCGAGCGCTGCAGCAGTGCCACGATCTGTGTATCGCCTTGCTTGTTGATGTCGGTCAGACGGGCTTCGTACTCTTCACCGGCGAGGTGCAGGTCGAGGATACCGTTGCGCGATTTCATTGCCGATACGGCCGGAATCAAACCGCTGCGCAGTGCCGGCGAAAGTGTCGAGGCATGCATGCGCCATTCGCCGTTGCCATCCTGGGCGCCACTGCCACCCATGCGGCTGAGGAACGATACGTCCAGCCCGGTGAGTTTCTTCAATTCATCGGCGTTCTTGTCGTTGATATCGAAGCCAATCGCCACCCAGGCTATCACCGTAGGCGCGCGCACCGGCACCAGCACCAGCTGGTAGAGACGGCCATCGATGGTGACGATGCCGGACGATTTGCCGCTGGCCTCGGCGTCCTTGGTCAGGTGGGCGAAGGCGAAAGGCTGCGGCTTTGCGTCGGGATGCAGCGTATCGACCGTCACCATCTGTTCCAGCGACACCAGCAGCAGGACGCCCGCCGAGGCGCGCGCGCCATGGTTGGTCAAGGCAGAGAGCACGGTGGCATTGTCGTTGGTACCGACCGCCTGGCGGAAGCCGAAGTCGGACGCCAGCAGGGTCGCGCTCTGCTCCAACTGGTCGCGGTTCTGCTCCAGCAGGCGCAGGAAGATGCGTTCACCCACGCCCAGTTCCTGCTCGATCGTTTCCTTGGCGATCTGGTAGTTGGTGGTGTTCAGCAGGATCAGCGCCACTGCCTGCACGACGACGAGCAGGGCGGTGAAGAACACCACGATGCGGGTGCGTAGACTTTCGAAGGACAGCTTCAACGTTGACTCTTTCCGAATGAGTGCAATGATTTATCCCGTCTAACGCGGGCAACTCGACAATTTACTGATACTTCCTCGCAATATGCCCGACTTCACAAGTTTTCACACAATACAGGCCCGCAATTTCACCGAACCGGGCAATCAGGTCAGACTTCACCTACAGAGTTATTGATTTGCACGAAATGGGGTGGCAGATAGTTCATTGGCAATCGTGGGCGGCAGCGTGGCGATGTTGGTACGAAAGTGAAGATGCAGCGGTTTCAGCCTTCGTCGGCCATCCGATTGCCCGCGCCGGGCGATAAGCCCCTGTTAGCCGCGCTCAAGGCATCTTGCTGCCATAGAGGCATAAACTATCGCCAGAAGCCGCGCCGACCCAAGCTGCGGCCGTCGATATCAGGAGGAAACAACATGAGCCAGAACGATCGTCGTGACGCATTGAAAACCGGCGCGGTTGCCGCGATGGGTGCCATTGCCGGCTGTGCCTTGCCCGGAGGTGCTGCCAGCGACACCAAGGTCCTGTTCCCGATTGCCACCACGGTGATCCCGGTGGTCGGCAG
>JAEUNB010000021.1 GCA_016790625.1 Betaproteobacteria bacterium | reverse complement strand
CCCGACCAATGCGCGTGGCGACTATCAGGGCTATTACCAGCCGGACCCGACGCCGGCGCCGGTGTACGAATACCGCCGCCGCCCCAGCGAGCGCCTGCGCGAAGTGCCGGTGACATCGGTTCGTGCCGTGATGGGTCCGCCGGAACGTCGCTGCTGGGTTGACCGCGAGCAGGTGTCCGACAGCGGCAGCGGCAACAATGTCGGCGGCGCAATTGTCGGCGGTATCCTTGGCGGCATTCTGGGCCATCAGGTGGGCGGCGGACGCGGCAAGGACGCAGCAACCGCCGTTGGTGCAATCGCCGGTGCGGCGATCGGTTCGAATGCAGGTGGCGGCAACACAAGCTACAGCCGCGATGTCGAGCGTTGCCGCAATGTGGAAAGCGGCCGTCCTGCCTACTGGGACGTGACGTATGAATTCCGCGGACGCGAGAATCGCGTGCAGATGTCCAAGCCGCCGGGCCGCACCATTCTGGTCAATGGCAACGGTGAGCCGCGCGAGTAAGTTGTTTCGCGCGTAGTCGGGCAACAAGCAAAGCTGCCCGAGTGGCCGCTTTGTCTTTGGTAGCATGGCTGCATGAGCGTACCGGCAGCTTCTTTCAGCCATTGCCCGAAATGCGGCCACTCGCCGTTGCCGGCAGACCAATCATTGCCGGCAGCGTGTCCGGCTTGTGGTCTGGTGCTGGCGAAGTTTGGTGCAGTTCCCGCACGTGTCACGCGCGAAGCCGACATCGAAGAAGGAGGGCGCCTGCGGGACAGGCTGGCCGCGTTGGTCACCCATGCTCCGGCCAAAGTGGATTCAACCGGCCTCGGCCTGCGCGTCGCGTTGCTGGCGCTGTTTGCGGTCTGGGGCGTACGCCTGATATTTCTGGACCATCGCACCGGCGAAATGGGCAGCTCTTTTCTTCATGGGCCGTTGCTGGTGTTTCACGAAGCAGGCCACGTGTTGTTCATGCTGTTTGGCGAGTTTCTCACCATCGCAGGTGGCACGCTGATGCAATTGATTGTGCCGGCGGTATTGTGCGGTGCGTTGCTGGTGAAGAATCGCGATCCCTTCGGAGGCGCCATCGGGCTTTGGTTGCTGGGCGTGTCGCTGCTCGATGTGGCGCCCTATGCATACGATGCGCTGCACCCGCAATTGACGTTGCTCGGCGGACATACCGGCGAGGAGGGCGGTCACGACTGGATTTATTTGTTATCCAAACTCGGATTGCTGCAGCGTTCGCAGGGGATCGGCTGGCTGATACACAAACTTGGTGCGGCGGTGGTGCTGCTGTCGATTTACTGGGCCGGGTGGTTGCTGTGGCAGCAGCGGAAACAGTTGTCCGAGGAGCCAGCAATCGAAGAGTAGTACCGCACGGCGATGCAAATCAATGGAACTGTCATGATTTGCCGCTAAGCTGCATATGCAGTCAGAACAACATTCAAAAAACCATCAGTGGAGGAAGTCATGATGCGCATCGGAGCAGGCGTTGTTTTGTTGTCGACATTTTTGCTGGCAGGTATGGCGTCAGCGAAACCGGTACTGGAGCAGATCGGCGAATTCGCGGTGAAGGAAGCCAACCAAGGGGTGGGGGCCGACGACAAGCACTTCTACGCAGTCGACAACACCGTTATCGCCAAGTACGACAAGAAGAGCGGCAAGCTGGTGAAGAAATGGCAGGAGGCTAAGGGCGGACCGATCAGTCATCTCGACAGCGCGATGCTGATGGACGGCAAGATCTACGCCGCGCACTCCAACTATCCCGAATGGCCAATGACCAGCTCGGTGGAAATTTTCGACGCCGCTTCGATGGAGCATATCGGCAGCCACAGCTTCGGCATCAACTGGGGATCGCTGACCTGGGTGGATTTCCACCAAGGGCACTGGTGGATGGGCTTCGCCAATTACGACCGCCTGCTGGGGCCGAACAAAACACCGTACGGTGTGAAGGCGAATACGCAGGTGATCAAGTTCGATTCGACGTTCCGCATGGTGCAATCATGGACGCTGCCCAAGGTGTTGCTCGATAAATTCGAGGACATGAGCAATTCCGGCGGCTCATGGGGCCCGGATGGTTTTCTCTATCTCACTGGCCACGATCCGGCCGAGTTGTACCGCATGCGTTTGCCGAAAGCGGGCTCAGTGCTGGAGGTGGTGGATGTCATCCCGATGAATATCCGCGGTCAGGGCATCGCTTGGGATCGCTCCGACAAGGGCGTGATTTACGGCATCATCCGCGCCACCAAGAAAGAAAAGGATGCCGGCGCTGAGCACAAGGTGACCGCCTTCAGGCTTGGGGAAAAGCCTTAGCGAAAAAGGGGGCGGCGACACTGTTTCGAGGCGGTTTCGGAAACCCTCCGGTTTTGTTGTAACTTTTGGGCAGGCCAAAAAAGTTGCGAATCGCCGTTCCCGCCCATGAAGCAAACCGTCACATTCCTGTTCACCGATATTGAAGGTAGCTCCCGCCTGTGGGAGCAGTTGGGCGAGCGCATGGGCAGCCTGCTCGCGCGTCACGATGCACTGGTGCGCGAGACGGTGGTTGCGCATGGCGGCGCGGTCGTCAAGTTCATCGGTGATGGTGTGCATGCCGCGTTTGCCGATCCGCACGCGGCCCTGCATTGTGGCGTGAGGCTGCTATCCGGCGTGCGCGACATGCCGGAAGGCGCCGGCAAGTTGAAGCTCCGCGCCGGGTTGCACGTCGGCGTTTGCGAGGCGCGCGACAACGATTATTTTGGCGAAACCGTCAATCGCGCAGCACGCATTGCCCACGCGGCGCACGGCGGCCAATTCATCGTCTCCGATGCAGTCGCCAGCGCGCTCAATGGTGCAGTCAGCGATTCCGTTTCGCTGCGCACGCTGGGGCGCATAAGGTTGCGCGATCTCTCGGGAGAGGAAACGCTTCATCAGGTCCTGCATCGCGACTTGCCGGGCGACTTTCCTCCGTTGCGTTCGCTTTCGCAGGCGCCAAACAACCTGCCGAATCAGCGCACATCGTTTATCGGTCGCCATGCCGAGGTGTGCAAACTCGCGGCGCAGCTCGACGAACACCGGCTGGTCACCGTGGTCGGTACCGGCGGAATTGGCAAGACCCGGCTCGCCCTGCAAACCGGCGCGCGGGTATTGGAGCGATTCGAGGAGGGGGTCTGGTTGATCGAATTGGCCGGCATTGCCGATGCCGGCCGGATCGCAGAAGCCTTGCTGTCGACGTGGAACCTGGCCGTTGCACCGGGCAATAGCGCAGAGGACACGCTATGTGAATATCTGGCGCCGCGTCGTGCATTGCTGTTGCTCGACAATTGCGAGCACCTGATCGACGCTTGCGCAGCCCTGGTTGACCTGATCCTGCGCCGTGCGCCCAATGTGAAAATTGTTGCCACCAGCCGCGAACCACTCGATGTTGATGGCGAGTCGCTTTATCGAATTCCCGGTTTGCCGCTGCCCGATCCGGATTTTGAGGGGTCGGTCGACGCATTGTGCGAGGTCGAGGCGGTGCGCCTGTTTGTCGAACGAGCGCGGCTGCAGCAGCCGGATTGGACGGTTACGCCGCAGGACGCGCCGCAACTCGCCACCTTGTGCTATCGGCTGGATGGCATTCCGCTGGCCATCGAGCTTGCTGCTGCGCGTATGCGCGACATGGCGTTAGCCGAACTGCTGCGTGGCATCGAGGATCGTTTTGGTTTCCTGGTAACAGGCAGCCGAGTCGCTCCGCCCCGACACAAGACATTGGCCGGGATGATCGATTGGTCGTGCCGCCTGCTGAAGCCGGCCGAGCAGCGATTGTTTCGCCGGCTGGCGGTGTTTCAGGGTGGCATTCCCGCCCCCCTTGCCTTGCGGGTTTGTGCAGACCCGGCGCTGGCACCGGACGAAATTGAAACAGCGCTGGTGGAACTTGCCGGCAAGTCGTTGCTGACGGGGGGCGAGGGGCGTTTCGGCATGCTGGAAACGTTGCGCCAATTCGCCGCCGGCGAACTGCAGCAGGCGGACGAAATGCATGCCACGCAGCGCGCACACGCGCTGGCTTTTGCCGCGTGGGCGGCGCCGATCAGCGAAGAATTGCGTGCGCTGTCGGCCGGCGAACAGACTGCCCTGCTGATGCGCGACGAGGAAAATCTCTCCCGGGCGCTGGAGTTCGCGCTGACTCAACCTGACTGTGGAAATACCGCGCTATCGCTGGCAGCGAGCATGGGCTTGTACTGGCAGCATCGCGGCGGGAGTAAACACAGTGCCGGGATGTTGCATCGCGCCCTGCAACACCCGGGCGCCGACCGAATTTCAGCCGATCGCGTGCATGTGGAATACGCGCGGGCGGTGCTTGCCTATCTCGATGCGGATATGGGGGCCGCGAAGCGGCACGCCATTGGCTCGCGCGACATTGCGCGGGAGTTGAGGCTGGACGCGGCAGCGGCGCGTGCCCAAACCATGGTTGCTTACGCGACTTATGTGCAGGATGGTTATGCAGCATCGCGCGCGTTTTTCCTGCAGGCCATGGACGACTGCCGGGCGGCAAACCTGGAAAATTCAAGGCTGATTGCGGCTTGCAATTTTGCCACCAACGCTTTTTTCGCTGGCGACCATTCAGCGGCGCATGCCA
>JAEUNB010000009.1 GCA_016790625.1 Betaproteobacteria bacterium | reverse complement strand
GGCGTGTTTGACAAACATTACCTTGCGCGCGAAAAAATGCTGGAACGACAGCGACACATCCTGATAACCATTGCCGCCTTTTTCGAACGGCAGCACGATATTCAAACCGACGCTGGGGCTCTTGCCAGCCAGTGCGCCTTTGTTGGCCGCCTCCATGATGCCGGGGCCACCGCCGGAGACCACCGAGAAGCCCGAGTCCGATAGTTTCAGCGCGATTTCCTCTGTCAGCTTGTAATAAGGATGGCCTTCCTTCAAACGTGCGCTGCCGAAGATGGCGACTGCAGGCGCGACGGCGGAAAGCTTGTCTGCCGCCGTAACCATTTCGGCGATAATGTTGAACATCCACCACGAGTCGCGCGCGGCGGTCAACGATTGCTGTTTCAGTTCCGGGTCCGCCAATCGCGGAATCTTGGATTCGACCGGATCGCTGTTGCCTGGCTTCAAAATTCTTTCCTCTCATGAGCACTGCCGAAACCACCACTCCGCCGTTGCCGCCACCTCGTTTGCTGCTGGTCGATATCTCGAGCTACTTCTACCGGGCGTTTCACGCGCTGCCGGACCTGCGCAGCCCGTCCGGCGAGCCCACCGGCGCGTTGCGTGGCGTGGTGACCATGCTCAAACGTCTTCGCGATGATTTCCCCTCCGATTATAGCGCCTGCGTTTTCGACCCCAAGGGCAAAACCTTCCGCGACGATCTTTATCCCGAGTACAAAGCCACGCGCACCGCGATGCCGGAGGACCTGCGCGCGCAGATTGCGCCGATCCGTGAGGCCGCCGAGGCGATGGGCTGGCAGTGCGTGGTCGTTGATGGTTTCGAGGCCGACGATGTGATCGGCACGCTGTCCGCGCATGCCACCGCGCGCGGCGTCAAAACCGTCATCTCCACCGGTGACAAGGACTTGGCGCAACTGGTGAACGAGAAGGTGATGCTGGTCAACACCATGTCCAACGAACGTCTCGGCATCGAGGGTGTGAAAGAAAAATACGGCGTGCCGCCCGATCGCATCATCGATTACCTGGCGCTGATGGGGGACACGGTGGACAACGTGCCGGGTGTCGATAAGGTCGGCCCCAAGACCGCCGCGAAATGGATCGCCGAATATGGCTCGCTCGATGGCGTGGTCGCCAATGCCGCCAACATCAAGGGCGTGGTCGGCGAGAACCTGAAGAAAGCACTGGATTTCCTGCCGCTGGGCCGCGAACTGGTGACGGTGAAATGCGATGTGCCGCTGCCGTTCGATTTCGACGACTTGAGCTTCCGCGGCCCCGATGTGGCCAGGCTCGATGGCTTGTACGAGCGCTTCGGCTTCAAGTCCTTGCGCGCCGAATTGCAGAAAGGTGCTGAGAGCACTGGCGATAGTGGTGGAGCGGATGCCGCCGCCGGCGCGGTATTCAAGCAGGCCGACAAAGACGCCACCGCCTCGCGTTGGTCCTCCGGCGAACCGGCTGCCACGCAAACGCAACTCGTGGCGAGGAAGCAATACGACACCATCCTCGCCGATGCCGATCTCGACGCATGGATCGCAAAGCTCAACGCCGCCGATTTGGTCGCACTCGATACCGAAACCACCAGCCTCGATCAATTGCAGGCACGTATCGTCGGCATTTCCTTTTCTTGCGTCGCGGGTGAGGCCGCGTACCTGCCGCTGGCGCACACCTATCCCGGCGCGCCGGACCAGCTCAATTTCGACACGGCGCTGGCGAAACTGAGGCCATGGCTGGAAGACGCAAGCAAGAAAAAGCTCGGCCAGAACATCAAGTACGACCTTCACGTGTTTGCCAACCACGGCATCAAGGTCGCGGGCTATGTGCACGACACGCTGCTGCAAAGCTACGTGCTGGAAAGTCACCAGCGTCACGATATGGAATCGCTGGCCGCGCGGCATCTCGGCGCCACCAGCACCATTGCCTATGAAGATGTTGCCGGCAAGGGCGCTTCGCAAATCGGCTTCGAGCAGGTCTCGGTCGAGAAGGCGTCCGAGTATTCGTCCGAGGATTCGGACGTGACGCTACAACTGCATGGCGCGCTGTACCCGCAAGTTCGCGGCGACAAGAAACTCGATTTCGTTTACGAACAGATCGAGATGCCGACCACGCATGTGCTGCTGAAGATGGAGCGCAACGGAGTGCTGATCGACGGTGCGCAGCTCGACAAGCAAAGCGGCGAACTGGGCCAGAAAATGCTGGAGCTGGAAGCGAAGGCGCACCAGGAAGCCGGACAGCCGTTCAATCTCGGCTCACCCAAGCAGCTGGCGGAAATCCTGTTCGACAAAAAAGGCATCAAACCGCTGAAGAAAACCCCCGGCGGCGCGCCGAGCACCGATGAAGAAACGCTGGCCAAGCTGGCCGAGGACTACCCGCTGCCCAAGCTGATCCTCGAGTATCGCGGCGTCTCGAAACTGAAGAGCACCTACACCGACAAGCTGCCGAAAATGGTGAACCCGAAAACGGGTCGCGTGCACACCAACTACGGCCAGGCCGTCGCCGTCACCGGCCGCCTGTCATCGAACGATCCCAACCTGCAGAACATTCCCGTGCGCACCGCCGAGGGCCGTCGCATCCGCGAAGCGTTTATTGCGCCGACTGGCAGCAAGATCATTTCCGCCGACTATTCGCAGATCGAGCTGCGCATCATGGCCCACCTCTCCAGCGATGCCGGCCTGCTGAAGGCCTTTGCCGATGGCGAGGACGTGCACCGTGCAACTGCGGCCGAAGTGTTCAGCGTGCCGCGCGAGGAAGTGAGCAGTGAGCAGCGGCGCTACGCCAAGGTGATCAACTTCGGTTTGATTTACGGCATGAGCGCATTCGGCTTGGCCAGCAATCTCGGCATCGAGCGCACCGCGGCTGCGAGCTATATCGACAAATACTTCAGCCGCTACCCGGGCGTGAAGCAATACATGGAGCGCACCCGCGCCGAAGCGCACGACAGCGGCTATGTCGAAACCGTGTTCGGCCGCCGCCTGTGGCTGCCGGATATCAAGAGTGGCAACCAGATGCGCCGCCAGGGCGCAGAGCGCGCCGCCATCAATGCGCCCATGCAGGGCACCGCAGCGGATCTGATCAAGCTCGCCATGATCGCCGTGCAGGATTGGCTGGAAGCCGAAAAGCTCGCCACCAAACTCGTCATGCAGGTGCACGACGAACTGGTGCTGGAAGTGCCGGAATCAGAACTCGATCGCGTGAAAGCGAAAGTGCCGGAGCTGATGAGCGGCGTCGCGAAGCTGGATGTGCCGCTGGTGGCGGAGCCGGGCGTGGGGGGGAATTGGGAGGAGGCGCATTAGCGCGCTGGACGGGTACAAATTGGCCGTGGCTTACTTCCATGGTGCAAGTTGGTTGTTCCCTCCCCCGCGCAGGCGGGGGTCCAAGTTTGACTGCTTCTCATCTTGCTCCCGATTTGGGAACATGTTAGCCTGACGCATGCGCATTATCGCGATCGGCACACTGAAAGCGTTCTGGACCAAACATCCTCAGGCGGAAACGCCTCTTCGCGCCTGGTATGCGGAAGCAAGCCGCGTGAACTGGTCAACACCCGCCCAGATCAAGACGGCCTATCGCGACGCCAGCTTTATCGGCAACAAGCGGGTGATTTTCAATATCAAAGGCAACGACTACCGCCTGGTGGTGGCGGTGCACTATGACAAATACCGGATGTTCATCCGCTTTGTCGGTACACACAGTCAGTACGACAAAATCGATGCCGAAACGATATAAGGAGCAGGCATGGAACTGAAACCGATTCGAACCAAGCGCGATTACGAAGCCGCCTTGAAGCAGGCGGAGGCATGGTGGGATGCTCCCACGGGCTCGCCCAAAGCCGAGCGGCTCGATGTGCTAACCCTGCTGATCGAAGACTATGAGTCGCGCCATTTTCCGATGGAGCCGCCCGATCCGATCGAGTTTTTGCTTTTCATCATGGAACAGCGCGGGCTGGCGCGGAAGGATTTGGAGCCGTTCATTGGCTCCCGTGCACGTGTGGCCGAAGTGCTCAATCGCGTACGGCCGCTCTCGCTGGAAATGATCCGCAGTCTTGCTGAAGGGCTAGGTTTGCCGGCCGACGTATTGGTCAAGCGTTACGATTTGCGTCAGGCGGCGTGAGAGCGAAAGTGCCGGCGCTGATGAGCGGCATGGCGAAGCTGGATGTGCCGCTGGTGGCGGAGCCGGGGGTGGGAGGAGGCGCATTGAGGCTTAGGAAAATTCGCTTTAAGGAACTTCTGCTG
>JAEUNB010000307.1 GCA_016790625.1 Betaproteobacteria bacterium | reverse complement strand
CAGCAGCAGCGCCACCGAACCTTTGTCCTCCACCAGCCCGTCAAAACGCGCCTCGCTGGAGGCAAAAAACAGCGCGCCCAGCAGCCCAATCGCCAGCACCCAACCCACCAGGGTGCGCGTCTTCGGCATGGCCTGCCCCTCGCGAATGCTGAGCACCGCAAACGCACTCAACATCAGCGCAAAGCTGGCCCAGACCATACGGTTGCCGCTCATGTAGGCGATACCGGCGGCCAGCAGCATGACGGCAATACCGATGGCGCGCACGCGCTGCGGCGCCTCGGCGGACCACGCAAACGGCACCAACGCCACCACCCCCACCACCCAGGTCGAAACCGGGCCGACGCCGCCATACCAGGGTCGCGGAACGATCTCGCCCTGACGGAATGGATCGATGAACATTGAGGCCAGCAGCCCCGCCAAGCCCAGCCCCAAGGCGAACAGCCAACGATGAACGTCAAGCTCACTGCGTGTCAGCGCATAGAACACCAACCCTGCGAGGATGGGGATGGCAACCTCCCCCTTGAATGCGCTGAAACTCTCACGCACATCGACACTGATGAAACACCAGATCAGCACGACACCTAGCCACAGCAGGATGCCGTCGGTGGCGATACTGTGTGGCGGGAATAGCTCACGCCAGCTCTTTGCACGCACCGCATCGGCCAGCAGCAACAGCGCTGCCAACCCCAGCAAGCCGCCACGCAGCCCCGCGCTGGAACGGAATGGCGCGACGACCAGACACAGCAGCGCGCACCATTGCGCCAATGTGAACAGGGGCGTGGACGAAACAGGAGCAGTGTTCGACGAAGCTTGATTCAAAACGACAGTACCGGGCGAATTTGAGTGCTAACTGGCAAACGGATGCCGGGGAGAAATGCAAAGTGAATGCGATAAACTAGGCCGCATTATGCATGAGGAGAACTAGCGAACATGGGCTTTCTTGCCAACAAAAAAATACTCGTCACCGGCCTGTTGTCCAACCGCTCGATCGCCTATGGCGTGGCCAAGGCAATGAAGCGCGAAGGCGCTGAACTGGCCTTTACCTATGCCGGCGACAACCTGCGTGAACGGGTGGAAAAACTGGCTCCCGACTTTGACGGCAAGATCATCCTGCCGTGCGACGTTTCCAAGGACGAAGACATCACCAACTGCTTTGCCGAACTTGGCAAGCACTGGGACGGCCTGGATGGTTTCGTGCATGCCATCGCCTTCGCGCCGCGCGAAGCGATTGCCGGCGATTTCCTTGAAGGCCTGTCGCGCGAAAGCTTCCGTATCGCCCATGACATTTCCAGCTACAGCTATGCCGCCATGGCCAAGGCCGCGCTGCCGATGATGCAAGGCCGCAACGGCGCCATGCTCACGCTTTCCTACCTGGGTGCCGAACGCGTGGTGCCGAACTACAACACCATGGGTGCCGCTAAAGCGAGCCTGGAAGCCGTCACCCGTTACATCGCCGCCAGCGTCGGGCCGAAAGGCATTCGCGCCAATGCTGTTTCTGCAGGGCCGATCAAGACACTGGCTGCTGCCGGTATCGGCGGCTTCGGCAAGATGCTGAAATTCTTCGAGGAACAGGCCCCGCTTCGCCGCAATGTGACGCAGGAAGAAGTAGGCAATGTGGTCGCGTTCCTGATGAGCGATCTCGCCAGCGCGGTAACGGGCGAAATCACCTATGTCGATTGCGGTTTTAACGTCATCGCCAGCGGTATGCCGCAGAGCGAATAAACGATATTACTTTTGCATGACAAGAATGAGGAATTTCAAATAACCACCGTTCGTCCTGAGCTTGTCGAAGGACATGGATGCAAGGGATTCATTCCTCGTAGCCCTTTTGTGGTTCGTCCCAACGGGATACCCTTCGGTAACAGGCTCACCACGAGCGGAATGAGGTTGCAAGATGTCCCAAATATGTAAACCGCCATTTGGCGCGCCTCCTCAGCCATTTTCGGCCCGAGAGCCGCGCCAGTGCTAGAGTTTCAATCTACGATTTCAAGGATTCGCATTGAAGACATTTGAAAATAAAGTTGCCGTCATTACCGGTGCGGCCAGCGGCTTGGGCCGCGCTTTTGCCGACAAGGCAGCGACGCTGAAAATGAAACTGGTGCTGTCGGATGTACGCGATGACGCCCTGCAAACCACGCTGGCGGACTTCCGCGCCCAAGGCGTGGATGTGGCCGGCATCGTCTGCGACGTATCGAAGGCAGACCAGGTCGAAGCACTGGCCAAGCTGGCGATAGAGCGCTTCGGCGCGGTCCACTGCCTGTTCAACAACGCCGGCGTCGGCTCAGGCGGACTGGTGTGGGAAAGCACCGTCAAGGACTGGGAATGGGTGCTGAACGTCAACCTGTGGGGCGTAATTCACGGCGTGCGCCTGTTCACGCCGCTGATGCTGGACGCAGCGAAGAAGGATCCCGAATATGAGGGCCATATCGTCAATGTCTCCTCCATCGCCGGGCTGATCGCGCCACACCTGCTGGGTACGTACAACGTTTCCAAGCATGCAGTGGTCGCGCTGTCGGAATCGCTGTATCACGATCTCGCCAAGACCGAGCCACGCATCAAGGCATCCGTGCTCTGCCCCGGATTTACGCCGACCGGCATTTCGCATTCCTATCGCAATCGCCCGGATGAGCTGAAGAACGATGCCGCGCCCAGCGACTCCATGATGGCCTGCCAGATGATGATCGAGAAAGCGGTCAGCTCAGGAAAATTGACGGCAGCCGACGTAGCCGAAACGACATTCCAGGCGATTGCCGAGGGCAAGTTCTACATCCTCACGCATCCGAAATTCATGCCGCTGGTTAAGGCCCGGCTTGAGGACATGGCGGAAATGCGTAATCCGCGCGATGTGTTCGGCATGAAAGCCTGAACCCTCTGCCACTAAACAAAAAAGGCGGCCAATGGCCGCCTTTTTTTATGCCGAACCGCAGCCAGGATTACTTGACTGGGCCAGTCGTGCCATCCGCTTTCTTGTCCAGAGCATCTTTTTTGATGGTCACATCGGTCTTGGTCCGGGCAACGGCCAGCAGCGACAGGAATTCCTGCTGCGAAACCGTTTGCGCCACGCGGGTCGTCAATGCCTTCAGCTTGGCCTCATCCGGTGCCGGCGCTTCGATCACTTTCGCCACCTGCACGATGGTGTAGCCGCCAGCCGGGTTGTCCGCACCGGTATAAGCCGGCACGGTCTTGGCATCCAGCTTCAGGGCTGCATCCAGCACCTGGGGCGGCAGGCCGCCCGGATTGGCGCGGCTCACGGCCAGCAACGCCGGCCATTTCAAATCGGCCACGGTCTTGCCCGCCTTCAGTTCAGCCAGTTTCGCTTCGCCGTCTTTCTTGGCGAGCTTGCCGGCTTCCTCGCGGGTCAGCTTGGCGGTGATGGATTTTTCAACATCGGCGAACGGCTTCACGCTGGACGGCTTGAACTCCAGCGCACGCGCCACCACCAGCGTGTTCGGTGCCGTTTCCACCGCCTCGCTGTTGCGCTTGTCCTTGATCACCTGATCGGAGAACAGTGCCGTCATCAGCTTGGGATTGTTGAACGGTGGCAAGCCCTGCCCTTTGGAAATCCACGGCCCTTGCTTGATCGCCACACCGGCCACTTCGGCTGCGCCCTTCAGGCTGGAGGACTGCTCAAATGCGGCGGTGGAGAACTTCTCGGCCAGTTTGGCGTACTCACCCCTCGCGCTCTGTTTCTTCAGTTCACCCTCGATTTCCGGCGTCACTTCGGCCAGCGACTTGCCGGTCTCCGGACGAATGTCCGTCACCAAAATGACGTGATAGCCGAAATCGGACAATACCGGCGGGATCAGGTCGCCCTTCTTGGCGTTGAACACCGCTTCATCGAACGGTTTGACCATCGCGCCGCGGCCGAAAAAGCCCAGATCGCCACCGGCGGCACCCGAGCCCGGATCCTGCGAATTCTTCTTTGCCAGATCGGCAAAGGACTTGATGTCCTTCTTTGCCTGCTCGTACAGCGAGTCAGCCTTGGCCTTGGCTTCTTTCTTGGCCGCATCGGTTGCCGTCGGCGCAGCATTGATCAGGATATGGCTGGCCTTGCGTTGCTCCTTGACCACATAGCGCGTGGCATTGGCCTCATAGTACTTCTTGACCTCTTCAGCCGGTATCTTGATTGATGACGCCAGCGCGTCGATCGACAGTTCCACGTATTCCGGCTTGACCTGCTCGGCAATGGTGAATTCCTTCACGTTGCCGTCGTAGTACGCCTTGACCTGCTCGGGGGTCACTTTGACCTGGGCGATGAACTGCTCGGGATTCACATTCACCATCGCCACTTCGCGCGACTGTTCGGCCGCCATCATGAAGGCCGTTACGCTGGCTTTTGAGGTAAAGCCGGTATTGCCGATGCTGTTGGCGAATTGGTTGCGCTCCAGATCGCGGCGCAACTCGGCTTCGAACATGGTGGCGGTCTTGCCATTGGCCTTGAGGAAGGTCTCATAACGTGCCGGCGTGAATACACCGTTTTCCTGGAAGCTCGGTTCGCTGGCAATGCGATCACGCAAGCCGGCGTCGGTCACTTTCACCCCTGCATTCTGCGAGGCCACGGTGAACAGTTTCTGGTCAATCAACTGATCAAGCACGCCCTTGCGCATCTCCGGGTTGTCCATGATCGAGGCATCGATATTGTTGCCGAACTGGCTCTTGAACTGGTCAAGCTGACGGCGCACCGCTTCGTTGAATTCGATCGAATTGATCTTTTCCTTGCCGACGCTGGCGACGGTATCCTGCCCGCCGGGATTCTGTACGTAGGACTCGATCCCCCACAGCGCGAAGGGAATGGTGATGGCCGCCAGAATCAGCTTGGCGAGCCAGGTTTTTTGCAACGAGCGGATGGTTTCTAACATTCGGAGTTCAGTCTGAAAATGCGATCTTGGGTAATGATTCTGAATGACGGGGGTCAGATCGACTGCCCGGCATCCCAATGAAATTAGGGACTTGCATGCACTGCGCGCCCTTAAAACAGCCTCGTATTTTACAACGAATCCCTGTGCCGGCGCCATGTCGATCTGCGCTGCTCGCGAGCGGGGATGACGGGTTGCCGTATTCGCGGGATACGCAGGAACGGGTAAATACTTGAGTTGTGTGAAGCTGTTTACAATCCAATATCCGTCCCAGCCGTATCATGTTCAGTCGCACTCCCGCTGCCAGCCGAGGTTTTTCATGTCTTCCTTCTCCAGTCGCTATAGTCTTCGAGTGTTGAGCTTGATTGTTGCGCTTGTCAGCACAAGCGTTTTCGCCGCGGGCTCTCCCTCTCTAATGTCCTCGGTCCCGCTAAAAACACAATCCAAACCGTCGTTCGATGTCAAAAGCGTGGCCATGCCAATCGCGCTCAATCGCGCAGCAATGGCGCGACTGGCAAACAACGACGAAATGGAATTAACGCTGCCGAACGGCGTCCGCGAACAAATCATCTTTGATCGTATTGAAGACCACGGCGGCGGTATCCGCTCGTCAATCGGATACTTGAAGGACAAGGGCAAGGACTATCGTGTACTGATTACATCCGGCCCGAATGGCAGCTTTGGCTCGATTCGAACCGCAGACACCGCCTACCGCATTCTGCCCGGCGATGGGCACGACTGGCTGGTCGACAAAATGGAGGAGTCAGTATTTCTCCCACTCCCATCACGCGAGCCTGACACCATTCGCATGCCAGCAAATGAGGATTTTCCCGGCAAAAAGGAAATGCTGGACCGGATCAACCTTTCAGCCAAACGGATGGCCGAAAAAATTATTGCTGCGGATACGCCCGCTGATCCGGCGAGAATCGACCTGATGGTGGTCTACACCACGGGACTTGCTAACCGGCTCGGGCCGAATTTGATGACCCGCTTGTTCAATCTCGTGGCCGCTACAAACATGGCCTACAGTGACAGCCAAGTGCAAATGACGCTCCGTCTGGTAAACGCGACGATGGTCAACTACTCGGACGCGACCAGTAACAGTACTGCGCTAAATGCGATCACGCCCGTCAGTGGTGGTGGCGTAGGTGTATTCGCCAATATCGAGTCCATACGTGCCGGCGCGGGTGCCGATTTGGTGGCGCTGTTGCGCAACGGCAGTGATTTCGGTGGTAGCGGGGTCGCTTGGCTTGCGACGAGTATGACGCCCAGCCCACTAAGAATGTACTCCGTTACCACCGGCTGTGTGGTCGGTTGCGATTCGGTACTGATGCACGAAATGGGACACAACATGGGCAATGCGCATGATCGCGCTACCGACGCCGCGCAAGGCGACGGTGTCATTGATGGCGGTGTTTTTTCTTATTCCTTCGGCCATTATTTCTGTGCCAGCGGCGCCCTGACTTGCAATCCGAACCTGTCAGCGGCAAATGGTGGTTGCGGCCCTGCCAATCTGCCGCAGTGCAGTACAACAAGCAATAACAACGTCGGCACGATCATGAGTTACTTTGACCCGGTCACGCTGAAATTCTCCAATCCCAACATCATGTGCGCGCCCGGCGGCGGCGGCGCAACATCGCAGCCCTGCGGCGTCAGCCAGTTTTCCGCCAACTCCGCCGACAACGCGTTGTCAATGAACACCATGCGCAATGTCATCCAGAACATGAAAACCGAAACCATCCCCGGTGGCTTGCCCGGTCTGGTGCAACTGTCGGCGGCAACCTATACGGCCAGCGAGGCGGCGGGTACTGTCAACATCACTGTCAATCGCCTAAACGGTTCGACCGGAGCGATCGCCGTCAGCTATACCACCACGCCGGGAACCGCAAAAGCCGGGTTCGACTACACCACCACCAGCGGCACACTGAATTGGGCGAACGGTGATTCCGCAGCGAAGACAATTTCGATTCCGCTGGTCAACGATGGCGTAACTGAAGGCGGCGAGTCGTTCACCGTTACGATCTCTAATCCGACCGGTGCAACGGGTGTATATCTCGGCAACCAGACTTCGGCCACGGTGCAACTGACTGAACCCGGTAACCCATGGCCCCCCGGTGGGACCTTCCCCGCCGGCTACACCGCCCCAGGCATGGCCAACGGTGCTTGGGCCTTGGCTTCGGATTGCAACACTGGCGATACCTCTTGCCTCAGATCACCGCGCGTTGTCGCAACCACATTCGGCACTTTCGTCAATGCCGATCTGGATTACTCAGGGACGTTCCCGGCCGGTACCATCACCTTTGACTATCGCGTGTCGAGCTACCCGAGCTACGGTATTTTCGATTTCCTGATTGATAACGTTGTCGTCTTTACCAACAATGGCGGCGAATCCGGCTGGCTTACCGCTAATGTGCCGATCACCGCAGGCGCACACACGATTCGCTGGCGCTATCGCAATTCGCTTTCGTTCTTCTGCAGCAATGCCGTGCCCGCGCCGCCCGGTGGAAGCAATTGCGCCGACCGCGCATGGATCGACAATGTTGTCTTCCCGCCCACACTCAATCCCTCTTCCACCGCGCTATCGAGCTCCACCAATCCGTCTTTTGGTGGCCAAAGCATAACGCTGACGGCGACTGTTACAGGTGGCGCAGGCACCGCCGCCGGCGTGGTCACGTTCCGCGACGGCGGCAATGTCATTTCCGGCTGCAACCTGATTGCGCTCAGTAGTGGCACCGCGCAATGCATGACCAGTTCCCTTCCGGTCGGCACACGCAATATCACTGCTGAGTATTCGGGTAATACCACTTACGATGTCAGCACATCGACAACATTGATGCAAACCGTCAATCCGGGCAGCTTCCAGCTATCCGTATCACGCACAGGCAGCGGCACTGGGAATGTCACTTCGAATCCAGCCGGCATTAATACCGGCACCGGCACCAGTAGTTTCACCTTCAACGCGAGCACGGTGGTCACGCTGACTGCTGCCGCGAACGGTGGCTCGACCTTCACTGGCTGGGCTGGTGCCGGCTGCAGCGGCACGGGTACATGCGTCGTAACGATGAATGCGGCAACCTCGGTAACGGCAACTTTCGATATCGTCCTCACCGCCCCAGGCGCCCCCACCATCGGCACCGTCAACCCCGGCAACGGCCAAGCCATCGTCAACTTCACCGCACCTGCCTCGGATGGCGGATCGCCAATCACCAGCTACACCGCCACCTGCAATGCCGGCGGTTTCACTGGAACCGGCAGCGTTTCGCCGATCACCGTCAACGGCCTGACCAATGGCGTGACCTATAACTGCAGCGTGACCGCCACCAACGCCATCGGTACCAGCGCTGCATCGGCGACCGGCAGTGTCACGCCATCGGCCGGCGCGCCGGTTGCGCTGGTGAGCGTGTTCTCGCGCAAGGTGCACGGCGCAGCGGGGCCGTTTGAATTGGAAATCAACAGCAGCGCTCCGGTGGCAGGCGCAGTCACGGTCGAGCCGCGCGCCATAGGCAGCGGCCATCTCATCGTGTTCCGCTTCAGCGGACCGATCACGTCCACCGGCACCGTCGCCCTGCTCGACCCGAACAATCCGTTCGGCGGTGTCTCAGCGATGATGTCCGGCAACGATGTGCTGGTGACGCTGACCGGCGTGCCCGACAACCGCCGCGCGCGCGTAACGCTCACCGGCGTCAACGGCACAACCAACGCCGCAGCCAACATGGGTTTCCTGGTTGGCGATGTCGGTGGCAACCGCGCTGTGACGGCCAGCGATATCGCCGCCACCAAGGCACGCGTGGGACTCGCGCTGAATGCGAACAACTATCTGTCCGACCTCAATGTGTCCGGCAGCATCAGTGGCACCGACGTATCCACCGCCAAGGCCAGATCGGGTTTGACGCTGCCTTAGGAAAAACAGAAACTCCAACACTGGCGCGGCTTTTCGGGCATTTATGCCTGAAAAACCG
>JAEUNB010000253.1 GCA_016790625.1 Betaproteobacteria bacterium | reverse complement strand
CAGCAGCCGAGCGCGCGGATTTCGAGCGTGACCTTGCGCTACGCGCGGCGCAGCAGGCTAGCGATCTGGCGGCGGCGCTCGAGCCTTCCCGCACCCGTGACAATGTTCAGATCAAGGTCTATGCCAATCTGGGGGCATTGACCGAAGCTGCCTCAGCGATCAAGCGCGGTGCCGAGGGGTGCGGACTGCTTCGCACGGAGTTCCTTTTCCTTGAGCGCCGGCATGCGCCGGATGAGGAAGAGCAGTTCAACCAATATCAGTCCATTTGCTCGGCATTGGATGGCCGGCCGCTCACCATCCGCACCATGGACATTGGTGGCGACAAGCCGATTGCCTATCTGCCGCTGCCGCGCGAAGAAAATCCGGCACTTGGCCTGCGTGGCCTGCGCACCAGCTTGTGGCAACCTGAACTGTTGCGCACGCAGCTGCGCGCCATCCTGCGGGTTGCGCCGGTCGCTCATTGCCGCGTGATGCTGCCGATGGTGACCGAGGTCGGCGATATCCATGTGGTGCGTGCGTTGCTTGAGGAATTGGCGCGTGAGATGAATCTCACTGCCTTGCCGTCGCTCGGCGTGATGATCGAGACCCCCGCTTCCGCATTGCTGGCCGACCAGATCATTCGCGAAGTTGATTTCCTGTCGATCGGCACCAACGATCTTTCACAATATGCGCTGGCGATGGATCGCGGGCATCCGGAATTGGCCGCGCGCCTGGACGCGTTGCACCCCGCCGTGCTGCGTTTGATTGCCATGGCTGCCGATGCGGCCAATGCGCACAAAAAAGAAATTGCTGTGTGTGGCGGATTGGGTTCTGATCCGGTGGCGGTACCGATACTCATCGGCCTTGGCGTGCATGAGTTGTCAGCGGTGCCTGCCGCCATTCCGCGCATCAAGCGCGTGATTCGTTCGCTGGATTCAGTGGACTGTACGACTCTGGCAAAGGATGCATTGAAACAGGCTGATGCGGTTGGCGTGCGTGGGCTGGTCGATGAATGGCTGGCGCGAGTGCAGTCCAATACCGCCTGAGTTATATCGGCAACAAATTCGGGGAGAGAAAAATAATGAAGCGCCTGATCGAATCGACCCAGCAGCTCGGCCGCGCGCTGATGCTGCCGATTGCCGTGCTGCCAGTGGCCGGCCTGCTACTGCGACTTGGTCAGCCCGACCTGATGAACCTGGCGCCGGTGGCGGCAGCCGGCGATGCAATCTTTTCCAATCTGGGCATCCTGTTTGCGATTGGCGTTGCAGTTGGCCTTGCGCGAGAAAACAATGGTGCGGCGGGTTTGGCGGCTGTTGTGGGTTTTCTGGTTGCGACCAAAGGCGCGGAAGTGTTGATTCAGGTGCCACCCGACTTGCTGGCCAAGGGCGATCTGGTCGTCGCCGCGCACAAGGCGAAGCAACTCGCCAAGCTGAGTGTGCCGATCGGCATCATCTCCGGGTTGATATCGGGCTGGCTCTATAACCGCTACAGCGAAATTCGGCTACCGAGCTATCTCGCCTTCTTCGGTGGCCGGCGTTTCGTGCCGATTGCCGCCGGTTGCGCAGGGCTGGTTGTCGCGGCGGTGTTCGGCATGGGTTGGGGCACGCTGGAATCTGCCATGGATGCCGCCAGTCGCGCGGTGCTGGGCGCCGGCGAGTTCGGCCTGTTTGTTTATGGCGTACTGAATCGCCTGCTGATCGTCACTGGACTGCACCACATCCTCAACAACCTCGCATGGTTTCTGGTCGGCGATTTCAACGGCGTGACTGGTGACCTGAAACGTTTTTTCGCCGGTGATCCGACTGCCGGCATGTTTATGAGCGGCTTCTTCCCGGTGATGATGTTCGGCCTGCCAGCGGCATGTCTGGCGATGTATCGCACCGCATTGCCGGAACGGCGGCGCGCTACCGGGGGCTTGCTGCTGTCGATGGCATTGACGTCATTCCTGACCGGTGTGACGGAGCCGATCGAATTCACCTTCATGTTTCTGGCGCCGATTTTGTACGTGTTGCACGCGGTACTGACCGGCTTGTCGATGGTGACGATGGATGTGTTGAACAGCAAGCTGGGCTTTGGTTTCTCGGCGGGTCTGTTTGATTACGTGCTGAACTTCAACAAGGCTACGCATCCGCTGTATCTCATTCCGGTCGGTGCAATTTATTTCGCGCTGTACTACGGCCTGTTTCACTGGTTTATCGTGCGTTTCGATTTGAAAACACCGGGACGCGACAAGGAAGAGCAAATGAGTGTTGCCGTAGCCGGTGCGGGCGATGCGGCAACGTCCGATGCATTCATCGAAGCGCTGGGCGGCGCTGCCAATTTGCGCAATGTCGATGCTTGCACCACGCGCTTGCGGTTGGTGCTGGCGAATCGCGATCTGGTGCGCGAGGACGCATTGAAGCGCCTCGGCTCGCGCGGCATGGTGAAGCTCGGCACCGATGGTTTGCAGGTGGTATTGGGTCCGATTGCCGATCAGGTGGCAGGAGATATTCGCAAGCGTTTGGGTGAAGTGCCGCGAGCATCGGTTGCGGCACCGGCTAACGTCAACGAGCCCGTGAAAGTGATTTCTGGTTCTGTCGAAAGCACCGTGGCGACGGCGTTGCTGGCGGCGGTGGGCGGCAGTGCAAATGTGAAACGCATCGAGTTGGCGGCGGGCCGCGTGCTGATCACGGTGTCCAACCCCAATGCGGTGGACGAGAAGGCGCTGCGCAGCATTGAGACACGCGGCATCGCGCGTCCGCAGCCGGCCAGCGTGCATGTGCTGCATGCGGACGCCGCCGCGCTCGAGCAGCAGATGGTGATGATGCTGGCAACGTAGATCCAGTATTGGTGCGGATCACAGGCCAAAAATGTCTGGAAAGCCGCACCAGTGCTTGAGTTTTATGTCTGGCTGTTACCAGCGTAGTTGAGTGTGAGGAACTGAAGATGAATGAGCGACTGAACGTTCGATATCTGTGTATCACTTTGATACTGGCGGCGTCGATGGGCGCGAAAGTGATGGCGCAAAGCACACCTGGCGGCACCATCATTGGCGCCACCACCAAGGATGACGTCGGTGGTTTGGCGAAGAACACCACGGACGTGGCACGCGAACTTGCTGCGGAGAAGACAAAGATCACCAAGCCGGTGGTCGTGTCGCGGGACGACCGATTCAAGCTTGGACTGCGAGCGGCGCAGGCCGCGATGAAGGCGGGAAGGCACGCCGATGCGCTGGCCGCGCTGACAGAACTGGATTCACTGCCAGCGAAGACGGCCGACGAAACTTTCGCCATCGAGCGCAATCGGGTTGCCGTGGCCTCGCTCTCGGGCGATGAGGTGCTGCTGGTGAAGTCGCTTGAGGTGGTGCTGAACGCTGGCAAATTGTCAGCGGCTGAGAGTGTTGAATTCAGCGAATTGCTCACGCGAAAGTACTTCAATCGCAAGGACTTCTCGAAAACCATTGCCTGGGCGAGCCGCTATGCCGGCTATGGTGGCAGCGACCCCGCTATTCGTCGGGCATTGCTCATGTCGTATTACTTCAACAACGAATTCGCGCGCGCCGGTGACGAAGTGAGTGCAGATATTCTGGCGGCCGAGAAGGTCGGCGCCAGGCCTACCGAAGAGCAACTACGTCTGCTGGTCAGCTGCGCGCAAAAGCTGGATAACAAAGTCGCTTACGCCAGCGCGATGGAAAAATACGCGACTTACTATCCGAAGACAAAGTAATCCGCCTGAGCGTTACATCGCGCTGGAAAAAACGTGCCCCGCGTGTTCCCGCAGCGCGTGGAACTGCACTGACGGATAGCGCTCCTTCGACACTTCCAGTTCGGACACATGCGTGGCAAGAAAAGCCGGCGCATCGACCACGTCATGCGCAATGCGATGCGCGTTGGCATCGATGAATTTCTTCAGCATATTCTGGTCGTCGCAGGTCACCCAGCGTGCAAGGCGATAGCGCGACATTTCCAGTCGCGCATCGACGTTGTACTCGCTCTTCAGCCGATGCAGCACGACTTCAAATTGCAGCGTGCCGACCGCGCCCAACAGCAGGCTGCCGCCGGCGATGGGACGGAACACCTGGATCGCGCCCTCCTCGCCTAATTGCTGCAGGCCGGTGCGCAACTGCTTGGACTTCATCGGGTCCTTGATTTCGACCGTCTGGAATGTCTCTGGCGCAAAGTAGGGCAGGCCGGTGAATTGCAGGTTCTCGCCTTCGGTCAGTGTGTCGCCCAAGCGTAGAGTGCCGTGATTGGGAATACCGATAATGTCGCCGGCCCAAGCCTCGTCGAGCAGCTCACGGCGCTGTGACAGGAACGTCACCACCGTGCCGGGGCGAATGTCCTTTCCGGTGCGACACACGCGCAGCTTCATGCCGCGCTCGAAGCGGCCAGAGACCACGCGCAGGAACGCGATGCGGTCGCGGTGCGCCGGGTCCATGTTCGCCTGAATCTTGAAACACACGCCGGAGAAGGCCGGCTCTTCCGGCTTCACCACGCGGGTCAGCGTCGCGCGCGGCGCCGGCGGCGGAGCCAGGTCGACCAGCGCGTCCAGCACCTCGCGCACGCCGAAGTTGTTGACCGCCGAGCCGAAGAACAGCGGCGATTGCTTTGCATCGAGAAATGCCGCGCCATCGAACGGCGGACTGGCTTCGCGAATCAGGCCGATCTCATCCATTGCCTGTGCGTGTTCGCTGCCGAAGCGCTTTACCGCTTCAGGATTCATCAGGCCCTGCAGGATTTCGTCATCTTCGCTGCGACGATCTTCGCCCGGTGTAAAGACGCGCATGCTGTCCTTGGTGAGATCGATCACCCCGCCGAAATGGCGCCCCATGCCGACCGGCCAGGTGAACGGCACCACGTCCATGTTCAGCACACGCTCGACTTCCTCCATCAACTCGAGCGGCGACTTGACCTCGCGGTCCATCTTGTTGATAAAGGTGAGGATCGGTGTGTTGCGCGCGCGGCATACTTCGATCAATCGCAGCGTCTGAGCTTCCACACCCTTGGCGGCGTCGATCACCATCAAGGCCGCATCGACGGCGGTCAGCACGCGATAGGTATCTTCGGAAAAATCCTGGTGGCCCGGCGTGTCGAGCAGGTTGACCACACAGTCGCGGTATTCCATCTGCATCACCGAGGAAGCCACCGAGATACCGCGCTGCTTTTCAATCTCCATCCAGTCGGAGGTCGCGTGGCGGCTGGCCTTGCGTGCCTTCACCGAGCCGGCAATCTGGATCGCGCCTGCGAACAGCAGCAGCTTTTCAGTCAGCGTGGTTTTGCCCGCGTCCGGGTGGGAGATGATCGCGAAGGTGCGACGACGGGCGATTTCGGTGGATTGTGCGGCCATGGGATTTTGCGGTGAAAAAACAGTCAATTATCGCATTTCAGCCCGCTCCAAGCCAGTTTGCCCACAGCGAAAATCCAGCCGCGTGGCCGAATCCGCCGATATTCGTTACTGAATGTAAGTGACCACCTCTGCCCGGTACAAACTGGCACAAAAGCGCGCTGGCACATACCGGACAATGTTCGACTTTCCCGTGCCACCCGGCATGGGCCGTCTTGAGATGAGGAGAGGCGTCGCATGGCAACCCCGGTAACACTAAAACCCAAGAGAATTTCGATCGTGATTTCGTCCCTGCTGGCCGTGGGAACGATGGCAATGAGCGCCGCTCACGCACAGACCCCGCCCGCAGCCCCTGGCGCACCGGCAGCTGCCGGCGCTGCTGCAGCGGGTCCTGCCGCTGCTCGCCCGGACCCGACCGCGCCGCGGCCCTTCGCTGAAATCATCAAGGACGCAAAACAGACGTCCGGTTATTTCAACGTCTACCAGAAGGACGAAAAGGTCTGGATCGAAATCAAGCCGGAGCAACTCAATACCGGCATCTATTTCCAGGCTAACTCCACACGCGGTATCGGCTCCAGCGGCTTCTATCCCAACTGGATGCTGCGTGGTCATATCGTCGAGTTCAAGATGATCGGCAACACGGTCCAGATGATCGCCAAGAACCATCGCTTCGTCGCCAAGCCGGGTACCGCCATCGCACGCGCTGTGGAAGAAAGCTTTACCGACAGCCTGCTGGCAACGACTACCGTGGCCAGCGCGCCGCATCCGGAACGCAAGTCGATCCTGATTGATGCCAACGCCTTGCTGCTGTCCGATATTCCCGGTTATGCCACGCAGCTTGAAGCCGCATTCCGCATGCCTTATGCCTACGATGCGCGCAACTCCAGCTTCGTCAAAGTGCGCTCCACCGATGACATGACTGCGTTCAACGTCACTGCGCATTACGGCCTGCCGAAATTGCCGGCCCCGCCGCTGACACCGTCACCGGTGCCCCTGCCGCCCGCGCCCACCACGCTGGAAGATAACCGCAGCATGTTCTTGGGTTTCTATTACACCCTGTCCAAGCTGCCGGAAAAACCAATGGCGACCCGCGTGGCGGACAGCCGTATCGGCCACTTCACGCGTCAGCAGTGGAACTACACCGACGACGTCGCGCCGTTCCCGCGCAACTACATCGTCAACCGTTGGAGACTGGAAAAGCAGGATCCGAATGCCGCGATGTCTGAACCGAAACAGCCGATCGTGTTCTGGCTCGACAAGAATATCCCGGTGAAGTATCGCCAAACGGTTATCGACGGTGTACTGGATTGGAACAAGGCGTTTGAGAAAATCGGCTTCAAGAATGCGCTGCAAGCCAAGGTCCAGCCGGATGACGCTGACTTCGATAACAACGATACCCGTCACGCCTCGGTACGCTGGTATGTCGATACCAGCGAGGGTGCACTGGCCATTGGGCCAAGCCGTACCGATCCGCGTACCGGCGAAATTCTCGATGCCGATATTTCGTTCTCCGACGGCTGGACCCGATTGCCGCGCCGCCGCGCGGTGGAGCAGCTGACCAGCGTCGCGATCGAGAAGACGCACAAGCATGCCCACAGCGCGCAGGAAATCAGTCAGGCTCTGGCTCGTGGTGAACTGTCCACCATGTGCGAGTACGAAAGCCACGCGATGGACGAAGTCGGCTTCGCGCTGGATCTGCTGGCGGCACGCGGCGAGATCGATCCGGAAAGCCCGGAGGCCGAGAAGATCGTGATGGACACGTTGAAAGACGTGGTTACGCACGAAGTCGGCCACACGCTGGGCTTCATGCATAACTTCCGCGCTTCCACCATCTATTCGCTGGAGCAGCTGGAAGATGGCGCGTTCGCACGCAAGAACGGCCTGGCCGGCTCGGTAATGGAGTACAACGCACTCAACATCGCGCCCAAGGGCAAGAAGCAGGGCGAGTATGTGCAGCCGACCATCGGGCCGTACGACTACTGGGTGGTGGAATATGCCTACAAGCCGCTCGATCCGGCAACCGAGAAAGCCGAATTGCTGAAGATTGCTTCGCGGTCGAAAGAACCATTGCTGGCGTTCGCAAACGACATCGAAGCCGGTTTGGGCCCGATCGAAGGCATGGATCCGGAAGTGACGCGCCGCGATCTGGGCAGCGATCCTCTGGCATTTGCCGAACGCCGCATGCAGCTGTCGCGCGAACTGTGGGACCGCATGCAGGAACGCAAGCTGAAGCCGGGCGAGCAATATGACCTGTTGCGCCGCAACTTTGTCAGCGCCGGTTCGCAGGTGGCATTGGCTGCCAACGTGGCTGCCAAGTATGTCGGTGGTGTGGTGCTGTTGCGCGATCATGCAGATAGCGGTCGCGCGCCATTGAACCCGGTGCCGGCAGCCAAGCAGCGTCAGGCATTGAAGCTGATTACCGATGGCCTGTTCCGTTCCGAGAGCTTCAAATTCAAGCCTGAGTTTGTTGCCCGCCTGGTGCCGGATCAGTTCGAGCGCCAGTATGGTGGCGGCAGCCTCGCGGCGGCAGTCAATCCCGATGTCAGCATCAGCGGCGCGGTGCTCAATC
>JAEUNB010000227.1 GCA_016790625.1 Betaproteobacteria bacterium | reverse complement strand
GTCTTGCCGGTACCGGTCTGCGCACAACCCATGATGTCGCGCTTTTCCAGAACGACGGGAATCGCTTGTGCCTGGATCGGGGTGGGTTCGGTGTAGCCCTGCTCGGTGACAGCACGCAGGATTTTGGGATCGAGATTCAGTGATGCAAATGACATTACAACGGCCTTGAGCCGGTATGTCCGCCTGGGACGAATGGATTACGGCGACAGGCGTGCAAGAGTTGGAACGCAGATCCGCTGGCGGGCACCCGGGAGAAACGGGGAAATCACGCTGTCGGTCGCTATTCTACTCCGTGCCACCGTTTTGGCCTGCTCCCTGGCACGGCAACAGTCGACCGCCGCCAACAAAGAGAAAATTAGAGCCTTCACTCGAAACGCGTCCGGTAAAAAGTGTTGTGAGGTCTAAGCGCTCTTGCAGCACCACATTGCAGGTATCGCAATATCGACCTCGGCCAAGGCGAAACATATCGCCGCTGTCATCAAGGGGTAATCCGCAATCGAGAGGCTGATGATCGTCGTGGCAGTGCATCGTTCACGCAGCACGCCGTTTTCAATCGTCCAAGGGAAAAACATGACACTCACGCAAAACAAACGAATCCGGCATGCCGGTGCCACCATCGCGTCGGCCATCCTTTTGGCTGCTCTTGCCGCTGGCTGCGGCAAAGCCACTACAGGGGAATCGACCGCCGATCGCGTCAAGCGCGTTGAAGAGCGGCAAAAGACCGATATGAACTTCCATGCCGAGCGAACGCCAGGCAAAACAACACCTCAGCCCGCAGCGCCCACCACAAGTGCAGTAGCGGCTGGCCAGCCTTCTGCCGCCGTCCGCTAGCCTTTTTTAGGACGTCCACCTCCTCCGGCGGCCTTTAAACGGTCGCCGTCCCGCTTCTAGTCAGCGGCCGCTCGCGTCGCTATCCGCGTCCCGCCTGCGTATCGCCCTAAGGCGCGCATGCGCTCGTCCTCACACCTTTGCTCGATCATTTTTGTTATTTGTATTGAATTGTTAATTAACATTTGCAATACTGTAGGCGGTAGCTCACACTGGGCACCCGCACTCAACCCTTCGCAAAGGAAACAATCATGGATCTGATCAAAGGACAAGCCGCAGCCGTAGAAACCGCCGCAAATGTCGAGTTTGCGGAGCCTCAAGCCGGGCTGTTGAACGACAAGAAGCTGCTCACACTGACCGACTGGGAAATGGCCATGGCCGGCGGCGGCGAATCAACGCCATGCTGGGGATAGCAAAGCAAACACTCAACAAAAACCGTCACAAATCAGGAATTGCAACCCCACTCTGGCTGGAGAGTGGGGTTTTTATCTTGAATGTGAGTTAACGGCGACCTGCAGGTGATGCCGCAAACAAACGCTAGGCGTGTTCGAGCTTTTCCAGATAAGCACGCACTTCTGCCGGCGCCTTGACCTGAGGAGCGGGCAGTGACGCCTCTTTGTAAAGCGGCTTTTCACCCATTGCCTGCAAATGCTGGCGCACGCCCTCCGCTTCGACCCAGATTGCATTGGCTACGCTGCATGCACGTTCCATGTCATGCCGCTGGACATAGACATAGTGAAGCGCCGTCATGACGGCGTGCCGGAATACCTGCTGCGAACCACTCTCCTCGGCCATGCCATAAAGGCATGACAAGGCCTCATCACTCTCATCGTTTACGGCGTCGCGAAGTACACGAATCATGCGATGTTCGGCGGCCGAAATGCCAAGACGGCCTTTTTCGCGCTTCTTGAGCAGGCCGATCACGCGATCAGCCGCAATCGAATACCCCCCCAGCAGTAGCATCATCGCCAGCAACAGACAGTCCTGTGGCGAGTCGACAAACAGCTTGCCAGCCAAGCCGCGATCGCTGATGCGCTTGGCATAACCAAAATCGCCGGCAAGCATTGCCTCCCACAAGAGACGCGATGTGCGGCGGTGAAGATCCACCTTTGAATCGATCGCTTCCCCTTTGAGGCGGGTTGCCACCTCCCACATGCGACCATAGGCGCCAAAGAAGATTTTCATCACGCCCAGCGAAGACAACAGGTTGGTGCGGATGGCCATGTCGCCGAAAGTTTCTTCGATGAGGATTTGCGAAGTACCCTCCTCACTACCTGACTCATCCATTGACCGCTTCGCCGTGGCGAGATACCAACTGACAGCAGCGGTTTTCGATTTCACGCCGAGTTTGCGATACAGATTGTGAAGGTAGACCCGCATGGTTCCCTCTCGAAAACCAAGCGTGCGTGCCATCTCCTTGCTGGACGCGCCCTGGGAGAGCAGTTCCAGCATTTTCACGTCCTTGTCATTGATCATCAGATCTTTCATCACAGGAATCCTCTATCTTCAGTAAGTGCGCTGATTAGTTGTTGAAATGCATCGAGCCCCATCTCTGCGGACGGGTCAATCCCCTCATTTTCTGCTTCACGCTTTATCATTCTCTCAAAGCAGACCACCAACTCCGGATCAAGTTGCGTGCCGGCAACGCGGTTCAATTCCCGCAATGCCTCCGCCATCGAGCAGGCCTTGCGATACGGCCGGTCGGTCACCAGCGTATCGTAAGTGTCGGCTACCGCGCACATGCGTGCCGCGAGCGGAATCGACTGACGGGCCACATTGCCGGGATGCCCCTGGCCGTCCCAGTGCGCGTGATGAAATTTCGCCACATCGCGTGCGATCAATATTCGTGGGTGGCGGTCGTCCGACAACATCTCAGCACCTGCAGCCGTATGCTTCTCGACGAGTGTGCGTTCGACATCATTCAGTTCCCGCCCCCGCATGACGATCCGCTCGGGCACCGATGCCATGCCAATATCGTGGATCTGAGCAGCCATGCCATATTCAAGCGCCTGTAGCGGCGGCAAGCCGAACTCCAGCGCCAGCGCCTTCGTCAACGCACCAACGCGCACGCCATGCCACCCCGTGCTGTCGATGCGCACTCCGGCACTGACCGCGAGACGCTGTAGCGTCTTCCACTCCGGGGGTTCGCTCGGTGGCGCCAAATGGGAAATCAGTCGTACCTTTGCCTGTTCAAATGGCTGATCCAATGCCGATTGCCCCCGAGGCTGCAAGTCCGACAGCTCGACGTGCATGCGTATCTGGCCGATGGCAGTGCGGTAAATGTGATCCGACAACTCGTTCAACCTGACCAAGGCGTGCGCTGGGAAACCAGCTTTCTCTTCCGCCCGAATCACCGACACCAGCGTGTCCCGCAAAGTCGTCGGCACGCCCCGAGCTTGCACCAGCGCCTGATCGAGCCGGGTCAAGCCTATGTCATGCTGCCCCACTGCCATTTCATAGGCTGCCTGAGTCGTCGCTGCAGCAATACCAGCCCGGGGGGATGGCGAGCGATCCGTCAATGACATGACTTCATCGACGTGCTCTTTTGCCATCTGTATCTGGCCATTGGCAAGTAACAGTTTTACGCAATTGCGGTGTAGCAGCACCGCACAGTGCGGATCTTCTCGCAAAAAATCGGCGGTCATCTCGGCCTGTGCAAGCTTGGCAAAGTGAAGGCCCTCGCTGACCTCATCAAGATGGTAAAGACAATGCGCGAGATTCCCATATGCGGTGTAGCGGCTGAATATCGGAGCAGACTCGGAATTCAACAGCGCAAGGACCCGGCGGAAACAGGCCGCTGCCAGCGAAAAACTGCCGGATACACAGAACGTATGTCCGATGTTATTCCACACCCGGCTCATGCCCACGGTGTCGCCTTTGGCAGCGGCAAGGCGCAAAGCTTCAGCATGATGCTCAATCGCACCCGCGATATCCGCCGTATCGGCCAGCAACAAACCGCAGGCCGTATGCGACCAGCGAATCAGGTTTTCGTCGTTGGCACTTTTCGCCAACTCGAGATTCGCTCGCCCGAATGGCAATGCCTCGAATGAACGCGCGCTTCCGTACAGCCGCTGGCAAAGCCTCAATACGATACGGCAAGCCTCAGCGGCCTCTTCTTGCAAGTGCGGCTCGCGCATTTTCTCGAGCAGCGCGGTGAACTCCCGGTAACTCGCCGGCGACT
Source organism: Betaproteobacteria bacterium (assembly GCA_016790625.1). GTDB lineage: Bacteria > Pseudomonadota > Gammaproteobacteria > Burkholderiales > Usitatibacteraceae > UKL13-2. Next base: position 3,217 of record JAEUNB010000227.1, on the reverse strand, counting down.
CCCGGTCCAGCAGGCGTGTCTCCGCTTCGGCCAGCAAAACTGCCAGCGGCCGATCGTCGAGGAAACCCGGATCTGCGTCGAGATTCAATGCCTTACGTGTGTTAAGCAGGACACGAGGAATTGTACGGGTCAGGGAATACAGCAGCGGCATTACCTTTGTTAACAATTGTAGTATGCTAATTTTACCCGCAATTGGGAAAAGGCGTTTCCTTCCATGTAACACCGCGTAACGGCGGCCTTTCCCGGGCGCGAGGAGAACCGCGACCAGCCACAGGCTTGGCGCGATGGCGGCATCGATGGCTCGCAACGGGAGACCCCAAATGGCAGCGAACAAAAAACCGGTTCTGATTTTCCCCGGCGACATCGACTCCACCGACCCGGCGAAAAATCCCCCTGACTACACTTATCGACTGCTGGCCGAAGGCGATTCGTGGTTTTCGTACGGCTCATGGCGATTGCGCAACCTGCCTCTGCAATTGCGATTCACCACCGACACAATGATCGTCACTCTGGCCGAGCCCGGCGACACCATCGTGCGCATGGCCGACATCTGCAGGAACCCGGCGCTGGAAATGCAGCTCGATAAGCGCTTCGGCTACAACTGGCACGCGATCCTGCTGAGCGGCGGCGGAAACGACATTATCGACAACGCCGGCAAGATCATTCCGCCGAGCAGCAAGGCCCAGCCGAGTCGCGCTGACCCCGCCGACTACTGCGATCTGGATGCATTGCGACGCGTACTCGCCACCATTGCAAAAGGCTATGCCGCGATAGTCGATCTTCGAGATCGCGCCGGCATCAGCCCATGCGTTGGCAAGCCGATCGTGATCCACACCTACGATTTGTGCGCGCCTCGCGATTCGCCGGCACGCTTTGCCTTCCTCACGCTCGGTCCGTGGCTTTACCCGGCCATGATTGCGGCGAAGATTCCGCAGGCGCGATGGAACGACGTGGCGGACGTCGTGATGAATGCGCTTGCGGACAAGCTGCTGGCCTTACCCAACAAGCTGCCCAATGTTCACGTTGTCGATACGCGAGGACTGCTGACGCGATCGACTAACACGGCCAAGGGCATCAGCAACGATTGGGAGAACGAAATCCATCCCACTGCAGACGGTTATCGCAAGATCGCCAAACCGATCAGCCAGCGATTGGCGTCCCTGCTGCCTTAGTTCAGCACATAGCATCACCGCGAAAATAACTTGGGGGCCCCATGAACGAGACCAATACGAACAACCCCAACCATCCCGAGCCCGTCCCCGACAAACCCGACTACGCGTTCGAGGACCGGCGCTCGCGCGCGCGCCGCAAGGACATGGGCATTCTGCGCCCGAGCGACCATGACGACACCAATTGGGCATTGGGCCTGTCCGGCGGCGGCATCCGCAGCGCGACCTTTTGCCTGGGTGCTTTGCAGGGCATGGAGAAGACCACACCGACGGGCGCAACCGATGCGACAGGGACGTCGACCGAATCCAGCATGCTGCGTCAATTCGACTATGTCTCGACGGTCAGCGGCGGTGGTTACATTGGCAGCTTCTTCTCCAGCCTTTTCATTCCGGGACGTCTTGATCCGCCCACAGCGCCGGCACAAACCACCGCGACCATCACCGCTGCGGGCAAAGTTGCGCTATCGAACAAAGAGACCGCCGATCAGGCCTACCGCGTCTTTACCGAAGAGCCGCCGACAAGGTTGCGATGGGAAACCGAATACGACCCCGCTCGCCCCGGCCGCACCGCACTGGCGTGGTTGCGCGAAAACGGCCGCTACCTGATCCCCAGCGGCGCTGGCGACCTCACCTACGCCATTGCCATCCACGTGCGCAACTGGTGCGCCACGCATTACGTATTGGGGACAGTGCTGTTCACCTTGTTTGCGCTTCTCGCAGCCGTTCGCGCGACTATTCTCTACTTCGGTATTTCCACGGAACGGGAGTGGATTAGCGCTTACACCGCATACGAGCAGTCGCAGTTGAGCGGGGCCCTCAACCATATCCGCCCGCCATTCAGCATGGACTCAATATGGTGGAGTCCCGTATGGTGGCTGCTGCTGCCACTGTTGGCGATCTGGGTACTGCCGTGCGGCCTCGCGTTCTGGCTCACTCATCCAGACAAAGGCAAGACCGTGGCCGAGCCCGCCAAAGCGTGGACGGAAGCGGTGTATGTCTGCCTGTTCCTCAGCGTCTTGCTGTTTTGCTTCAGCCTGGCTATTTACGGCTACGTTCCGCAATGGCGTCCCCTGGCATATCTGCTCGGCGCCGGCGGTTTGCTCACCGCCCTTGGCTTCGTCTGGCACCACCTCTCACTGACCAGCGGAACAACAGTAGCCGCGCAACGCGTCACGCTCACGCGCGGTTTGTCGAAGGGCTTCATCTGCTTCGGCCTCGTCGCTGCCGTCGCCTTCCTCGATACCTGTGCGCAGACTTTGTATGTGCAGAGCGGAAACATCTGGCACAAGCTGTCGCCCGCCGCTGCAGCCGGCATTTTGATCTGGATCGCGCGGCACCTCGCCAGCCTCACCGACGAGCGCAAGGGGCCATCTTGGTTGTCGAAAATTCCGCTGGATGTGATGGCCGGCATCGCCGGTGTGGTGCTGGCCTGTCTGGTCGCCGTGATGTGGGCCATGGCGGTGATCTGGGTGCAATGGGATGGTGCCCTGCCATCGACCGATGCACTCAAGTCGCAGGACGCCTATCGGCTCCACCTCGTCGCCGCATGGTTCGCACTGGGACTGGGATTGACGCTGGCGCTCACCACCGGCATGTTCCCCGGCTTCCTCAATCTCTCCACCCTGCAGGGCCTGTACAGCTCGCGCATCACGCGCGCCTATCTGGGCGCCAGCAATTCCAAGCGCTTCACACAAACGGACGTGAAGGAAAAGCGCCGCCTGCGCTCTGCTGCGGAACCTGCGCCGGACGACAACGTTGATCTCGCGGACATCTACAAAAATCCGTACGCGCCGATGCACATCATCAACACCTGCATGAACCTGACCAGCGACCCGGCCGAACAACTGGTGCAACGTGATCGCAAAGGCATGCCGCTGGCCGTCGTGCCCGGCGGCTTGAGTTACAGCGACAAACTGTTTTCCATGCCGATGGCCGATGACAAATCCGAAGCCGACGCGAAGATGACTGTCGGCGAATGGGTTGGCGTTTCCGGCGCGGCCTTCACCACCGGGCTCGGCCGCTCGACCAGCCTGGGCTTCTCGCTGCTG
>JAEUNB010000104.1 GCA_016790625.1 Betaproteobacteria bacterium | reverse complement strand
CGATCATCCGCGCGTTGCTTTCGGTGCAGGAAGAGCTATGGGATTTGCAGCGCGACGATCCGCGTGCCGCACAGCCGGCAATCCTGCGACCAGCTTGAACGTGACTCAGTAGGGGAAGCCGAGCAGGAATTTCGCCAGCGGGGCCACGCCTTTGGGCGAGGTGGCGGTGAACGAATAGCAGTCCCGCGTCCAGGAAAACACCAGTCCTTGCAACGTCTCGCCGAGAATCCACGTTTTATCCGGTGCCATCCGGTAATTCTTGCCGGATTGATTCTTGACCTCGGTAAGGCGCTCGCCAGCTTCATCGGCGTCCCAGCATTGCACCAGCTTTACTGCAATCACCACGCCGCCGCCCGCCCCATACAGAGCAGTTACCGGATCGCTGGTCAATTCGCCTGCAGGGGTCGCGTGAGGGCGGGAAAATTCGGCCGCAGTATGCGGCAGAAGCTCAAGCAGGCTGGTGCCTTTCGGCATCGCACGTCGCTGCCGCGAGACAAGTTCGTCGGCCAGTTGCGGGAGCGATGAATCATCCGCAGCCGGCGCCAGCACCAGTGTGGACGTGTCGTCGTGCGCCGGCGAGCCGAGTTTCAGCGTGGCATCGGGATCGAAGGCGGCAGCGGCCGGTGCTGGCGGTTCGGCGGGGGTCGGTGCAGCAGGGGGCGGGGGCGGTGCTGGAGTGACTGGTTTGGCCGCAGGTGCCGCACTGGCCTTGGCTTCACGAGGGGTGACGTCTTTCTCCGGCCCGGTTTTGGTTTCTCCCTGTACCGATTCGGCAGGCACCGGTGTGCTGCGCACGAGGTCGCCCAGATCGGCGTTCAGCACTTTGCCGGCGCCTTTTGCCAATGTACCGACGTCGGTATTGAGCACCTTGCCAGCGTCCTTGACGATGGCGCCGACGTCCTTGTTCAGTAATTCCCCCAGTTTTCCCAGCACAGCACGCTCCCGCAATGGCTATCGGACCAAATTTATCACGAGGGGTTGAACAACGTCAGCGATGCCCCCTGAACGGGGTACGTCAATCGAGCGGCGACCGGCTGGCGGTGGTGGCTATGCCGCAGAACCTTTGCCCGTGGTCTCGAACACGCCATCGGCCTTGTTCTTTTTGACCTGATCCCAGGCAAACACGCGACCGTTCATGGCGACATATGTGTTGTGCGGCAGAGACTGTGCGGCGGCCAGCGCGAAACCGAGATTAAACAAAGCATCCGACCCTGCAACCGAGTAAGGGATCATGGCGCCGGTGAAGACTATCGTTTTGGCTAAGCCTGCCTTGCCGACCACCTGCGCGGTCTGTGCCATGGTGTCGGTGCCGTGGATCACGACAATGCACGATTCCGCCGCTGCACGGCATGATGCGAGCACCCGTTCGCGGTGTTCGTCCTGCATGTTCAGGCTGTCGATCAGTTGATTGATTTCCAGCTCGATGGGAATAGTGATGCGCGATTGTTCGATGATCGCCGGCAGGTGCGAATTCTTGAACGTGAGCTCGCCCTTGATTGCGTCGTAGTGTTTGTCGAATGTGCCGCCGGTCACGATGATGCGCGCGGCAAGCGAAAGCAGGGACTGGTCTGAGGTCATCGGTAAGGTGATTGGAACAGGTGGACCGATCAACGGCGTCGCAGCGGATTTTACGCGGTAATGCGGCAACGCATGATCGGCATGTCGGACGGTTCAATATCGGTCACATTTCGGTATCATGGAAGCGTCGTCCCCACTCGCTTTGCCAGACCCCACTGCATGAGCAATCTCCTCAAAGCATTGAAGCGTGCGGAGCAGGATCGCCGCAGCAAGTTGCAGGAAACCGATTTACCGCCGGTCGCGACCGAAGCGCAGGCTATCGTCGTCGAGCCCATGGAAGAGCGGCAGAATCCGTTGCTGGACGATGGTGAGCCGCAAAAAACTTCAACGGCAATTGATGCGCCGCAGGGGGTTTCGATGACCGCACTGCTGGTGTTGCTCGCCGTGGCCATCATGGTGGCTGGAAATCTGGGCTACTGGGCGCGCGGTCGCGCCGCAACTGTTCCAGCAGGTAGTTTGTCGGTTGCGGGGCACAAAGTGGCAGGTGTACCGCATGCGCTACTATCGGGGGATCCGGCGCCACTGGAATTGCGACTCGACCGTCGCGTCGATTTGCTTGGTCCTGCCATTGCCCGCTAATCCCGGCTGGGGTCGTGATTAGTCGTTGCACTTGACTGTGGTCTTTTTCAAGCGTAGGCCTATAGCGGCAACGCCGCTTAATTCCAACGCCAGCGTATCGCCTTCAATCGCTGCAGCAAAGCCCGAGGTCAAGTCGATTCGCGTGCCGGTGATTTTTCCGCTCACAGTGGTCGATTTGCTCGCGCGCACAAGCTCACCCTCAATCCGCTGATATTTCTGGCGCAGGACCAATTCGGCCTTCTCTTTTCCGTTGCTGCACCAGCGGCCTTCGATGCGCGCGGGAACGGTCCACATCATGACGCGGCTGGATTTATCGAGTCCCAGTGGTTTGTCGGGTGCTGCAACCCGCAGCTCCGCGTCCGGCTGCCAGTCGCCCATGTGCCAGTCGTGCGAGACGATGCGGGTTCCCGGTTTCAGCGCTAGCAGTTTCGGCCGCAACGCCAGATTCACATCAGGCAGCAGGTACATGGTGATGACCGAGGCTTGGGAGAAATCGGTTTTGAATAAATCCTGTTCGCGAAACTCGGCGCGATCTTGCACACCAGCACGCTTTGCATAGTCGCGACTCCTTGCCACCAGGCTGGGATCGATCTCCACGCCCAGGCCGCGCGCACCGAATTTCTTTGCCGCAAGGATGACGATGCGGCCGTCGCCGGAACCCAGGTCGAGGACGAAATCGTCCGGACCGACCTTGGCGATATTCAGCATGGCCTCGGTCACGGCGGGTGGTGTGGTGACGAAGGGAACATCCATGTCAACGCTCTGCGCCGCGACGGAAAACGCCGAGGCCAGCGGCATGCATGCAAGCAGGATTTTTTTCATTGGGTTTAATCGACTTGTGGCGAAAACATGCGGTGGCGGCAGCTCAGGATGAGCTTTTGGTCTTTTCCGCGCCGCCAGCGATAATGGCAGATTCAACGATAAGCGGAAACCGCGAACATGTATTTGACTTATTTCAACGGCCAATGGACCGAAGGCAACACCCCCCTGTTCGGTGCGATGGATCACAGCGTGTGGCTGGGCTCATCGGTGTTCGACGGTGCGCGCTCGATTCGCGGGCAGATTCCCGATCTCAAGCTGCATCTGGAGCGGGTGGTGAAATCCTCCGAGCGTGTCGGCCTCAAATGTCCGCACTCGGTCGACGAAATGTTCGCGTTGTGCAAACAGGGCATCGCAAAATTTCCTGCCGACGCCGAGTTGTACATTCGGCCGCTGGTATTTGGCACCGATGGTTTGCTGATACCGGTCGAAGAAAAATCCGGTTTCGCGTTGACGCTGTTCGATGCACCCGTGCCGCCGTTTACCGGCTTTTCAGCCTGTCTGTCGACTTTGCGCCGTGCCGATCCGGATATGGCGCCGACCGATGCCAAAGCGTCCTGTCTCTATCCAAACTCAACCAAAGCGCTGCGCGAAGCCAAGGCACGCGGTTTCGACAATGCCGTGGTTTGCGACAGCAAAGGAAACGTGGCGGAATTCGCCACCGCCAATATTTTCTTTGTCACGCAGTCCGGGGCCGTCGTCACGCCGGTCGCCAATGGGACGTTTCTTTCCGGCATCACCCGTGCCCGCGTGATTGGTTTGCTGGCGAAGGAAGGCATTGTGGTCGAAGAGCGCAGCGTCAAGCCGGAAGAGCTCGACTCGGCGGTGGAGATATTCAACACCGGTAACTACGGCAAGGTCACGCCCTGCATTCGCTACGAGTCGCGCGCTTTGCCGGTGGGACCGGTCGCAACCCGCGCGCGCGATTTGTACTTCGCTTTTGCAGCTGGAGAAACCGTCGCCTGAAGCGGCGTTCAACCGGCTTTGGTGGCTTGCGCGGCTTCCAGCTTGGCGAGCAGCGAAAGCGCATCGCTCGCGGCGGGTTCGATGGCCAAGGCACGCCTGCAGTAGTTGATTGCGGTATCAATCTGTCCTTTGTGCTGCGCGCTCATCGCCAGCAGAAAGTACTCCAGTGCACCGACCTCGAACACGGGTATGCCAGTCGCCGCTTGCGATGGCGGGCTGACGGCATTTTTTTCGATCACCAGCACCGAATCGTAAAAATGCAGGCCGTAGGCAGTCGATGTCACCAGATCCGGCTTATGGTCGGCGGTGCGGCTGTGCCATGCATGCATCTGGTCAATCAGCGACTTGGCGTACTCGATAAATGTGCCGGGCCTGCGCATACCGCCATCCCACTCGGGAAAATAGCTGGTGTGCAGATCCTCCGCGAGGTACACGCCACCCGTGCGTACGGCCGGGTACATTTCCTGGAACGTGACCAGTTGCTGGCGCATGCGATGACCGCCGTCGTCGATCACGATGTCGAATTCGCCGTATTTTTCCTTGAGTCGCATATGGGTGGCGCGGTCCTCCTGGTCGCCGATCACGATCTCGATGCCGGGCTCGGCCAGTTGAGCGCAGCGCGGATCGATATCGACGCCGATGATGCGGGCCTGTGGGCCGAAATAGTGTTTCCACATTTGCAGCGAACCGCCGTTGAACACGCCGTATTCCAGCAGCTGGATCGGACGGCCGCGCAGCGCGCTGAAGTGACGCTCATAGATGCCGAAGTAGTGCAGCCATTTATGAATCAAGCGGCCGGGATTGTTTTCGAAGTAGCGGAACAGGTCGCTCATAGTGGGCGCAGGCGGCGAAAAGAGTCGCCTATTCTACGGAAATAGCCGATAATCACGCATCGGCGTTGCACCAGTCCTCGCGCCATCGTCACTTCCGACGCAGCAACATCCCTTCCTGTTTGCCTTCGACTGGCGCCCAATGCGGCGACAGGCCGACATTTTTCAAAAAGAACTTTTATGTCATTCGCAGCCCTCGGCCTGTCCGAGAACCTTGTGCGCGCCGTCACCGAACACGGCTACAACACACCAACGCCGATCCAGATGCAGGCGATTCCTGCCGTGTTGGGCGGCGGCGATTTGCTGGCCGGCGCGCAAACCGGCACCGGCAAGACAGCAGGTTTCGTATTGCCGCTGTTGCAGCGCCTGATGACGCTGCCGTCGAAGCGCCCCGCCGGCAGCAAAGCCATCCGTGCTCTGATTCTCGCGCCGACGCGCGAGCTCGCCGCGCAGGTGGAGGAGAGCGTCCGCACCTATGGCAAATACAGCAAGCTGTCATCCGCCGTGATTTTCGGTGGCGTGGGTATTAACCCGCAGATTGCCGCCTTGCGTCGTGGCATCGACATAGTCGTTGCCACACCCGGCCGCCTGCTCGACCTTCATCAACAGCGGGCGATTGATCTCGCACACGTCGAGATCCTGGTGCTGGACGAAGCCGATCGCATGCTCGATATGGGCTTTATCCACGATATCAAGCGCGTGCTGAAGCTGCTGCCGGTCAAGCGCCAGAATCTGTTGTTCTCGGCCACCTTCTCGGACGAAATCAAGACGCTGGCCGACAGCCTGCTCGACAACCCCGCGCTGATCGAAGTCGCACGCCGCAATTCGACAGCGGAAGCGATCACACAGAAAGTGCATCCGGTCGATCGCGACAAGAAACGCCAGCTGCTGTCACACCTGATCAAGCAGAACGACTGGCATCAGGTGTTGGTGTTCATGCGCACCAAGCATGGTGCCAATCGCCTGGCCGAACTGCTGAACAAGGACGGCATCACGGCGCTGGCGATTCACGGCAACAAGAGCCAGGGTGCGCGCACCAAGGCGCTGTCGGAATTCAAGTCGGGTGATCTGGCGGTGTTGGTGGCCACCGACATCGCCGCGCGCGGTATCGATATCGACCAGCTTCCGCATGTGGTGAATTACGATCTGCCGAACGTGGCAGAAGACTATGTGCATCGCATCGGACGCACTGGCCGCGCCGGTGCCAGCGGTGAAGCCGTATCGCTGGTGTGCATAGATGAAGCGGCTTACTTGCGGGACATCGAGCGCTTGATCAAGCGCGAGATTCCCAAGGAAATCATTCCCGGCTTCGAGCCTGATCCTAATGCCCGGCCGGAGCCGATTCAGCTGCGTTCACCCGGCCACCGGCCGCAGGGGCGTGGCGGGCGCAATAACCGCGGGGCCGCGCAGACCAAGTCGTCGCCAAAACAGGGTGGTACCGGTGCCAATCGATCGGTGCCGCGCCAGGGTCATCCGCTTGGCACGGGGCATAACAATACTGGCGGTGGCCGCCGCGGCGGAGGCAATGGCGGCGGTAGGAGCCGCTAGTTATTGCGGCCCTGTAAATCGCGCAGCAGCTAAGCGCAGGTCTCGATCTTGGAAATACGCGGCACGTGCGAGGACGCGCCGCGTTTGTAGTCCATTGGTTTGGACTCGCGCGCGTTCAGAGCCACCTGATAGTCACCACCTTCCTTTTTGCCGTCTTTCTCGAAGTGAAAAGTGACGATCTTGCACACGCTGTTGTCGTTCTTCCAGCGGCCCTTGACCGAACCGGCTTCATCGGCCGTCTGAATTTCCCAAACGATGCCATCGCGCTGCTCGCCGACCTTCGATTGTGCGTGAGACAGTGCCGGCAGGGCGGCGGCGAGAATCGCGATCGGCAGAATATGGGTATGGCGCATGGGGTCTCCAAAATTGCGTGGACGTTTGACCGCAGCATACGCGATTCGGTCGCGACAATTATGAGGTTTTGTGTCGCCAGCAGACGGATGGCAGGATTAAAGTCACCATTTGGCGCGGCTTCCAGCGCAAAAGTGGCTGAAAATGCGCACCAATGCTGGGTTTTTCATATTTTTCGCCACGCCATCGGAAGCTAGCGGTCACGCCCGGCCTGCTCTGCACGCCCATCCAGCCGCCAATTGCGTGTCCATGAGGCAAACTCCGCCGCTGCCATCGGTGGCGCGACAAAGTAACCTTGTGCCATGGTGCAGCCCAGTGAGTTCAGCAGATCCCACTCGGCGCGGGTTTCCACGCCCTCCGCCACGGCGGCGATATTGAGCCGCCGCGCCATGTCGAGGCTGGTCTCGAGGATCACGCGGCTCGATTCCTGCCGCGATGAATTGCGTACGAAAATCTGGTCGATCTTTAGTTCGGAAAACGCAATGCGCGACAGCTGTTGCATCGACGAATAGCCGGTGCCGTAGTCGTCGATCGACAGACCGAAGCCCTTCATGCGCAGGCGCGACAGATTCTCCAGCGCGCTGCCGACATTGGCTGCCGCGGCCGATTCCGTCACTTCAAGCACGACGTGGCGTGGGTCCAGGTGCTGGTCATGCACCAGCTGCGTGATGCGATCGGCCAGCATCACATCGGCCAGCGATTTCAGCGACAGATTGACCGACACGCTGGCCGGCAGGCCTCGTTCCTGCCAGGCGTGGCAGTGGGTCGCTGCCATTTTCAGCATCGCCATGGTGAGCTCATCGATGTGTCCACTGTCTTCCAGCGGCGGGATAAAGCGCAGCGGCGCGACGATGCCTTCGACCGGATGGCGCCAGCGTGCCAGCGCCTCGGCGCCGAGTATCGCGCCGCTGGCGAGTTCGATCTTCGGCTGGAAGTAGGGCTCGAACTCATTGTGCGCCAGACCCTGCAGGATTTCCTCCAGTGCGAAGGTGCGAACTTCGGACGGCTGGCCCCGCCGGCGTGGGCCGATGTAGCCATCGATCACATCGCGCAGCCGGTCGGGCGTCACCGGCTTCTCGATCGCGCCCAGCAGATGGATGCCATACGCGGTGGTCATGGTTTCGACCGAGGCGATCAGCGCTGACTCCAGCGCACTGGCGAGGATAATCGCCACCGGTTGGCCGGTTTCGCCGACATGGCGGATGAACTCCATGCCATCCATGCCCGGCATGTCCAGATCGCTGATGATGATGTCCACCGGCGGCTCAGCGTTGCGGAACAATTCCAGCGCCGCTTTGCCGTTCTCCGCTTCCTGCACATGCTGCGCGCCCAGGCTGTGCAGCGTCTGGCGCAGCGCCCAGCGCTGGAAACGGTGGTCTTCCACCAACAGAAAGCGTAGCTCCCTCATCGGCATCTTGCTGATCCCCGCATCCGCATTAGCGAGCCTCCGTTGCGCTGAGTTGATCGATGAATTCGTAGACCCGCTTCACCTCGCGGTGGAAATCGGGCATGTGGGCATGCACTGCAGCCATGTCGCTGGCGCGCCCAGCCGCTTCGAGCCGCTCGCACACGGCGACCAAGCCATTGGCGCCCAGCATGCGGCCGGCGCCGAGGATGCGGTGCGCGGAGTGCAGCACGCTGGCAGTATCGCCCTCGGCAATATTGCGTTTAAGTGTGGCGACATCCTCGTCGTTCAGCTGACGGAACATGGCGACAAGTTTCCGCTCGATTTCGCTGTTGCCGCCAGAGACGGTGGCCAGCACGTCGCGATCGACCGGCAGCGATGATGCGTGGTTGATCGGCAGCCAGTGATGCAGTTTCTTCATCAGGTTGGCAAGATCAACCGGCTTCAGCAGGTGATCGTCCATGCCGGCGGCAAAGCTCTTCTGCGCGTCGCCGCTCATGGCGTTGGCTGTGCAGGCGATGATCGGCGTGCGCCGCCGTCCCGGCTCACGGGCTTCGATTGCGCGTATGCGCTGCGCGAGGCCATAACCATCCATGATCGGCATGCTGCAGTCGGTAATCACCAGCGCGAAGCGGCCCGACTGCCACTTCTTCAAACCTTCGGCGCCATTGCTGGCCGTTTCCGCTGCATAGCCGATGGCATTCACCTGGTGCAGCATCACCAGGCAGTTCACCGGATGATCGTCCACTACCAGCACCAGCGTATGTTCGCGCACCGCCTCTTCCACCGACGGCGCAGCGCGGCTGGCTTTGACCGACTGCTTGAGCGTGGCAAGGTTGGTACCGGAAATGGCATTGATGTCGCCCAGGTCGCGTGCATCGGCGATCGGCAGCGGAAGCGTCAGGATGGCGGTGGTACCGTAGCCCACCGTACTGTCGATGCGCAGGCTGCCGCCCATCATTTCGGCCAGGCGGCGTGAGATCGACAGTCCCAGCCCGCTGCCGCCGAATTGCTGTGCCGTATGCCGCTCGCCTTGTGTGAAGGGCTCGAACAGGCGCTGCTGTGCGTCGGCCGCAATGCCGCTGCCGGTATCGCGCACCACGAAGCGCACCGTGTCTTCGCCTTCAGCGCGCGACACCAGCTCGGCGCGAATGTCGATTTCACCGCGCGAGGTGAACTTGATCGCATTGCTGACCAGGTTATTCAGCACCTGCTGCACACGTCCGGCATCGATCCAGACGGCCGGGCTGATGCCGGGGTCGGCGAATGTCTTCATCATCAGCCCCTTGCTGCTGGCGTTGCCGGTGTAGATGCCGGCAACGCGGCGCACGATCGCCTCGATTGAACCGACCTCCGGATTGACATCGAGCTTGCCCGCCTCGATTTTGGCGAAATCGAGAATGTCGTCGATGATACGCAACAGCGATTTGCCCGAGTCGCGCACGATTTCCACCGTGGTGCGCTGCTCGCGGCTTAGCTGACCCAGCGACAACAGCTCGATCATGCCCAGTACGCCGTTCATCGGCGTGCGGATCTCGTGGCTCATGGTGGCCAGGAAAGTGCTCTTGGCGCGGTTGGCCACATCGGCCGCCTGGCGCGCCTCGGTCAGTGAGTCCTCCAGTTCCTTGCTCTCGGTGATGTCCATCCAGTAACCGTTCCAGATCGTGCTGCCATCGGCCTCGCGATGCGGAATCGAGCTGGCGCTCAACCAGCGCACGCGGCCATCGCCGTGCGTCGCCTGGTACTCGTACTTCCACGGACTAAGCGATTGCGCCGACTCGTCGATGGAGGCAATCAGGCCAGGCAGGTATTCGGGCAGCACGCGGCTGAAATGCAATTGCAGGTCGCCCTTCAATGTTTCGCCATCCATGCCGAGTAGCCGGCGCACGCCGTCGCTGAGGAAGGTAAAGCGCATGCCGCCGTCGGCGTCGCGGCGGAACTGGTACACCACGCCGGGTACGCCGTTGGTGATTTCGCTGAGACGCGCTTCGGCCTCCGCCATGCGTTGCTCGAGTTGCTTCTGCGCGCTGATGTCCGACCAGTAACCGTTCCACAAGATGCTGCCGTCTTCCTGCTGCCGCAGGCTGGCCGAGGCCAGCAGCCATTTGATGGTGCCATCCGGCAGGCGCACGCGGAACTCGTAGTTCGCCGGCTGCCTGGTTTTCAGTGCCGCTGTCATGGCGGCTTCGACGGCGGGCCGGTCTTCCTCGATGATCGTCTGCCACATGGCGCCGAAATCGGCCATCGCCGCAGCGCGGTCGGCACCGCGCAGCGTTTCCACGCCCTTGCTCAGGTATTCGAAGCGATAGCCGTGCTGCGCGGTCCAGTTGATACGGAACACCGCCCCCGGCAGGCTGTCGGTGAGATCGACCAGCTTTGCTTCCGCGCGTTCGCGCGCACGCACTTGCGACACGACGGCGAAATAAGCCGGGATCAACACGCCGAAGCACAGAAATCCCGCGCCGATGAGAATGCCGATGATGCGCTGCTGCGCGTCTTTTTCCGCCACGCGCCGCGCTTCCAGCAGCCCGAGCTCCTCGTTGGCCAGTTCGCCGTTGAGCTGGTACATCTGGTTGGTCAGCCGCTGGCCGTTGCCGACCATGCGTCGGCGCAATCCCTCGATTCCTTCGTTGATGGCATAGCCGGCGAATTCATGCATCAGCGCGACACGGTCGCCGATCAATTTCTCCAGCTGCGCGATGCGGGCGAGCTGCGCCGCATTGTCTGCAGCGAGTGTTTTCAGGCTGGCGACGGCTGCGTTGGCCTTGTCTAGCGCTTCATCACGCTCGGTGAGGAACGGCCCTCGATTGGAAACCAGGAAGGCGCGCTGCGCGGATTCCGCGCGCGTCAGTTGCAGGTTGACGGCATCGATCGCACGCAGCACATCATAGGTATGCGTGATGCGTGCGGAGGACTGCTGCAGCTGCTG
>JAEUNB010000048.1 GCA_016790625.1 Betaproteobacteria bacterium | reverse complement strand
CGTACGCGACAACGACGTGCTTCAATTGCTTCGCATTCCCCGAAGGCCTCACCCCCAACCTCAAACCCGAGCAATACAACAACCCCCACTCGTCCGAAATCGCCACCGCCGCCAAACGCCTCAACGAACTGCGCGAAAACTGGCTGAATCCGCCGGAGTGGGTGGACGTGGTGCCGGAAGTGGTCGCGGGCTATCCCGACCGCATCATCCCCAAGCCCGAATACGCCAAGGCGATCAAGGAGCGCACGCTCACCAATCTCTACAACAAGCGCGCCGCCGGTGAAGTGCAGTGGCTGGAAGACGCGCACCGAACGCTCGACATGGCCGTGGCCCGCGCCTACGGTTGGGATGACTACACGCCCGAGATGCCGGATGAAGAAATATTGCGGCGGTTGCTGAAGCTGAATCTGGAGCGGGCAAAGCAATGACGAAGAAGGCGGCGCTGAAAACAAACTATGTCTTGATCGATTTCGAAAATCGTCCTGTCAAGTCGATTGCGCAGCTGGCTCCCGAACACTTCCGCGTCCATATTTTTCTCGGCAAAAATAACACCAAGGTCGGTAAAGATCTCGCGATGCAAGTGCAGGCGATGGGTGCGCGCGCCAAGTATGTGAATGTGGAGTTCGACGGTAAGAATGTGCTCGATTTTTACATTGCCTACTATCTGGGCGAGTTGTCGGCCGCAGATCCGACCGGTTTCTTCCATATCATTTCAGGCGACAAGGGTTTCGATCCACTAGTCGCACACATCAAGGAGCGAAAGATACTTTCCGAGCGATCCGAGTCGATCGAGGAGATGCGCTGCTTTCGCGAGCCGGTGCCTGCGCCAGCGCCCGTGCCCATACCTGCTGCTGCGAAGGTCAAAGCGGCCGCTGTTGGTAGCGCCGTCGATGAGCAGATGGAAAGCTTGATCGCAATCGTGATTGAAGATTTGATCGCGCGAGGCGATTCGCGCCCGGTGCGGATGAAAACCCTGGTGAGCACCATTCACGCGCGCATCGGCAAGGATCATTCGCAAAAGCAAGCCGAGGCGGTGAGGGATGAACTGGTCAAGCGCAAGATTATCGTGATGAACGGGGCAGTTAAATTTACTTACAAGCTGCCGAAGGCGAAGTAGCCGCGTCAGTGTATGTATTTGTGTGGATAGGTAATGAACCGGTGCTGGCTAAATATTCTGCCGTGGCGATTCGTGATTTATAGCTAGAGGTCCCCGTCTGCACGGTGACGACACGAAGAGGCAGTGCCTCGCTGTTGAATGCGCCGAACTCAAGCGCTGGCGCGCCTTCCAGGCATAAAACGGCTGAAACCCCGCGCCAGTGCTTGAGTTTTATCTCTTTTCCGTGATGACGTGGACGCACATCAATCCATGCCTCACCAAACCGAAAACGCTGGCCCCGGCGGATTGAATCGGCCGTCCTTGCCCGGGCGTTTGGCGAGCGTGATCGCCTTCCAGTCGCCGGTTTCGATGGCGCGTTTGAGGATAGGTTTGAAACGCTTCAGCTGCGCACGGTCTCCGTCGTTGAAAACGTAGCGCACGAAATAGTCCTCCAGGTTGCGCGCATCGCAGGCCTTGCCTTGGGCGCAGGCCAGAAGCGTGGGCCACGTGCGATCCGGGCGGCACTCTGCACCGAACTCGCAGGCGAGGATGGCGAAAAACGCGCTGGACATTTCGGCGGAGAACGATTCTCGTGCGCTGCCGGTATCGACCACAAAATGGGTCGAGTGGAAATTCTCCGCGATGAACGGGCCGAGGCTCACGATGATGGCGGGGTCGCGTGTGGACAGCGCCGCTTGAATGCTGGCGATGAGTTCGGTGGGCGGGTCGTCGATCCTGCGCCACGCGGGGTCGTTGGTATCGGGGTGGGGGCGCAGCCGCTCCTTGCGAAACGTGCGATGGTCGAGCACAGCGCGTGCGCGCGGGTCGCCTTTTTCCGCCGCAACCTGCCACGCGCGCTGGCGCTCGCTCTCGTTCGTGTGCCCGCGCAGGGCGGCGCATTCCTTGGCGGCGCGGTAGTCGGCCAGCGCCGATTTGGCCTTGGCGATGGCCGGGCTGTCTGTTGCGACGGGCGCGGTGGTGGTGTCGGACGACTTGCTGAAGATGGCCTCCAGCTCGAATCGGCGCGCGCAGTGCTCGCGTATCGCGGCGGCGTAGTAGTCGCGTTGCGCCTCGATATTGGTTGCTGCCTTTACGCGGACGTCGGGCAGACGCAGCGCCCCGGCATGAAGGTAGTGTGCGCGTGCGGCGCGATGATCTCCGCGCCAGAACTCGCTCGCATTGGATTGCGCGGTCGCCACATGCGATACGAGAATGCCCGCTACCGCATACGCCACCACCGCCAGGCGTGCACGGCGATGCGTTGGGTCAGGTACCAAGGCGAATCCGATGATTGCCGCCCAGCGTCAGATTGTTCTGGCTGGTGCGCGGCGTTTGATATTGGATAAACGACCAGTCGCCGCTACGCATGGCGGCGGCGAACAGCGGTTTCAGCCGATCGATCTGCGCCATCGCGTCTTCGGACAATTTATGCGCACGGTAGTACGCGTCGAGGTCGGGAATATTGCACTGGCCCTGATTGGCGCAGGCGGCCATCAGCAGGTGGCTGCTTTGCGGAGAGCAATCGCCGCCTGCATCGCAGGCCAGCAGCTCCCACAGCGCGCGGCCGGTCTCCAGCGATACGGTTTCCTTGTTGGGGCCGAAGACAAAATTGCCTTGCTGAAACGATTGCTGCAGCAATGGCCCAAGCGTCAGCACGGCGGACGCGTCGGCCTGCACCAAACCGGCGGTGATTTTGGCCAGATAGTCGGGGCCGGGCTTGTCCAGCACCATCATGAAGCTGCCATCCGGCATGGCCGGCGCGCCGGGAAGCGGAATCAGGTTATTGCGCAGGGCGCGGTCGGCGAGAATCGCGGCCGCGCGGCCGTCACCGATGGCCGCCGCCGCCTGCCACAGACGGTCAAGTTCGGCTGCAGTCATCGGCGCAATGTCCTTGCAGAAGGTCGGGATCGAGCGCTTGCCAAGTCGCTCCCTCAGCGTGGCGCGCATCGCGGCATTCGGATCGCGGTCGAGAATTTTTCCCGTACCACCTTCGAAACGCGTTTCGCTGACGACTGCCAGCGCATCGGTGGGACCAGCGGATTTCGTGCCGACGGGCGCTTTGTTCTGCGCCTCATTCTTTACCTGCGAACAGCGTGTGTTGACCGCCGCCTGGTAGTAGAGCCTGTCAGCGGGCGAAATATCGGCGCGGGCGCCGAGTGCTTTCAGAAATTGCGCTCCGTCAATGTCGGTGGCGAGGAGGGTGGCAATGGCGTTCGGTCGCCCTGCCGGGTTTTCCGGTGACTTGTTACTGCCCTTCGATGCACCTGCAGCGTTTCGTGCTGCTGCGGCGTGAATATTGGCCGTGCCCGTGCCTGTCGTTAGATCGCGTGATGAAGTGTTTAACGGTGCCTGAGTGCGGGACCACAACGCCCATGCGCCCACCAGCGCGGCAATCACAGTAAGTGCAGCGAAAATTTTTAAGCTACGCGCATTCAACAGAAATTACTCCTATGGCATATTGCGAACGGTTGTTTGCTCTTATGTCGTTAACGCGTTTTTCAGCGCATCAATCGTTTGCGTAAGTGCCTATCCGCACAAGGATATTCATGTGCGGATAGGCGGCTCGCTCTATCGTTCGCCTGGCGATGGCGCCAGCGGACACTCTAGTTTGTAAAGGTAGACAGCTTGACCGGCACCAACGCACATTTTGGTCATGGTTGCATAACAGCCGTTTCCAACGGGCTGTGTCCAGCTTTCCTGAGCACCGTTGTTGGCGCCATCGCAAGTCAACGCATAAACGGGAGCAGCCACAATTGCGCTGGCAGCAAAAATTGCGGCGATTATTGATTTCCTTCCTTGAATTTACATCCCCTTTTTTAGTTAATGAAGCGTCAAAATTGTATTTCATATTGTTGCTCGTAGAAGAAATTATGTTTTTTACGGGTAATGACATGAATATCAAAGGGCATGCTCAGGATATCGAAGCAAGAGCGCGCCTACGGCTGCGACGATTACACCCCGAGATGCCGATGAAGAAATCCTGCGCCAGTTGTTGAAATTGAATCTGAAGCAGGCCGCAAAACAATAGGGCTGGCAATGGCAGACACGAACGCCGACACCGCTAGAAAATCGGCCACGCCGCCGGGCGCAGCCGACATCGCTAACAACTTCGCCGCAATCGTGGCGCATTGGCGCTACTGCGTCGAGCAGATGGAGAAATACGGCGCCGGCAATTGCAGCGAGGAATTCGGGCACGATGTGGCATCTCGTGACCGTGCGTTTCGACTG
The DNA here is from genome assembly GCA_016790625.1 of Betaproteobacteria bacterium. Taxonomy (GTDB): domain Bacteria; phylum Pseudomonadota; class Gammaproteobacteria; order Burkholderiales; family Usitatibacteraceae; genus UKL13-2. The sequence goes on along the minus strand of JAEUNB010000048.1, from coordinate 507 downwards.
CTTGCGCATCATCCGGCGCTGGCGCAGTCCGCCGCTGCCGATGCGCTGGCGGCGATCGACCGCCGCTACGTCGCCATCGGCCGCCGTCGCACAGAGAGATTCGCGCCACCGTTGCCATCCGATATTGCGGCGGGCCGCTGGTGGTGGTGGATTGTGCCGATGCCGAAACGGTCCTGCCTGCGGCGCAATCGCGTGTGGCGCGGCGACGTCTACAACCTCGTCATGAAGTTTGCCAACTGTGGCGAAGTCATTGCGCAGGACGCGGCGGCGATGGGTCGCGAAGCGCATGTCGATTTCATCCTGCAGGTGGTCTATCCTCCGCAGTTGTATCGGCGTCATGCTGCGTTTATCGCTCATTGCGCGGATTTCCTGCGCGAGTGCGCCTCGCGCAACGGGCAAACGCCGTCATACGCGGATATCGCGCCGCGCATCGACGAGCAATATGGGACGATCTACGCCGTCCGGCTGGAGGCTGCGGCACCTTCCGTTGTAGTTGATGGCGAATTG
>JAEUNB010000008.1 GCA_016790625.1 Betaproteobacteria bacterium | reverse complement strand
TGGCGCGCTCGTCGGCGTCGTCCGCTGCACTGGTGCCGCCGGCTGCAGCGCGCTCGGCCTGCCGCGCCTTGGCCCAGCGGCCCAGGCTGACGATGCAGGCAATCGCGATGCCCAGCAGTACGCCGGAGATCAGCAGCAGGTTGGGAATGCCGACCTGCTTGACCAGCGCCGCCGTGATGATGGGCCCGGTCATTGCGCCAATGCTGCCACCCGCTGCGATGGCGCCGAACAGGCGCTTGGCGGTGACGCTGTCGTAGATATCGGTCATGAACGACCAGAACACGCTGACGACAAAGTAATTGAACACCGATACCCAGATAAAGAAAGCCGACGCGACCGCAGTCTTGTCCAGCGCATCGCTGTTCATGGCGAAGTAGAAGAACAGCAGGTTGAGGATAAAGAAGCCGTACACGCCGGGCAGGAATTTGCGCCGCGGCCAGCGCGAGGAAATCCAGCCAAACAGCGGCGTCACCAGCAGCATGGCGACGAAGGTGCCGGTCCACAGCCACGGAATATTCTTGAGCCCACCCTGAATGCCCATTTCGTCGCGCACCGGCCGCAGCACGTAATAGCCGCACAACAGGAAGAAGAAGTACGCAAACGACCACAGGAAGGCGGGCCATTCGTCGCGTTTGATATCGATCAGTTTCAGCAAAATGAGGTCCGGACGCGGGGGTGGAAAACGGGCATGGCAATGCTACAGGGAAAGGCGAAGGCGGCGCAGCACGGCTTGGCGTCGCCGCCAGGTATGGGTCCCGCTTCAACTGAAAACCAAACTCAAGCACTGGTGCGGCTTCCGGGCATATTCTGGCCTGCAGGCCGCGCCAACGCTGGAGTTTTCCCTGTTTGTCGATGGCAAAACACGGACAAATCCGCGTGATTTGACCCGTTTTGGAGGATTTTCCCAATTTGTATCAATGGGTTACGAAAATTGACCGTAGACCGGCGCAAGGTCGCCGGACGGCTGGCCGTTCCAAGTAAAATTCAGCTCTGGCGGAAGGATCGTTTTGCCCGCCGCATTTACCCGTTGCAGCGCTCGATAGCACCATTAATAAAGGACAGTTCATGACCACCATCGTTGTTGTCAAAAAAGACGGTCAGGCCGTGATCGCGGGCGATACCCTGACCACCTTCGGTTCGACCCGGCTGGCCAGCGTGCACGACGCCGCACCGGAAAAGCTGCTGAAGCATGGCAATACCTATTTCGGTATCGCCGGCAGCGCCGCCCACCAGCTGGTACTGGAGAGCCTGCTGAAGAAGCATCCCGAATTCAGTTTCAACGGCCGCGAAGAAATCTACGAGAGCTTTCGCAAGATCCATCCGATCCTGAAGGAAGAGGCCTTTCTCAATCCCAAGGAAGAGGAAGACGATCCGTACGAGTCGTCGCAGCTGACCGCGCTGGTCGCGAATTCCAGCGGCATCTTCGGCGTCTACTCGATGCGCGAAGTTTTCGAGTTCGACAAATTCTGGTCGATCGGCTCGGGCCGCGACTTTGCACTGGGCGCGATGTATGCCGTCTACAAAGGCCGCAAGACCGCGGAAGATATCGCCAAAATCGGCGTGCTGGCTGGCGCCGAATACGATACCGGTACCGGGCTGCCGATGAATGTGGCGACGGTGAAGCTGAACGGGAAAGCGCGATAGTTGGTTGCCGCGCTTGGGTCGGTAAGGCTGGATAAATGGCTTTGGGAGGACCGCGGAGGTTGGAGCAGGTTCCACGCGTCAGCGTGGATGCGACACCGCAGCG
>JAEUNB010000018.1 GCA_016790625.1 Betaproteobacteria bacterium | reverse complement strand
ATTGGCGGGATGCTGCGGCGCAAGGGCTGACGCCTTGCCGCAGTGCCGATCAGACGATTTCATTCAAGCAACTTCTTTATTCGGAGACAAACAATGAGCACATCGAACGTCAAAACCATTTCCGCCGCTGCAACCGACGCCCTTGATCGCGTAACCGACAAGGCTGAGACGCTGGTCGATTCCAAGGACAAGGTGGTGAGCGATTTCAAGGCGCTGCTGGCCGAAGGCGAAGCGCTGCTGAAGAGCGCATCTGGCACCGGTGACCAAGCGATGGCCGCTTTCCGCGACAAATTCGAAGACCAGCTGTATGCCGCCAAAAAACGTTTTGCCGAGCTGGAACAAGCAACGGTGCGCGAAGCCAAGCGCGCAGCAAAAGCCACCGACGGCTATGTGCATGACAACCCGTGGACCGCGATTGCTGTCGCGGGCGGGGTCGGCCTGCTGGTGGGCCTGGTCGTGTCATCGGCCCGCCGCGAGAGCTGATCGTGGCCGGCGATAGCGCCCATTCCAGTGCCACCATGGCGGACGCCGGCTTGATGCCGCACGTCCGCCAACTGGGAGCCTCGCTGCTGGACCATGTTGCGCTGCGCATGGAATTGCTGTCTATCGAGTTCCAGGAAGAGAAGGCGCGCATTACCCGGCTGGTCATTGGTGCCGCCCTGGCGGTGGCGCTGATGATTGTCAGCCTGGTGTTGATCGCGATTGCCATCCTCGCGGTGTACTGGGACACGTCGAGCCGGACGACCGTAGCGGCGGCATTGGCGGCGGTGTTCGCCTGCCTCACTGCCGGTGCGGGTGCTTTCGCCTGGGTGCAGTTCGATCGCGCCAGCGCACTGTTTACCTCCAGCGCGCGCGAGTTGCGGCGCGATGCGGCGTCGCTCAGCGAGCCATGATGAGCCAGCAGCCCGATGCCATGACAATGCCATCCGATCTCGTCCATCGCAGGCTCCGCGTGATTGGGCAGATCGCCGAAGCACGCGAGGAAACCCGCGCTGCCGCGATTGAAGTGGAGCGCGCCGTGCGGCAAATGAAATCGGCCGCCTTTGTCGGCCAGCAGGCGCTCGGTTTGCTGACGCCGCTGGTGATGACCGCCGGTGTGGCTTGGGTGTTGAAGCCGGCCGCAGCCGGTCGCCCGCGTGGCCGGCTGGTAGTCGCCTTGGTAAGCCTGCTATCGGTGATCCGCGCGGTACGGCGCATCAACAGCGTGTTGACGCCGGCAATGCGATTGCTCAACTCTGCAGGAAGATAACCATGTCCGACCCCGTCAATGCCGGCATGCTGGCGGCCGTGGCCGTGGCGACGCCGCTGGGCGAAAGCGCGGGCGCTGCGGAGGCAATCGCTGCAACGGTGCCGGCGGCTCCGGCTCCCGCACCTGCGGCAGTGTCCTCAGCGCCACACGCCGCTGAACGGGAAAGCACGTTGCAGGTGCCGATCATCGGCATGTTTGTATTGCTGCTGATTGCCGCGATTTATCTGGGACGGCCGGTGTTGATGCCGGTGATGCTGGGCGCCATTCTCGCACTGGTGCTCTCGCCGGTGGTGGGCCGCCTGACGATGTTGCGCATGCCGGAGCCAGTTGCAGCAGCGGTGGTGATGGCGACGCTGGTGGCGGCCATTGTCGTGATCGGCGAATTGCTGGTGGTGCCGGCGCGCGAGGTGTTGTCGGAAGTGCCAACCCAGGTGCAGTCCCTGTTTAACTTGATGGTCGATTGGCTGCGCAGCTTCCGGCTTGGCGCGTGGGTGGCGCCCAAAGGTAATGTGCAGTTGAGCGAGCACGCAGCGGCGCAGGGCGTCTCGATCGGCGCGGTGCTGTTGCGCACCGCGCAGAGTTTTCTGGTTTCTGCGGTCAGTGCCGGCCTGGTTGCCTATTTCCTGCTCGCCTCGGGAGATCTGTTTCTGGTCAAGCTGATGCGGGTGTTGCCCCGTGTGCGCGACAAGGTGCGCGCGGTCACGGTGGTGCGCACGGTGCAGCAGGAAGTGGCGCGTTACTTTGCCAGCGTCGCCATCATCAACATCTGCCTTGGTATCGCGACCACCCTGCTGACCTGGGCGTTTGGCCTGCCGATGCCGTGGTTCTGGGGCATCCTGGTGGCGTTTCTCAATTTCGTACCCTATGTCGGCGCAACGATCAGCACGGTATTGCTCTTGCTGGCGGCGCTGACCTTCGGCGAATCGGCCGGAACGGCGTTTCTGCTGGCGGCCTGCTTTGTCGGTGTGACGTTCATCGAGGGCCAGATCATCAATCCTGTCGTAGTTGGCAATCGGCTGGAATTGAATCATCCGGTGGTATTTGTCTCGTTGCTGTTCTGGGGCTGGATGTGGGGCATCGGTGGCTTGCTGATCGCGGTGCCGCTGCTGATCGTGGCGAAGAAATTTGCCGATCACACACCGGGCTGGGAAGCGATCGCGGAATTCCTGGCGAGGCGATGAGTTCATTTCGTCGTGCTTGCAGCGGTCCATCTCAATGGCCGGCAGTCTGCACCCCAAACATAAACTCAAGCACTGGTGCGGATTTCGGGCCAAAAATGCTCTGGAAGCCGCACCAGTGCTTGAGTTTTCTGCTTTAATCGACGCTGGGTGATTTGCTGTCACCACTTGAATCCACGCGGGTTTACTGGGAAAGTCCTGCACAGGAACTCCCGTGACCAGCGACCCGATCAGCCAAGCCCGTGAATATCTCTCCCGCGCCAAATCGGTGGCGGTGCTGACCGGCGCGGGCATTTCGGCCGAGTCGGGCATTCCCACCTTCCGCGATGCGCTCACCGGCTTGTGGGAAAAATTTCGTCCTGAAGAATTGGCCACACCGGAAGCGTTTCTCGCCAATCCGCCGCTCGTGTGGGATTGGTACACATGGCGGCGCGACAAAGTGGCCGAAGCGAGCGCCAATGCGGGGCATCACGCCCTGGTTCAAATCGAGAAAACCTGCGCCGCGCGAAAAGCGGCCTTCACACTGATCACGCAGAACGTCGATGGACTGCATGGCGTTGCCGGTAGTGAAAAAGTCATCGAACTCCACGGCAATATTCGCCGCGTGAAGTGTTTCGACCATCATCATCCTGCGGCGACGTGGAGCCGCGAGCAATCGCCGCCGC
>JAEUNB010000419.1 GCA_016790625.1 Betaproteobacteria bacterium | reverse complement strand
CAAGGTTCGGACGAGATAGTCCTCCTCAAACAACGAGCGATAGCTAGATCGGACCTTGCTCTTTGCTGCAGACATTGCGCGGCTCTTGTCGTAATTTTGAATGTTAGTTCATTCTACAGCGGAGCCTTTTTTGCGTATCGATGATATCTGCGTCGATAGCAGCAGACGTCTATTTAGAGGTACCCGCCTTCGCGGGTACGACAAGGAAAGAGGCGGCGCGATCGGCTATTGAAACTCTAGCATTGGAGCGGTGTTCCAGCCATTTGTGCCCCGAAACCCCTGCCAGTGCTAGAGTTTCACTTCCAGAAATACGCGATCACAAACACGCCGATCATCGTCAGCGCCAGCGCCAGTTTCGCCAGCGCGCCAAACAATAATCCCAGCCAGGTCGCGACGCCGACTTTCGCTGCCTGCCCCATTTCCTTTCGCGCGATTAGTTCGCCGATGACGGCGCCGATGAAGGGAAACACGAAGATGCCGATGAGACCAAAGAAAATGCCGACGATGCTGCCGATGGCGGCACCTAGTAGCGCGAGTTTGGAGGCACCGACTTTCTTGGCGCCCAGCAGCGATGCCAGCAGATCGACCAGCACCGCGAACGCAGTGAGGATGGCGAGGATGGTGAGCGTGGGCCAGCCGATGCGCTGAAATTCGCCCAGCCACGCGACGATCAACAGGCCGCCGAAGACGAAGGGCACGCCCGGCAGTGCGGGCAGGATGGTGCCGGCGAGGCCGACCAGAACCAGAATGCCGGCCAGTGCCCAGAGCAAATAAACGCCTGCTTCACCCATGTCGTGTTTTCCTAGTTTGAATTGTTGATTCAGATTTTTACTTCAACGCTGCGCATTATCCGCGCAACGGTATAAGCCACTTTTGCGCGCCGCGTTCGATATCACTCCATGCCTGCGAGCGACTTGTCCTATCATACGTGGCATTGATCGCAGGTTTTCACATCAGGTTTTCACCAAAGAGCTGATCGACATGGCCGCACTTCCGGAGACGAATATCGCCGCTTCGCGCGCCGCACTGGCCGGCCGTCTCAGTGGCATTTTGCCGCCCGACGCGTTGCTGACCGAAGCGGAAGACTTGAAGCCTTACGAATGCGATGGCCTTTCGGCCTATCGCGCATTGCCGATGCTGGCCGTGCTGCCGCAGACGGTGGAAGAAGTGCAGCGCATTTTGCGCGTGGCGACGGAGACTGAGACCAAAGTTGTCGCGCGCGGTTCCGGTACCGGGCTTTCCGGCGGTGCGACACCGCTGGGCGACGGCATTTTGATGTCGATGGCGAAATTCAATCGCATCGTCTCGGTCGATCCACTGGCGCGCACCGCGCGTGTGCAACCGGGCGTGCGCAACCAGAAAATTTCCGAAGAGGTGGCGTATCTCGGTTTGTACTACGCGCCCGATCCGTCGTCGCAGATTGCGTGCTCGATCGGCGGCAATGTGGCGGAAAATTCCGGCGGCGTGCATTGCCTCAAGTACGGTTTGACGGTGCACAACATTCTGAAAATCGAAGTCGTCACCATCGAGGGCGAGACCGCGACCATCGGCTCCGATGCGCTCGATTCACCCGGTTACGACTTGCTGGCATTGATAACGGGTTCGGAAGGCATGCTGGGCATCACCACCGAGGTGACGGTAAAGCTGGTGCCGAAGCCGCAGCTGGCGCGCGTGGTGATGGCGAGCTTCGACGATGTGGAAAAAGCCGGCGATGCCGTGGCCAATGTGATCGGTGCGGGCATCGTGCCGGCCGGATTGGAGATGATGGACAAGCTCGCGACCGAGGCGGTGGAAGACTTCGTTCATGCCGGCTACGACCTCGATGCGGAAGCGATCCTGTTATGCGAATCCGACGGCACGCCGGAAGAGGTCGAAGAAGAAATCGCCAAGATGGAGACGGTGATGAAGGCGTCGGGGGCGACTGCCTGCCGCACGTCGAATTCCGAGAGCGAGCGGCTCAAATTCTGGTCGGGGCGCAAGGCGGCGTTTCCCGCGGTGGGAAGAATTTCTCCCGACTACTACTGCATCGATGGTTCGATCCCGCGCCGCGCGCTGGCGCCGACGTTGCGTCGCACCGAGGAGCTGTCGAAGAAATATGGCCTGCGTTGCGCGAATGTTTTTCATGCCGGCGACGGCAATCTGCATCCCTTGATTCTGTTCGATGCCAATGTGGAAGGCGAGTTGGAACGCACTGAAGCGGTTGCGGCGGAGCTGCTTGAACTTTGCATTGAATACGGCGGCACCATCACCGGCGAGCACGGCGTCGGCATCGAGAAAATCAACCAGATGTGCAGCCAGTTCTCCGACGCCGAACGCGAGATGTTCTTTGCCGTCAAACGCGCGTTCGACGAAAAGCTGCTGCTTAATCCCGGCAAGGCGATCCCGACCTTGAATCGCTGCGCGGAGTACGGCCGCATGCGTGTGAGCGGTGGAAAGATGCCGCATTCGGATATTCCTCGATTCTGACCGCCCGCCGATGAACGCCGGATTGCTGGCCGATTTTTCCCGCATTACACCCGCGCTGAACGTGATCACCGATCACGAGCGCCTGCGCCCGTTCGAAACCGATGCCTTTATCTCGCATCGCGCAGTGCCGATGTGCGCGATCCTGCCGGAGGATGAAACGCAGGTCGCGGCCATTCTGGCGTCCTGCAGCGCACGCGGGGTGCCGGTGGTGACGCGTGGCGCGGGCACCGGCATCTCCGGCGGCGCCATTCCCAGCGAGGACGGCGTGCTGCTGGTGTTGACGCGGATGAACCATATCGGCAAGGTTGATCACCAGGCGCGCACCGCCACGGTCGGGCCGGGTGTGCGCAATCTGGCGGTGAGTGATGCGGCTGCCGCACACAATTTGTTTTACGCGCCCGATCCATCCAGCCAGTTGATCTGCTCCATCGGCGGTAACGTCGCCGAAAATTCCGGTGGGGTGCATTGCCTCAAGTACGGCCTCACCACGCACAACGTCTTGCAGGTGCGCCTGGTTCTCAGCGGTGGCGAAAGCATGACGCTAGGTTCACGCGCGCTCGATGCGGCGGGCTACGACCTGATGGCAGTAGTCACCGGTTCGGAGGGCATGCTGGGGCTGGTCACCGAGGTGGTGGTGAAACTGACACCTGTACCCGAGCATGTCGAGACGCTGCTGGCTGCGTTTCCGTCAGTCACCGACGCCGCGAATGCCGTTGGCCGGATCATTGGCGCAGGTGTGGTGCCGGCGGCGCTGGAGATGATGGACAAAATGGTGATTGAGGCTTGCGAGAAATTCATGTCGGCCGGATTTCCGCTGGACGCAGAAGCGCTGTTATTGATCGAGCTCGACGGCGTGCGCGAGGAAGTGGCGGATCAACTGGTGCGCGTCGAGCAGGTATTGAACGATTGCCATGCGCAGGAAATTCGTCGCGCGAAGAGCGATGCTGAACGCGAGAAACTGTGGAAGGCGCGCAAGGGCGCCTTCGCCGCATTGGCAACGATCCGCCCCGATTACTACACCATCGACGGCACCATTCCGCGCCGCTGCCTGCCCGATGTGCTGGCACGCTATACGCAACTGGCGGAGGAATATCGGATGCTGGTGGCGAATGTTTTTCACGCTGGCGACGGCAATCTGCATCCGTGCATTTTTTACGATGCCACCGTGCCGGGTGAGATGGAGCGCAGCGAGGAGCTGGGCGGAAAAATGCTCGAAATTTGTGTGGAAGTCGGTGGCACCATCACCGGCGAGCACGGCGTAGGTGTCGAGAAATTGCGGCAGATGTGCGTACAGTTCCGCGAGGCCGAACTGGCAACGTTTCACGCCATCAAGGCCGCGTTCGATCCGGCAGGCATACTCAATCCCGGCAAAGGGGTGCCGTCATTGAAACGCTGTGCTGAGTGGGGCGGCATGCATGTGCGCGAAGGCAAGATGCCGCGCGCCGATATTCCGAGATTCTGAGTGGAAGAATGATGGAGAACCTGATCCAGTCACTGACAGAACGCGTGAAGCAGGCGGCGAGCAATAACACGCCGCTGGCGATTCACGGCGGTAACAGCAAATCGTTTTATGGTGGCGCGATTCGTGGTGATGCGCTTGATCTTCGCGCCTACACCGGCATTATCGACTACGAGCCGAAGGAACTGGTGCTGACGGTGCGCGCCGGTACGCCGCTTCAAGAAATTGAAACGGCACTGGAAGCGGCAGGACAGATGTTGCCGTTCGAGCCGCCGTATTACGCCGATACCGCTACGATTGGCGGCACGGTGGCGACAGGTCTCTCTGGACCGCGTCGACCTTACACTGGCGCCGTGCGCGATTTTGTTCTGGGCACGCGCATTATCAACGGTAAAGGTGAAGACCTGTCTTTCGGCGGCCGCGTCATCAAAAACGTTGCCGGGTACGACGTGTCAAGGCTGATGACAGGCGCGATGGGTACGCTTGGCGTGCTGCTGGATATTTCCTTCAAGGTGCTGCCGAAGCCGACGGACGAGATCACGCTGCGATTCGAGATGGATGAAGCCACCGCCATCCAGCGATTCAATGAGTGGGCGGGCAAGCCGCTGCCGATTTCAGCCACATCGTGGCATCAGGGTGTGGCAATGGTGCGCTTGTCCGGTGCGGCCGCAGGTGTGAAGGCCGCGCGCGAAAAACTGGGCGGCGAGGCCGTAGCTGATGCGCAAGCCTTCTGGCGCGATTTGCGCGACCATCGCGCGCCATTTTTTGAAGATGCCGAGCCGCTGAGGCGATTGTCAGTTCCATCGACTACGTCGCCGCTGTCACTGGATCTGCCGCAGTGGATCGAATGGGGTGGCGCGTTGCGATGGGTGAAAGGTGCTGCCGACGTGAAGGTGTTGCGTGAAAAAATTGCCAGCGTTGGCGGCCATGCAACACTGTTCCGCCACGGCGACAAATCGGTCGGTGTATTTCACCCGCTGGCACCGGTGTTGGCGAAGATTCACGTCAATCTGAAAGCTGCATTCGATCCTGACAATATTTTGAATCCCGGACGAATGGATAATTTCTCATGACGCTCCTGCGTGAGTTTTATTGGCACCTTTTCGCGAGCTTTCATCCCGGCGTCGCCGTTTGCCGGCCCGCACGTTCGCCACGTTCCGCAGGCTCACGACAAAACTCACGGCTATTCTGATCTTCCTATGCAAACCAATCTCGCCGACTGGATCAAGGACACGCCCGAGGGTCGCGAAGCCGACAGCATCCTGCGCAAATGCGTGCACTGCGGTTTTTGCCTCGCCACCTGTCCGACCTACAACCTGCTGGGCGACGAGCTCGACAGTCCACGCGGTCGCATCTATCTGATGAAACAGATGCTGGAAGGGGAGGCGGTCACCGAAAAGACGCAGCTGCATCTGGATCGGTGCCTGACCTGCCGCTCGTGCGAATCCACTTGTCCTTCCGGCGTGCAGTACGGCCGTCTGGTCGACATCGGTCGCGAGTTGGTGGAGAAAAAAGTGGGACGCAGCGTCGCCGAAGGTACGCAGCGCGGCGTGCTGAAGAGGGCGCTGCCACGGACGGGATTGTTTTCCGCAGCACTTGCCTTGGGCCGCATCATGAAGCCCGTGTTGCCCAAGGCGCTGGCGGCCAAGATTCCCGTCAAACGCACCCCAGGTGCATGGCCCGCGCCACGGCACGCGCGCAATATGCTGGTGCTGCAAGGTTGTGTGCAGCCGGCGATCGATCCTGATATCAATGCCGCCACGGCGCGCGTGCTGGATCGAGTTGGCGTTTCGCTGATTGCGGTGCCGTCCGCAGGATGCTGCGGTTCGTTGCCGCAACATTTGGGCGATGCCGAAGCTGCGCATGTGCTGATCAAGCGCAATATCGATGCGTGGTGGACCTACATTGAAGCCGGTGCTGAAGCGGTGGTGGTGACGGCCTCGGGTTGCGGGACGATGGTAGCCGAGTATGGTCACGCATTGCGCAACGATCCCGTGTATGCCGCTAAGGCGGCCAAGATTTCGGCGCTGTTCCGCGATGTGAGCCAGGTGGTGGCCGCCGAGCAGGAGCGGCTGTCGCCGTTGCTGCGCGCATCGACACCACCTTCGCGCGTGGCCTTTCATTCGCCATGCACGCTGCAGCACGGCCTCAAGATTCGTGGCGTGGTCGAAGGCCTGTTGCGCGACGCGGGATTTGAACTGACGGCCGTACCGGATGGCCACCTTTGCTGCGGATCCGCCGGCACCTATTCCATCCTGCAGCCGGAACTGTCGAAGCAGCTGCGCGGTAACAAGATCGCGGCGCTGACGTCGGGCTCACCTGCGGTGATTGCCAGCGCCAACGTGGCGTGCATGGCGCATCTGGAGAGCGGGCTCGATGGAAAAGTGCCAGTGCGGCACTGGATTGAAATGCTCGATGAGCAACTGGCCGCCTCATAGCGAAAAATCATCAAAATCAAGCACTGGTGCGGCTTTACGGGCATTATTGTCCTGAAATCCCCGCCACTGCTGGAGTTTTATGCCTGAACTTCCGGACCTCGCCGTTTACTGCGAAAGCATCGAGCGCGAGCTTGCCGGCGCCACGCTCACGAGAATCCTGCTGCCCAGTATTTTTGTTTTGCGCACGGTGGAGCCATCGGTGACGGCGTTCGAGGGCAGGCGATTGCTGGCTACCGAGCGGCTCGGCAAGCGCATCGTGTTCGCGTTTGAGGATGAACTGTTTGCGGTCGTTCACCTGATGATCGCCGGCCGCTTGAAATGGTTTCCTGCCGGCAGCAAGGTGCCGATGAACAAGATCGTGCTGGCGCGATTTGAGTTTGATCGCGGTACGCTGATGCTGACCGAAGCCGGCACCAAGCGGCGCGCTTCGATTCATCTGGTGCGTGGACGCGCTGCGCTGATGGCGCACGATCCCGGCGGCATTGATCCGTTGACCTGCACGCTGGAACAGTTTGCCGTGCGATTGCAGCATGAAAACCACACGCTGAAACGCGCGCTGACCGATCCGCGATCATTCAGCGGCATCGGCAATAGTTACTCCGACGAGATCCTGCATCGCGCGCGTTTGTCGCCGCTGGCGTTGAGCCAAAAGTTGGCCGAAGCCGATGTGGCGCGATTGCATGAAGCCACGCGCGAGGTGTTGAGCGAATGGCTGGCGCGCCTGCGCAAGGAAAGCGAAAACGCGTTCCCGGAAAAAGTTACCGCGTTCCATCCCGAGATGGCGGTGCACGGCAAATTCAAACAGCCGTGTCCAGTCTGCGGCTCGCTGGTGCAGCGGATTGTCCATGCCGACAACGAGAGCAACTATTGCCCGACCTGTCAGACCGGCGGCAAGCTGCTGGCGGACCGTGCGCTGTCGCGTCTGCTTAAAGCGAGCTGGCCAAAGACGGCGGATGGGCTTGACTGACTTCCAATGGCTGACGCTTATAGAGGCGAAGTCGCTCTGAGTTGTCGCCAGGACGTGCGCCCTCCCAGACTTTGGCCCACGTCTCATTTACCTCAGGCACATAGGGCACACGATCGCGTGTGCCTTGTGTCAAAAGCCATTCGCAGTGACTGCCGGTAGTGCCCGCTGGAATAAAGCGCAGGCCGGCAAAGTAATCGAGCAACGCCCGCTGCGCGTCGCCAAGTCCGATGGAAGCGACACAATTGCGCTGAGCGGGGATCTGCGACGCCAGCTGCGCACTGACGCCGCGGTAGCTGCGCACATGATCGAAAGCCGGCAGCGCCAGCAGATTGGGCAGTACCCAGATCATCGTGATGCCGGCCGCCCAGTTGACGATGGCACGGCGATTGTTGCGATGGGCGCGGACCACCGCATAGGCCCAGATCAGCGTCAGTATCAGAGCGATGAGGAATGGAATTAACTGGAACGAGAAGGTGAAGCCCGGTGCCTGGCGTGCGACCGCACGTGCCGCGCCGGCAGGAAACCCTGTCATCGCTGCGGTCCAGTACAGCCAGGCGGCGATTGCCGCCAGGCCGAAAAAAACCAGTCCGAACCAGTCAAGGAAGCTGGCCAGTCCACGCGGCAGTCGATCCAGTGTATTGGCCGCAGCCAGGGCCAGCGGGACCAACAGTGCCACGGCCACAGCGTCGCTGGCGCGCCGCGTGAAGGAAAGCAGCAGCAAGGTGGCGAGAAAAGCGGCGAGAGGCAGCGCGAGCTCGACACGTTCACGCAGTTTGGCGCGATCTTTCCACCACAGCCAGATCGCGAACGGCAGCGCAGGCAAACCATACCAGGGCAGCAGGCCGATGAAGTAGGTGAGCTCGATGCCGCGACGGCCGTCGCCGTCGATCAGCGGGATGCCGAAGATTGCACCGAGCCAGGGCGACAGCGACGCTTGTCCCGCAAGCATGAGCAGCAGTGGGAAAATCAGCATGAAGGGTATGGACACCAGTGTTGCAATGGCGATGCCGCGCGAGAACGCGCGATTGCCCCAGTCCTTCAGTATCGCCATCATCAAGATCGCCGCCAGGGGCGGCAGTAATGCCGGCACAATGCCTATTGACATCGCGATGACGCCGGCGCCGAGGCCTGTGGTCACGCCACCCTTGGTCGGTTCAGAGCGGATGCGGGTCATGCCGTAAAGCGCGACCGACAAACCGGCAAGCCCTGCAAGCTCCGGATTCATTTCGTGGCCTCTGACCAAAAGACCGAGACAACCAATCAGCAGCAACACCGCCACGCGACCGGCGCGTTCGTCGAACAGGCGCTTGGCGGTCCGGTGGGTGAAGACCAGGGTGATTGCCATGAACAGACCGCTGGCCAGCCGCGACGCATCATGCACTGACAGCAACGGAGAAAGCAGCTTCGCGCTGGCTGCGGCGACCCAATGGTAGAACGGCGGATAGTCGTGTGCGGGTGCGCCGGCGATGGTGGGTATCAGCCATGTGCCGTTGCGTAATATCGAGTGGATGACGCCGAATACCATGGCCTCGTCGGGTTTCCACGGATCGTGTCCGATCAGGCCGGGAACGATCCAGGCTGCGCAGATAATCATGAACAGGGCCGTCTTGACTGGCGTGCTGGTACCGTCAAAAACGATGGGCTGGCGCAGGCTTGAGATCATCTTGTTTGATATTTTACGCCGCGACGTTGGTGCCGATTTGCCGGACCATATGGCCTACAAAAAACAAAAAGGGCAGCTTGCGCTGCCCTTTTGCAGAAAAACGGTACTGACTATTCTTTTGCTGCGGCCTTGACGCCGGTGGTACGGGCGTGGCGCTGACGGAATTTGTCGATACGGCCGGCGGTATCCATGATCTTGTGCTTGCCGGTGTAGAACGGATGCGATTCCGAGGAAACTTCGATGCGGATAACGGGATATTCCTTGCCATCGGTCCACTTCATTTTTTCGCGGCCCTTGGTCTCGACGGTGGAGCGGGTCAAAAATTTGAAGTCACAGGACGAGTCGAAGAAAATCACGTCGTGGTATTCGGGATGAGTATTGGCTTTCATGCGGACTTACCTTTCTTTCCGTAAAGGGTGCACTTAAAGGACACCTCTATGCGAACAAGTGTTTGAAGAATCGAGAATTATGCCGTAGATTGCAGGAAAAGGCAAAGTCCCGCAGGGCCGGGAAAATGACTCTGGACACGGCTTGGCAACACTTAGCCGCCTTTGATGGCGCACGGCGGGCTCAATATCCAGCGATGGCGGAACGGAGAACACTATGACGATCACAGTACGCGTCGGGTTTCGGGGTGTTTGGCTGGGTCTGATGGCCAGCCTTTGCGCGCCGCTGGTTCTGGCTCAGAGCGAAATAGTCATCGGCCAATCGGCTGGTTATACCGGACGCACGTCCAGTTCGGTCAAGGAGTTCATGGAGGGCGCGCAGGCCTACTTCGAGGCCGTCAATAAAAAAGGCGGCGTGAGTGGGCGCAAACTGTTGCTGAACACATTGGATGATGGCTATTTGCCAGAGCTAGTGGCGGAAAATACCAAGGTGCTGATCGACCAGGAAAAAGCGATCGCCTTGTTCGGCTATTTTGGCGATGCCCCGGTCAATGTGGCGTTGCCGATTGTTCGCGAAAAGAAGATTCCACTGGTCGGCGCGGTGACCGGATCGGAGGCACATCGCAGCCATCCCAACCTTTTCTTTGTTCGAGCAAGTTACCAGATGGAAGTGGAAAAGATCGTCGCTCAGGGCACTGCGCAGGCGCTGAGCAAGTTCGCGATCTTTTTCCAGAACGACGACTTCGGCAAGGACGTGCTCGCGGGCCTGCAAAAAGCGCTGGCGGCGAGGAAGCTGAGCTTGGCCGGACAAGGCACCTATGAAAGAAACGGCGTGAAGGTCGATGACGCGGTAGCAAAAATCGCGGCGACCAATCCGCAGGCCGTCGTGATGGCGTGCACGCTGGAAGCCTGTGCGGAATTTGTTCGGCAAATGAAAAAGCGCGGACAGGCGCCGCGTTTCAATCACCTGTCGTCAATTGATGTTGCGTCTTTGCACAAGGAGCTGGGCGATCTGTCGCGCGGACTGGAGGTGTCGCGCGTTGTGCCGTTGCCACAGGTGCAGTCGGTGCCTGTGGTCAATGAGTACGCCAAGGCGTTGAAGGAATTTGCGCCCAAGTCGCAGCCCTCGTTTCTCAGCATGGAGGGCTATTTGGCGGCCAAGGCCCTGGCCGAAGGGTTGCGCCGCGCCGGACCGAACCCGACTCGCGCGAGTCTGCAAGCGGCCCTGGAAGGGATGCGGGACGTCGATCTCGGCGGCTTTACCATCAATTTTGCCGGCGCAGGTCGGCGGGGGTCAGATTTTGCCGATGTGACCATGATTGGTCCGGGTGGGAGGATCAAGTACTGAATGGTGGCAATGGAACCGCTAAAATGAAATCGCCGGTCCGAGGCATAAGCACAGGGACCGGCGATGTTTTTTTATGTAACGCTAGAGGCAGGGAACGGATTTTCCTTGTTCGCCAGCCAAAGGCAATCCGAATTTGAGTCGGTATTAAAATATTATCCTTCGAGTCGAATTTTATGACCAATAAGTCCTCCCGCTCCCAAGGCCAAACGTCGCTGCTGGTCGATGCCCTCAAACGCCTGCTGCGCGCACGGGGCATGACCTACCGCGATCTGGGCCAGTCGTTAGGGCTATCCGAGGCCAGCATCAAGCGCCTTTTTGCCAAGGAGGCGTTGACGCTGAAGCGGCTGGAGGAAATCTGCGGTTGTCTCGATGTCGACCTGTTTGAGGTCACCAAGGTCGCGCGCAGCCAGTCGGCGCAAACCCAGGAATTGACCATCGAGCAGGAGGCAGCGCTGGCGGGCGATGCGCGCCTGTTGGGGGTTTTTTACCTGGTGCTCAACGAGTGGCATGTGCCGGATATTCTCGAACGCTACGAAATCGAGAAACCGGAGGTGATTGCGTTGTTGGCAAAGCTGGACCATCTGGGGCTGATCATGCTGTTGCCGGGTGATCGCGTTCGATTGCTGATTCCCCGGACGATGCGCTTGCGTAACGATGGCCCGATCAGGCAGGTACATGGCAATCGCGTGATCGGCGATTTTCTGGAAGGGGATTTTGTCGCGGCAGGCGGCATGTTCCGGCTGGAAATGCGCGAATTGTCCGAGCCTTCATTCGCACTGATACAACGCAAGCTGGAGCGCGTTTGCCAGGAGTTCAATGAATTGGCCGAACTTGACAGCTATCTGCCGTCGGATCAGCGGCGGACGATCGGCATGTCGGTGGGCAGCAAGCCGTGGAAAATGTCGCTGGTCACCGGCATCAAGCAGCGCGATGGCGTGCCCAAGGTCATGATCGACTCGAAACTGCGCAAGGTTTGAACGCCCGGCACAGCCGCTGACTTCTGCCGTAGGCGGCAATCAACCGCCTTTTTTCATCGAGTCGAAAAACTCGGCGTTGTTTTTGGTGGCTTTGAGCTTGTCGATCAGGAATTCGGTCGCTTCCAGTTCGTCCATGCTGTACATCATCTTGCGCAACACCCAGACTTTCTGCAGCAGGTCGGGCTTGATCAGCATTTCTTCCTTGCGCGTGCCGGAACGGTTGACGTTGATCGCCGGATAGACACGCTTTTCAGCGGCGCGGCGATCAAGGTGGACTTCCATATTGCCGGTACCCTTGAACTCTTCGTAGATCACATCGTCCATGCGCGAGCCGGTGTCAATGAGCGCAGTCGCAATAATGGTCAGCGAGCCACCTTCCTCAATATTGCGCGCTGCGCCGAAGAAACGCTTCGGGCGCTGCAAGGCATTGGCGTCAACGCCGCCGGTCAGTACTTTGCCGGATGCGGGCACCACGGTATTGTAGGCGCGCGCCAAGCGGGTGATCGAGTCCAGCAGGATCACCACATCGCGCTTGTGCTCAACCAGGCGCTTGGCCTTCTCGATAACCATCTCAGCGACTTGCACATGGCGTGTGGCAGGCTCGTCGAAGGTCGATGAAACTACCTCGCCTTTCACCGTGCGCTGCATTTCCGTCACTTCCTCCGGGCGCTCATCGATCAACAGCACGATCAACGTGATGTCGGGATGGTTCGACGTGATGGCATGCGCGATGTGTTGCAGCATCACGGTCTTGCCGGATTTGGGTGAAGCCACCAGCAGGCCGCGCTGGCCCTTGCCGATCGGGGCAATGATATCGATAACGCGGCCGGTAATGTTCTCGTCCGACTTGATATCGCGTTCCAGCGTGAATGGCTTGTCGGGGAAAAGCGCGGTCAGATTTTCAAACAGAATCTTGTTCTTGGCGGCTTCAGGTGGCTCGCCGTTAACCTTATCCACCTTGACCAGCGCGAAGTAACGTTCGCCTTCCTTGGGGGTACGGATTTCACCTTCGATGGTGTCGCCAGTGTGGAGATTGAAACGGCGAATCTGCGAGGGGCTGACATAAATGTCGTCAGGCCCCGCGAGATAGGAAATATCGGGTGAGCGCAGGAATCCGAAGCCGTCCTGCAGCACTTCCAGCGTGCCGTCGCCAAAAATCGCTTCGCCCTTTTTCGCCTGATGCTTCAGCAGGGCGAAGATCAGCTCCTGCTTTCTCAGGCGATTGGCGCCTTCGAGCTCGAGTTGGTTGGCCATCTCGACCAGTTCGGAGACGTGCTTCAGTTTCAGTTCGGATAATTGCATA
>JAEUNB010000402.1 GCA_016790625.1 Betaproteobacteria bacterium | reverse complement strand
TTCGAGTTGAACTACCAGCAGCCTTTCACCTTCTTGCCAGGTAACTTCAAGAACTTCGGCACGCTGCTGAACTACACCTTCGTCAAGTCGAAGATCGACTATCTGATCTCGCCAACCAGCACCGCTACCATCACCGACGATTTGTTGAACCTGTCGCCGAAGGCGTGGAACGCGACGCTGTACTACGACGATGGCAAGTTCAGTGCCCGCGTATCGCAGTCCTATCGCAAGGCGTTCCTGACCCGCGTACCGGGGCAAAACAACAACGACGTGGAAGGCAAGAACAGCTCGAAGAACGTCGATGCCTCGATGTCGTACAAGTACAGCGACAACCTGGAATTCACGCTGGAAGGTGTGAACCTGACCAATCAGGCGAACGACCAGTTCATCAGCCGCGCACGCAACAGTTCAGTGGTTTATCACGTTACCGGACGCGAATATCTGTTCGGCGCGCGCTACAAGTTCTGATACCGACGTTCGGCAACAACTGCTGTACCACCTTCGCCGCCCGGAAGCATGTCGTTTCCGGGCGGCGATTTTCTTTGTAGCGTCACTTTCCCAATCGATTCAAAATCTGCCCAAAGCCATATTCAAATGAACCGACGAAACCTCCTTTGCGCAGCGGCTGCAATTACCGTGACATCCTGCTCGACCGCAGGGAACCATTCGCAGACCGAACTACCGCGCGTCCGCGTCATCCTCGTCGGCGATTCGACCATCGCCACACGCACCGGCTACGGCGATGCCTTGTGTGGCATGTTCAGGGCCAACGTCAGCTGCATCAACCTCGCTCGCGGTGGCCGCAGCTCCGGCAGCTTTCGCGCTGAAGGCCTCTGGGACCAGATGATGGCAAGGCTTGCTGGTCCCGAAAAATTTGCCTCGACCTATGTACTGATTCAGTTCGGTCACAACGATCAACCCGGCAAACCCGGAAGGTCCACGGACCTCGCCACCGAGTTCCCGGTCAACATGGCGCGCTATGTTGCAGAGGTGAAACAGGCAGGCGCCGTTCCGGTACTGGTGACTCCGCTTACCCGGCGCACTTTTCGCGATGGTGTGCTGCGCAACGATCTGGAGCCCTGGGCCGACGCGACACGACGTGTTGCACAGACGAGCAAGACCGCATTGCTCGACTTGAATGCCGACAGCGCGGCTGCCGTGTCGGCGATGGGATCTGCCGAGGCAGACACACTTGCCGAGGAGCCGCCACCTGCCAAGCCTGTTTCTTCCCCGGCAACAACCCAGGACAACGCCAAAGCCGAACCGAATGGTGCACCAAAGTCGCGTTTCGACTACACGCACCTCGGCGCCAAGGGCGCGACTTTGTTTGCGCGCATGGTGACACGGGAGATCGCTCAGGCAGTACCTGCGTTAGCCGCTCATGTTGACAGCAGCAAAGGGACCGCACGATGAAGCATTCGCTGTACCTGATTGCTGGCATGGCAGTTGCAAATCTGGCGGTGGCACAGGATGCACGCAAGGTCATCGAGCCTAAAGCCCCACCAGTTTGTGCTGCCGTGGTCGCGCGCGCATCTGCACCCGCAGCGCGCGGCGACGACGCTGCGCGCATCCAACGCGCCATCGATGATTGCCCTGCAGGCAAGACCGTTCGCCTTGCACCGGGGGTGGAGAAAAATGCTTTCACCAGCGGCCCACTCAACCTGAAAAGTGGCGTGACGCTGCAGGTTGATGGCGGCGTCACGCTTTACGCAAGTACGCATCCCCGCGACTATGATCACGGCCAGAAAACATGCGGCACCATCGATCAATCGGGCAAGGGTTGCAGGCCTTTCATCAGCGCGGACCGCATTGAGGGCAGCGGCATCATGGGCGAAGGTATCATCGACGGACGCGGTGGCCAGTTGATGGATGGCAAAACCGAAACCTGGTGGCAACTTGCTCGCCGCGCGCAGAAAGAACGCGCCAAACAAAATGTACCGCGACTGATTGAAGTGAACCAATCGCGCGAGTTCACGATGCACGGCGTCACGCTGCGCAACTCGCCCAACTTCCATGTGGTACTGAGCCAGGTCGATGGCGCGACCATCTGGGGCATCAAAATCGACACGCCACACGATGCGCGCAACACCGACGGTATCGATCCAATCTCATCGCGCAATATCACCATCGCCCACAGCTTCATCCGCACCGGCGACGACAATATCGCCATCAAGGCTGGTAGCAAGGGGCGCACGGAAAACATCTCGGTACTCAACAATCATTTCTACAACGGCCATGGCATGTCGATCGGCAGCGAGACCGATGGTGGTGTGCGCAATGTGCTGGTCGACAATCTCAGCATGGACGGCGCCACATCCGGGCTGCGCATCAAGAGCGATGTTTCGCGCGGCGGCGAAGTAGGCGATGTGCGCTATCGGAACGTGTGCCTGCGCAATGTGCGTGCACCGATTGAACTCAATACCCGCTACGACCCCAAGGCCACCGGCAACCGCATTCCGCTCTATCGCGATATCGCGTTTGAAGGCGTGCGCAGCCTTATGCCGGGCCGCATCATCATAAGTGGATACGATGCGCTGCATCCCATTGCTGCGCGACTCGACAATGTCGTCATCGATGGCAATCCGGTGCTGCAAATCGCGCACGCCAAATTGGCGCTTGGTCCCGGCCCGGTATCGCCGGTACCCACCGGTGAGAACGTCGCGCTAACCGGCGCGTCAACTGCAGGCGAAGGTATCAACTGCGAGTTGCGCTTTGCCCCATTCCCGGAACGCGCGGCCTCTGACTCCAATCCCAATCCCCACCGCCCGCAATTGACGACAGCTCAGGCAGAGCGCTATAGCTACAACGAAGTACTGAAGTACACCGGCACCATTGGCCGGGAGACCGTTGATTCATGGGATCCGCTGAAAGACACGATCGCGACGGGCACTGATCTCAAACCCGACTATATCGTCGATGCCAGCGCCAAGACTGGTGACAGAAAGACTTTCGCCACCGCGCAGGCCGCCATCAACCAGGCCATCACCGATGCCGCCATGACTGGCCGTACCGCTCGTCAATACATCCAGATTAAACCGGGTACTTATCGCGAACTGCTGTATGTACCCCCCTCGCCGGCGCCGATCACGCTTTATGGCATCGAAGCGGATGCCGCGAAAACACGCATCGTCGCCGACCTCAACGCCGGCACATCGGGAGAAACCTACGCGCGCAATTTCGGCGCGCAGTTCAAGGATGCGCATCCGTCCATCGTCGCGATGTTCGATTCGCTTAAGGACAAACCCACGGTGAGCACACCCGGCTCGACCATCGCCTGGATACGCAATGCAGGGTTCCAGGCGAAGAACATCACCTTCGAAAACGCGTGGAACCGTGGCGATACCGTGACGCAAACACCGGCGGCCATTACCACACAGTTGGTGCAGACTTTCAACCAGGCTGTCGCACTGACGGTCGATGGTGCAGACAGGGTGCAGTTCGAGAACGTGCGTTTCCTCGGTTTCCAGGACACGCTTTATCTCACTGCCGGCACGCCAGGCAAGTTGATACGCAGCTTCTTCCATCATTCGTACATCGAGGGTGACACCGACTTCATCTTTGGCGACGGTACTGCCTACTTTCTCAAAAGCGAAATCAAATCGCGCGGTGCGCTGAAGAATTATTCCTACATCGCCGCGCCCAGCACTCACGTCGATGCGAAATTCGGCTTTGTCTTCAACGAGTGCAAGTTCACTCATGACAGCACGCCCAATGCGCTGGCCGGTAAATTCCATCTCGGCCGGCAGTGGTTTCGCGGTCAACGCTGCACGCCTTACGGCGCGGTGCCCAGCATCCCCGGCTATTCATGCTCGCTAGGCGCCAGCGATGTGCAGGCGAGTGTGGAATCACCCGCTGGCAGCATCAGCAAAGGTGTGATCGAAACCGTGGGCAAGGTCATCATTCTCAATTCGGTAATCGGGCCACATATCGACCGCAACCGGCCGTGGCACGACTGGAACTTTCCCGGTGCGCGTCAATTCCGCCCCGCCCAGTACAGCTCGGATGACTTCTGGAACAACCTGACCAAAGCCGGGATCGACCCGGTACGGCAATTGGGCTACGCCGCGCGAAAGATGCCAGTAGAACCATTCCTCGGTGAATTCAACACCCGCGACGAATAGCGTCTCTCAACCATGATCCTGCAACTCACGCATGGGGACAGTGCAGCAATCATCTGCCCGAAGATCGGCGGATCGATCGCGCAATTCACATGGCGTGGGTACCACATCCTGCGGCCCGCACCGGACACGGTCATTCGCGATTCGCTGGTGCGGCAGATGGGTTTCTATCCGCTGGTACCGTACTCGAACCGTATCGGCCACGGCAAATTGTTCGCCAACGGAGAGACTTTTCAGCTGCGAGCCAATGCGCCGCCGGAACCTCACGCCCTGCACGGCTTCGGCTGGCAGCGCGAATGGCAAGTTGAATCACAGTCCGACAGTGCGGTGACACTGGCGCTGGTTCACGCGGCGGATGCCGACTGGCCTTTTGCCTGCGAGGCGCGAGAAGTCATCGAACTAGTCGACGATGCGCTGCACATCACGCTCTCGCTGCGTAACACCGATCCCCGACTCATGCCGGCGGGGTTGGGCTTTCATCCCTTCTTCCCCATTGATCGGTCCACGCTACTGCAAGCGGAATGGCAAGCGATGTGGGCAATGGGGCCGGACAAGTTGCCGACGGAACGGATTGCTGTACCGCCGGAGGCCGACTTCCGCCAACCAAGCGTAGTCGATGGCTGGACGGTGGACAACTGTTTTACCGGCTGGAATCGGGTCGCCACGCTAAGTTACGCGACGCATCAGGTACGCATTGAGGCCAGCGAAGCATGCCGTCAAACGGTGTGCTTCGCGCCGAACGATGGGCGCAATTTCATTGCGATTGAGCTGGTGACGAATATCAACGACGCGTTTTCGCTAATGGCGAGGGGAGTTACCGATACAGGCTTGCAGTTAATCAACGGCGGAGAAGCCGTTCGAATTTCGACAACGCTCTATCTAACAAGTACAGCTGCTTGAGCCGCATGGTCCAAAACTCAGATTGGTCTAGTCGCGACCAACGTCGGTCCACCATTTCAAATCTCGCACGTCCGAGTGTTTGCGAAGCGCCGTCTCTAACGCTACAGCTACCTGCTCAACTCTTTTGGTTGTTTCGATTTTTCGAAAGAACTTTCGTACAAACGGTTTGCTCGGCTCAATGAAGCAAAGAAATCCGTCGGCATACTCTTCGTAGTTGCCACACCCGACCCAAAGGTCAAACTCCTCATTGTCAATCGGCACCAACCAACCCCAGTCTTCGGCAAAGGGTTCACCGCCTGAAAGATTGACCAGATCTAGTTCCGCTCTTAGATAGTCTGCGAGCAACTTCCCCCAACGGCCCGGATTAACCAACTCATCTTCGCCGTCCTGTGCCGGAAAAGCATTGGACCGAAACTCAAGATGTGTGCGCACTGATACCTCCAGATTTGCAATAGGGTACTAGGGTTAGCACTCCACCTGCCTCACCGAAACCGTAATCGCCAACCCCCCCAGCGACGTCTCCTTGTACTTGCTCTGCATATCGGAGCCGGTGCGACGCATGGTTTCAATGGCTTGATCAAGCGTGACCATATGCGAGCCGTCGCCCAGCATGGCGAGTGAGCAGGCGTTGATGGCCTTGATCGCCCCCATGGCGTTGCGTTCGATGCAGGGAATCTGCACCAGCCCGCCAATGGGATCGCAGGTCATGCCGAGGTGATGTTCGAGCGCGATTTCAGCAGCATTCTCGATCTGTTCATTGCTTGCACCCAGAGCTGCGGCCAAGCCACCTGCTGCCATCGCCGCAGCTGATCCCACTTCACCCTGGCAACCGACTTCTGCGCCGGAAATTGAGGCGTTGCGTTTGCACAGCGCGCCTACTGCTGCGGCGGCGAGCATGAAGCGCTCAAGGCCTTCCGGCGTCGCATCGCGAAAATCCTGGTAATAGCGCAGCACTGCCGGCACCACGCCGGCCGCGCCGTTGGTTGGCGCGGTTACCACGCGCCCGCCAGCAGCATTCTCTTCGTTGACGGCGATGGCATAAGCACTCACCCAATTCATCGCGCCTTCGCTGGAATGCGAATCGGCCTTGCGCAAACGATCAGCGATGCCCTTGGCGCGTCGGTTGACCTTGAGCCCGCCGGGCAGCATGCCTTCGGTGCTCATGCCGCGGTCGATGCATTCCGACATCACCGCGCTGACCTGTGTGATGAATGCACGCGTCTCGGCTTCCCCATGCAGGACCGATTCATTGGCCATCAGCAGTTCGTGCATCGGCTTGCCCGCCGATTTCGCCATCTCCAGCAACTCGGCCATGGTCTCGAAGTGATGCGGCACCTTCTGCTCCACGCCGCGCGGGCTGCCGACGAAGGCCTCATCAGTATCGACCACGAAGCCGCCGCCGATGGAATACAGCTCGCGCTCCGCCAGCAGTTTGTTGTCGGCATCAAAGGCGGCGAAGCGCATGCCGTTGGAATGCACCGGCAGCAAATCGACGCGATTGAAGATCAGCTCGCGGTCGGGATCGAAATGGACTTTGCGTTTGCCGAGCAGCACCACTTCGCGCGCCGCGCGAATCGCATGTACTCGCGCGGGTACCGAGGTCGTATCGATCTGGTCCGGCACTTCGCCTTCCAGCCCCAGCAGGATCGCGACATCGGTGCCGTGGCCGTGGCCGGTATGCGCCAGCGAACCGTACAGCTCCACCTCGACTCGATGAATGCGCGCAAAATCGGCCTCCGGCATCTCGAACAGAAAGCGTCGCGCCGCACGCATTGGCCCGACCGTGTGCGAACTGGAAGGGCCGATACCGATCTTGAACATGTCGAACAGGCTGATGTACATGGCGATTTTATTTTCGTGCCGAATGAAAGTGCGCGTACTTTGCCACAAAGCGGCGGCAAAACGCCGGCAGGGCATCGGCCCAGACTCCAGCACTGGCGCGGCTCCCCGGGCACATGCCTTGGAGATGCCCGTGTTTATTGGTTTTCCGGGCAGTGCCCTTGTGGGGTTTCTGCGTTAAGCTTGGCGCATGAAACGACTCATTTCCCTCTTCATCGTCCTGCTGCTGCTCACCGCGTGCGGAAAGATGCCGCGCGTCACGCCACTGGCGCAGAACGATGTGGTGCTGGCGTTCGGCGACAGCCTCACCTTCGGCACCGGCGCATCGCCGGGCGAATCGTATCCCGCGCAATTGCAGGCGCTGATCGGCCGCA
>JAEUNB010000420.1 GCA_016790625.1 Betaproteobacteria bacterium | reverse complement strand
CCCACGCCCCGTACCTTCGGCACAGCTACCACTTTTTCCGTTGGGGTCCATCCTGTTTCCGGGCGGCATCATGTCGCTACGGATATTCGAGCAGCGCTATATGGACATGGCAAAGGCGTGCCTGAAAAATAGTGCGCCGTTCGGCGTCGTGCTGATTCGCCAGGGCAGCGAAGTCGGCGAACCGGCAGATTCCGAATCGGTGGGAACTTTGGCGCGGATCAGCGAATGGGACATGCAGGAGCTAGGCATCTTGCAGATTCGCGTTCGCGGTGAAGCGCGCTTCAAAGTCGAGAGCCAGACAGTAACCAAAACCGGTTTGATCATTGGGCAGATTTCACCCATCCCCGACGACCTGCCTGCTGATTGCGCGGAATTGCCACCTTGCGCCGCGTTCCTGCGCAAGGTGCTGACTCAGACGGCTTCGGAGCATGTGCCTGCAAGCCGGTTCGATGATGCCAACTGGGTCGGCTTCCGCATTACCGAGCTGATGCCGTTTAACAATGCCGTGAAGCAGAAAATGCTTGAACTAACCGACGCACGCATGCGGCTGGAAATCCTGCATCGTTTCCTGACGGATCAACGCTTGATCGCTTAGCCTCATCGCCGCAAGGTTTCGAGAATCCGTTTTACTGGTGCCGGCACTGCAGCGTTACCTGCCTCGCGAATGTCTATCCACATTAGGCCGGGCTCCATCGCCGCCAAGTCGACCTTTTTTACTTCGATCTGAATTGGGAAAATGGTTAGCGAATAGTGCGTGAATCCGTGCTCGACTCGATCCAGCTCGCGTGCGATTCGGCCTTTCAAGCGGTATTTCCTCGCCAGCGTGTCAACAGAGTCCTTCTCCATTGGAGCTTCGGGCAAACACCACAGCCCGCCCCATATACCGGTTGGAGGACGCTTCTCGAGCAGCACGTCCTCCTTGTGGAGAATGACCAGCATTCGCATTTCGCGATGCGGCACCTCCTTGCGTAGCCCCTTCCCAGGGAGCTCCTCGGTTCGACCCTCTTTGAATCCGACACAGGTTTTGCCAACCGGGCACAGCAGGCACGACGGCTGGGTGCGTTTACACAGCGTAGCGCCCAAATCCATCAGGCCTTGCGTATAGGTCTCGATATCTGACTTTGGGAGTTGCTGCTCGGCGACTTGCCATAGTTGATCTTCCACCGCCTTGGATTTGACGTCGCCCCCGACGCCAAAATGCCGCGCGAAAACGCGCTTCACGTTGCCATCGAGAATCGGCTTGCGCTGGCCAAAGGCAAACGCGCTGATTGCTGCCGCGGTCGATCGTCCCACGCCAGGCAACGCATGAATCGCCTCGAAGTCATCCGGAAATTTGCCGCCGTGAAGCTCGACTACCTGCTTTGCGGCACGATGCAGGTTCCGGGCGCGTGCGTAGTAGCCCAGTCCGGCCCACAATTGCATCACATCGTCTTCCGGCGCCTTGGCAAGCGAAACAACATCGGGAAAGCGCTGCAGGAAGCGTTCGAAATAAGGAATGACCGTAGCAACCTGGGTTTGCTGCAACATGATTTCCGACAGCCAAACCCGGTATGCATCCTTCGTGCCCTGCCACGGCAGTCCATGACGCCCTTCGCGTTGCTGCCAGGCGATTACTTTCTTCGCAAACACACTCATTTCGTCGTTCTCAATACAAGGCTCAAGTACCCGCATCACTCATTTTGCTTGGCATAATACCTTCGTGACTGCACCACTCAAAATTGGTTTGTCCGCACGCCTGATGCATCCGGAGCCAGGACGCGCATGGTTGCCCACCAAGACCCTGCAATATGTCGAGCAATGCGTTGCGCATTGGGTGATGTCGGCCGATGTGATGACGTTCATGATCCCGGCCATCAGCAAGGAAACGCCGCACGGACCCGACCGGCTGAATGTTGATCACTATGCCGATCATCTCGACGGCCTCGTGCTGCAGGGCGGTGCCGACGTGGCACCGGAAAGTTATGGGGAGACCCCACTACGGCCGGAATGGTCGGGCGACCGAATCCGCGACGTATATGAACTCGAACTGGTGCGCGCCTTCATGCAGCGGAAGAAGCCGGTGATGGGTATCTGCCGGGGCATGCAGCTGATCAACGTTGCCTTCGGCGGAACGCTGTATCAGGATATCGCGGTGCAAACAGGCTCGGATACCAAGCATCAGTGCCGGCAGCACTACGAGAACAATTTTCATCGCGTGCGCATCCTCCCTTCGACTGCACTGGCGGCACTATATCCGCAGGTTACCGAAGCGACCATCAACACCATCCACCATCAGGCGGTAAAAGATGTCGGTCGTGATCTGGTGATCGAAGCACGTTCTACTGACGACGACATCGTTGAAGCCATTCGCTGGCAGGGGCCAAGCTATGTCGTGGGCGTGCAATGGCATCCCGAGTTCATGTCGCCCGACGACCCTTCATTGCTCGACGGCAAGCCGCTGCTCGACGAATTTCTCGCCGCCGCGCGCGGGCGCTGAACTTCTTCTTGCTTTTTCCAGCAAGAGGTACAGCCAAGTCAATAGTCAATGACTATTGAAAATATATAATCTATCAATTTGAATAATAACCATAATCGCAGTAAGCTTTGTGTCTGCAATACGTGCAGAGCCTGTCTGACGTTTTTTTGAAGAGGAGATTCACCATGAAACTCAAAGGCACCAAAACCCACGACAACCTGAAAGCCGCATTCGCAGGCGAGTCGCAGGCAAACCGTCGCTACCTGTATTTCGCAAACAAGGCCGACGTAGAAGGACACACCGAAGTTGCCTCGCTGTTCCGCAATACCGCGGAAGGCGAAACCGGCCACGCGCATGGCCACCTCGACTATCTGGCACATGTGGGCGACCCGGCAACCGATTTGCCGATCGGCACCTCCGAGCAAAACCTGAAGGCCGCCGTCGCCGGTGAAACGCACGAGTACACCGACATGTACCCGGGCATGGCCAAATCGGCGCGCGACGAAGGATTCGACGAGATCGCCGACTGGTTCGAAACGCTCGCCAAGGCCGAGCGCTCGCATGCCAACAAGTTCCAGAAGGCGCTGGACGGTTTGGTCGCTGCATAAATCTTAAAAAAGCTACATCGCAAAACAGTAGCAACCGACCGGGGCCAATTGTTTGGCCCCGGTCACCTTCAAGTCCCAAGTTCCGGTTCTCAAGCCCCCGCGTCAATAAGAGAGCATCAACATGTCCGCAAGAGAAGGCAGCCTAGAGGCCCCAACGCGTCATCCCATCGATTGGCAGAATCCCGATTTCTATTCGGTCGAGTCCGCCATGAAGGAGATGGAACGCGTATTCGATATTTGTCACGGCTGCCGCCGCTGCGTCAGCCTGTGCAATGCGTTTCCGGTTTTGTTCGACCTGGTCGACGAAAGCCCGACCATGGAAGTCGATGGCGTGCCCAAGGAGATGTACTGGAAAGTCGTCGATCAGTGCTATTTGTGCGACGTCTGCTACATGACCAAATGTCCGTACGTTCCGCCGCACCCGTGGAATCTGGATTTCCCGCATTTGATGCTGCGCGCCAAGGCAATCCAGTTCAAGCAGGGCACGGCGACCAAATTTCGCGACACCAATCTTTCGTCAACGGATCGCAACGGCAAACTGGCGACGATTCCGGTGGTCGTTCAGTTCGTCAATGCGACAGCGAAAATGCCTGCCGTGCGCAATATCATGGAAAGCCAATTGGGCGTACACAAAACCGCGTGGCTGCCGGAATTCGCGTCGAAAAAATTCCGCCCGAACGCTGCGGTCAGTCCGGCGGTACCGGTACAGGACGGTCAGCGCACCAAGGGCAAGGTCGCGATCTTCTCAACCTGCTACGTGAACTACAACGAACCCGGCATCGGCCACGACCTGCTGAAGGTGTTGGCGCACAACAATATTCCCTACGTCATCGTCGAGAAGGAGGCCTGCTGCGGTATGCCGAAGCTGGAACTCGGCGATCTCGAATCGGTGGCTGCTCTGAAGGAAAAGAACATTCCATCGCTGGCGAAACTGGCGCGCGAGGGTTACAGCATCCTCACCCCCATCCCCAGCTGCACGCTGATGTTCAAGCAGGAACTACCGCTGATGTTCCCGAACGATGCCGACGTACAGGCGGTAAAGGCCGCGATGATGGACCCGTTCGAGTATCTGGTGTCGCGTCAGAAAGACGGCTTGTTGAAAACCGATTTCAAGTCGCCGCTGGGCAAGGTCTCGTATCACATCCCCTGCCACTCTCGTGTGCAGAACGTCGGCCAGAAGACGCGAGAGATGCTGGAGATGGTTCCCGAAACCCAAGTGACCACGGTCGAGCGCTGCTCCGGCCACGCTGGCACCTGGGGCGTGAAGAAAGAGTTCCACGAAATCTCGCTCAAGATCGGCAAGCCGGTATTCCGGCAAATGTCCGACGCCGAGCCCGATTACATCAGCTCCGATTGCCAGCTCGCCGGACATCACATCGAGCAGGGGATCGAGCAACTGAAGAAAGACCAACCGAAATCATCGACGAAACTTGCGCACCCAATCACGCTCGTACGCAAGGCCTATGGACTCCCGGAGTAAATTGAAATGACAGCCACCACCATGAACAAAATCACCCGCGAAAGTTTGATGACCCTCGAAGCCTATGCCAAGGCGCGCCCCGAATTTCGCGCCAGGGCGATCGCGCACAAGCGCCTGCGCACCGTGCACATCGGCGAACACGTCACCCTGCTGTTTGAAGACGAAACCACGGTGCGATACCAGATTCAGGAAATGCTGCGCATCGAAAAAACGTTCGAAGAAAGCGGCATCCAGGACGAACTCGACGCCTACAACCCGCTGATTCCCGACGGCCGCAATTTCAAGGCGACGATGCTGATCGAATACGATGACGAGAACGAGCGCCGCGTTGCGCTGACCAAACTCAAGGGCATCGAAGACAAAACCTGGGTGCAAGTCGAAGGCTGTGCAAAGTCATTTGCGATTGCCGATGAAGATCTCGAACGCGAAAATGAAACCAAGACGTCATCGGTGCACTTTCTGCGTTTCGAGTTGAGCGAAGAAATGGCCGCTGCACTGAAGTACGGTGTATCGCTCGCCATGGGCATCGATCACACGGAATACGCCGCAAGCACCACGCTGGGAGACGAAACCCGCGCCGCATTGGTAGCGGACCTTAGTTAAGCGTCGCTGCGCCGGATTGGGAAAGCGGCCTCCCTGCGAGGCCGCATTTTATGCCGATTGAAAACTAAAACTCAAGCAATGGCGCGGTATTCCGGGCATTTTCGCTCCGAATGCCGCACCAATGCTGGAGTTTGATAGTCAGGTCAACGTTTGACCGTCTTCCACTTCTCCACCGCGACACCCGTCGCGTCACCGGGTTTGGTATCACGACCCCAGAGGTACAGTGCTTTGCCCTTGTAGGCCCACTGTCTGACGCCGTCGTCGCGGGTCACGATGCTGAAATCGCTTTGTGGTTTGTCGCCCGGCTCGACTTTCAGCGGCGGCCACACCGCAGCACAGGGGCCGTTGCAGCTGCTGCGGCCACTGCCGGCAATATCGGGATCGTAGGTATACAACGTCATGCCTCGCGCATCGACCAACAAACCTTCCTTGCCAAACACCGGCTCTGCCGCAGTGGCATGTCCGACACTGATCGAGCACGACACCGACAGCACTATCATCCATCCCCGTTTCATCACGCCTCCATTATTGGTCACGGCACATTGCCGATGGCGCTGACTACGCGATAGCCCGCACATCCGGATTTGACGCGCACAAAAAAAACGCTTGCGCGGCCAGGATGTGATCAAGTTGATGGAGCGGGCGAAGGGAGTCGAACCCTCTTCATGAGCTTGGGAAGCTCAGGTAATGCCGTTATACGACGCCCGCATGAAAGCTAATGCACAAATTGTAGCGGTTTTCTCTTCAACGTGAGAAGCCGGCCGCCGCAGTCGCGCACACGTACCGCACATTGCGAAGCACGACGCGATTCGCGCTTGATCCGATCCAAGCGCCGCCAGGTTGTGAACCAGTTCACAACAGCAAAATATTTCTGCGCCGATTGCAATCCACCTATTGGAAGGTCGCGTAATGGCCCGGTCAGTTTGTTTTTGACGTGCTTATTTCGGAAAGGGCTGTTCATGACAGTAACTCAAGGCAACAAGACACGGCAGCGAATACTTGCCATCGCAGCCATTGGCGGCAGCCTGCTGGCATGTGCCGCGCAGGCGCAAACCAGCAGCTTCACCTCCAGCAGCAAACTGCTGCTGACCGGCGGCGTGACCAATATTGAAGGCTCGGCCGGTGGCGGTCTCACGCCGTGGGCAATCATCGGCGGCTACGGCACCCGGGATCAGATTGGCGCCAATGCCTTCTTTACCAACGTGCGTGCTGATGATTACGAGCTGCGCACCGGCGGCGCACTGGTCGGGCTTTACGATCGCGTCGAACTCTCGTTCGCGCAGCAGAAGTTCGACACCAAGGAAGTCGGCGGACTGCTCGGCCTGGGCAACGGCTTCACTTTCACGCAAAAAGTTTACGGCGCGAAAGTAAAGCTATTTGGCGATGCGGTGCTGGAGCAGGATTCATTGCTGCCGCAAGTCTCGATCGGTTTTCAGCGCAAGGAAAACGATCGCGGTGCATTGTTGCGCGCGCTCGGCATCAAGAGCGACAAGGGCACTGACTTTTACGTTTCCGCGACCAAGCTGTACCTCGCGCAGAGTATTTTGCTGAATGGCACGCTGCGTTACACCAAAGCCAACCAGACCGGCATTCTCGGTTTTGGCACCAATGCCAAGGATAAATACGAAGCCGTGTTCGAAGGCTCGGCCGCACTGCTGTTGCGCAAGGATCTCGCCGTCGGCGTCGAATTCCGCCAGAAGCCGGACAACCTGCCGTTCAAGGAAGACCACTGGCACGACGTGTTCGTCGCTTGGGCACCGACCAAAAATGTATCGGTGACGCTGGCCTACGCCAACCTCGGCAACATCGTCATCAAGGACAAGCAGAAGGGAACATATCTCTCGCTGCAAGTCGGCTTCTAGTCAATTTCGGAGAAAACACATGTTGCGAAAACTGGGAATACTGTTTGCGGCCGTTGGCATTGTCGTCGGCGGCGCCACGCTCACATCGTCTGCGCATGCGCAGGAAGGCGTGAAGATCACCGACGACGCGGGCATCTTCAAGGAGTTCGGCGAAAAGGCGGGGCTGGTGAAAATCATGGATGACTTCATGATCAATCTGCTGAAGGACCCACGCACCAAGCCCTTCTTCGAGAACTCCGACCAGAAACGCGTCAAGGAGCAACTGGTCGATCAGTTCTGTTTCATCCTCAACGGTCCCTGCGAATACAAGGGGGCGAAGATGAAGCCGATTCACGCCAACCTCAATATCAATCGCGAGAACTTCAACGCGCTGGTCGAGCAACTGCAAGTGGCGATGGACAAGAACAACGTACCGTTCCGCGCGCAGAACAAGCTGCTGGCCATATTGGCGCCGATGCATCGGGATATCGTCACCAAGTAACAATGATTCACTACGCGATGGCATCCGATAGGCCGCCTCGCCCGTAACAGTTTCGAGAGTAAGTGAATCACCCTCCCTGAGGAGCCGGTTCGGAACCCACGTCCTGTACCGGCTATTAGACCGCCATGGCAGAAATGCCATGGCGTTTTTTTTGATCGCTGGCCGCCTGAGCTTTTGGCGAACGCCTTTTGCAATTGGCGACGGCATCCGCGCGATTGGTCGCAATTTCTCCAATCCACCGGACTGAACGGCAATCATGCGTTCCATCACTCACCGATGGAGGCTCGCATGAAAAACCGTTTTGCCCTTCCCCTCACCGCCCTTGCATTCTCATTGTTGGCGCTTACTAACGCCAAAGCCGCTGATTTGAATGTGGAAATTTCCGGCATCGCCGAAGCCAAGGGCGAAGTCATGGTGGCACTGTTCAACAAATCCGAAGGCTGGCTGCGCAAGGGGGTCATCGCTTCTGCCGCGACCGCAGCGCAAGTCGGCACGGTCAAGGTTTCGTTTCTCAATCTGGCCGAGGGCGATTACGCGGTCTCGGTAATCCACGATCTCAACAGCAACAAGCGACTCGATGCAAACGCCGTCGGCATGCCAATCGAGCCCTACGGCTTCAGCAACGACGCGGCCGGCAATTTCGGCCCGCCGACGTACGAACAAGCCAAGTTCAAGTTCGGCCCGGACTCCAAATCGATCACCGTCAAGCTGGGCTAGGAGCCAAACATGGACCGCCGCCATTTCTTCCAATCGCTCGCTGCCACTGCGGCCGCTGCAGCCAGTGTTGCCCCCAGCGCGCTGCTGCATGCCTCAACCGGCGCCTCAGATGCTAGCAAGCCGCTGTTCAACGCCAATCCGCACCGCACGCCGCTGCGCGGATTTCAGGGCCAGGATGTTTCCTGCGACAGCGCGCTGATCGAAGGAAAAGTGCCGGCGGCATTGCGCGGCGTGTTTTACCGCAACGGTCCGGGACTGTTCGAGCGCGGCACTCAACGCTACGAGCACTGGTTCGATGGCGATGGTCTTGTGCATGCGTGGCGGTTCACCGATCAGGGCGTTTCGCACCGCGCCCGCTTTGTCCGCACATCGAAGTTTGTGGCCGAGCAGGAAGCCAACGAGTTCCTGCTACCGGCTTTCGGCAGCGCGATCAAGGCAAAGGCACCTATCCGCAGTTCAGATTCGCTCAACACCGCCAACACCAGTGCCATCCTGCTGGGCGACCGGCTGCTGGCCATGTGGGAAGGCGGCTCGGCCTATTCGCTGGATCCGCAAACGCTGGAAACGCGCGGCACGGTCGCCTGGTCGCCGGAACTGAAGGGCATGCCTTTTTCCGCTCACCCGAAAGTGGAAGCCGACGGCACGTTCTGGAACTTCGGCACCATGATGGGCAAAATGGTGCTGTATCACCTCTCGCCCAAGGGCGAACTGCTGAAACACGCCGTGTTCGATGCGCCGACCGGCGCGATGGTCCACGATTTCGCGGTATCGCAGCGCCACCTGATTTTCCTGCTGCCGCCCATCAACCTGAATCGCGATGCGCTGCGTGCGGGCAAGGGCTTTGCCCAGGCCATGGTGTGGAATGCGCAGGAGTCGCTCAAGGTGCTGGTGGTGGACAAGGCCGATTTCTCAAAGCGCCGCGTACTGGAAATGCCGCCGTACATGGTGTTCCATTTCGGCAACGCCTGGGAGGCGAACAACGTCATCAAGGTAGATTTTGTCAAAAGTGCCGACCTGGGCGTGATGAACGACTGGATGCCGAAAATGATGCGTGGCGAAGCGACTCAGTCGCCATCATCCACGCCGGCTTTCCTGTCCATCGACTTGAATCGCGGCCGGATTTCAATCGCGGAGCGCAGCGAAAATCTCGAATTCCCGCGCGTTGACCCTCGCTTCGTGGCTCAACGCAACCGCTATCTTTACTACCCGGTCGGCCTCAATCGCGCCAATGGCGATGGTGAACTGAATGGCTTGATGCGCCTCGATATCGATAATGGAAAGACCGACACCTACTCCTTTGGTGACAACTGCTCGCTGGAGGAGCACGTCATGGTACCCAAGCCGGGATCGACCCGGGAAGGCGAGGGATGGCTGGTTGGCGTTGGATTCGACGCCAGCCGCCAGCAGAGTTTCGCCAG
This sequence comes from Betaproteobacteria bacterium, assembly GCA_016790625.1. Lineage (GTDB taxonomy): Bacteria > Pseudomonadota > Gammaproteobacteria > Burkholderiales > Usitatibacteraceae > UKL13-2. The sequence continues at coordinate 12,754 of JAEUNB010000420.1, read as the reverse complement.
CGTGTTCGATGCGCAAAACCTGTCCGCCGGGCCGCTGGCGCTGGCTCGATTGCCGTACTGGGTGCCCTACTGCTTTCACGGTCACTTTTATGCGGCATAAGGCAAAGACCGCTCGCGGCCCGCAGCTGCAGCTGACGGCGTCAATTTGCCCCTCGGTCGCTTTGCGCTTCCGCTGGCAAGCCAGCGCGGCAATATAGCGCCACCGACTCACCTTTCCCGAGGAGACCACGATGAATCCGCTGAAAGCCCCTAAACACCTGTTGCGTGCAGTGACCTTTCCCTTCACGTTTCTGTTCGTGGTCGGCTTGTGCACCTTTATTAACTGGGTCACCAGCCCCGGCCATTGGTGGGTGCAATGGGTCGCGTTCGGCATGGGCATCGCGCTCATCTGCATCTGGGCGCGTGCCATCAAGATTCTGATCGCGACCATCGGCATTGCCGCCATCGGCTACTTCATCTATCGCTGGTGGAGGGACCGCAAAATGCCGGACGTGACGACCATTTCCAACGGACTCTCGCGATAAGATTGCAAACATGCCGGCACACCCACTCGACATGACCGCAGAAGAGCGCCTGGAACGGGAAGTCATCGCGCGCTCGCAGCACTTCCATCCGCTGGAAGTCATTCCGTGGTTCCGCCGGTTTCCCCACAGCTTCGGTCGCGATTTTCTCTATACCTTCGTCTGGAGCACGCTGCTGGGGGTCGCCTTTTTCCTCGTCGCCGCGATGGTCACCGGCCGCCTTACCTGGCGCATGCTGGAAATCAACTTCGTCGTATCCAACCTGATCGGCTACTGCATCCACTTTCTGTTCCTGCTGTGCAGCCTCACGCCAATCGAGGCGCAGGTGCGCTCGCGCGGCAAGTGGACTGCCGTCGCCTACTACACGCTTATTTCCACCGCCGGCGTCATTATCGGCATCGCCCTCGCGTCGCCGATTTTTGGCTGGTCGTTCGCCGGCTGGTTCAGCCGCCCCGGCTGGTATGTCGGCATCGCGGTAAACAGCTTCATCATCTCGGTCATCATCGGAGTGATTTATTTCTGGCGCGAGCGCAGCCTGCTGGCCGAAATGCGCCTCGCCCGCGAAAGCGAACGAGTGGCGATGATGGAGCGCGAAGCCATGCTGGCCGACCTGCGCGCGCTGCAGGCGCAGATTGAGCCGCACTTCCTGTTCAACACACTGGCCAATGTGGTCGGCCTGATTCATCCCGCGCCCGATACGGCCAAGTACATGCTGGAGCAGTTCATTGCCTACCTGCGCGCGTCACTCGCCAATTCACGCAGGCAGGAGACGACGCTGGGCGAAGAGTTCGAACTGATGAAGCACTTCCTCGGCATTCTGCAGATTCGCATGGGTGACCGGCTGCGCTGGGAAGTCGATCTGCCAGCGGAGCTGGCCGGTCTGCCGCTGCCTTCGATGATGCTGCAGCCGCTGGTGGAAAACGCAATCAAGCACGGGCTGGAGCCGAAGGTCGAAGGCGGCACGGTTCAATTGCGCGCACAGCGCGATAGCGAGACGCTGCGCATTCTGGTCGTCGACACCGGGCTCGGCTTCAGCGGCGCAACGTCAAACGGCATCGGCCTGAAGAACGTGCGTGAGCGCCTCGACAAACTGTTCGACTGCAAGGCGCGTTTCAGTATTGAGGAGAATGCGCCGTGTGGCACACGGATTGTCATTGCGTTGCCCATGCCTGCATCTCAAGATGAAACTCAAGCACCCGTGCGGCTTCCCAGCCAAAAATAGGCTGGGAGCCGCACCAATACTAGCGTTTGTCTCTTAACAGAAAACACATTGGCGACCACAAATGAGTACCGCCCCAACAGCAATCATTGCGGACGATGAGCAACACCTTGCCAACTATCTCAACGATCGCCTCACCGAGCTTTGGCCTGAACTGAACATCGTCGGCATCGCCAAGAACGGACTGGAGGCGCTGCGTCTGATCGATGACGAAAGTCCCGCTATCGTTTTCCTTGACATCCGCATGCCAGGCCTCACGGGTCTTGAGGTGGCGTCGCGGCTGGATGCGAAAACACATGTCGTATTCGTTACCGCTTACGACCAGTACGCAGTTGAAGCCTTTGATCGCGAAGTGGCGGACTATCTGCTGAAGCCGGTGGCGGATGATCGACTTACCCGCACCATCGCACGTTTGAAGGAAAAGCTAGGCGCCGCCGAGGTGCCGACCGATGTCGCCGGCCTGCTGAAACAACTGACGTCCGCTGTGCCCGGCAACAAGAGCGCATTTCTGCGCTGGATTCGCGCTTCGGTCGGTGACGTGGTGCGGCAGATTCCGGTCGATGAAGTGCTGTATCTACAGGCGCAAGACAAGTACGTCAGCGTCTACACGAAAGACGGCGAATCACTCATTCGTACGCCGCTGGCTGAACTTTCCGCGTCACTGGACCCGAATGACTTCTGGCAGATTCACCGCTCGACCATTGTCAACGTCAACTGCATCGCCTCCACCCAGCGCGACGTGATGGGCAGGACACTGGTCAAGTTGAAAGAGGGAAAGCATGAGCTGCCAGTCAGCCGCGCCTACGTGCACCTGTTCAAGCAGATGTAGCGTCCCTGGCGGCAATCTGCCTGTCATGCCAGCGGGATAGCAGCAGTAACGCAGAAATCGCACCAATCAGTGCCAGGAACATGTCGGATTGAGTGTCCCAAGGGTCGCCTTGCGTGCCAAGAAACTCATCCGCGCCCTGCCCCAATGCAAGCGCGGCCCCCCACTCGATCAGTTCGTAAGCTGACGACACGGCGAGGCAAATCGCCACGCAAAGAAACGCCACCAGTTTTCTCGATCGCAATGCAAATACGCGGATCAGCACCTCGCGTGCAACGATAGCCGGAATAAAGCCCTGCGCGAAATGGCCAATCTTGTCGTAGTTGTTGCGCGTGAAGCCAAACCAGTCCTGCATCCAGAAGCCGAGCGGCACGCGTGCATAGGTATAGGCGCCACCCAGCATCAGGATCAGTCCGTGAATCGCAATCAGCACATACAGCAGCGTAGTCAACTCCATGCGCTTGCGCGAAGACCACATTACAACGAGCGCAATCACTGCCGGGAAGATCTCAAGCAACCAAGTCACGCGATCCTTGGCAATCCAGCCGGACAGCAACAGGCCGATCAGCCACAGCACCGTCAGGATGACCAAAACCTTGGTGGGTGGATTTGAAGCGTTAGCCGGCATGCAAATAGCCCTTGCGATTGTTGGGTTGCATCAATGGCCGCGGCGGGGCCGCGTGCTAGAATTTTTTCAATAAATTCAGGTCAGTCCAGTATACAAAACATGCTGCAACTTCAAATCAACGGTGAAGCACGCGAACTGCCCAGCGACAGCAGCGTCGAACAACTTGTCGCCGCGCTGCAGTTGGAGAACAAGCGTTTCGCGATCGAGCTCAACGGCGAAATCGTGCCCAGGAGCAGGCATGCGGCGACGCGCCTCAATAATGGCGACAAGCTCGAAGTTGTGGTTGCGGTGGGAGGAGGCTGAATGAACGTGCCTGAACAGCCCCCTCAACCGCTCATCATCGCGGGCAAATCGTATCGTTCGCGCCTGTTGGTCGGCACCGGCAAGTATCGCGATTTCGCCGAGACCCGTGCTGCAATCGATGCCAGTGGCGCGGAAATCATTACCGTCGCCATCCGGCGCGTGAACATTGGCCAGAACGCCAACGAACCCAATCTGCTCGATGCACTGCCGCCTTCGCAGTTCACCATCCTGCCCAATACCGCCGGCTGCTACAACGCCAAGGATGCCGTGCGCACGCTGCGTCTCGCGCGCGAACTGCTCGACGGTCACTCGCTGGTCAAGCTGGAAGTGCTGGCCGACGACGCTACGCTGTTTCCCGACATGCCAGAAACGTTGACTGCCGCAAAGGAGCTGGTGGCAGACGGTTTTCAGGTGATGGTGTACTGCACTGACGATCCAATTCAGGCCAAAGCACTGGAAGAAATCGGTTGTGTCGCGGTAATGCCGCTCGCATCTCTAATCGGCTCGGGCATGGGCATCCTCAATCCGTGGAATCTGGAGATCATCCTCGACCGCGCCAAGGTGCCAGTGCTGGTCGATGCGGGCATCGGCACAGCCTCTGATGCTGCGATCGCGATGGAGCTGGGCTGCGATGGCGTGCTGATGAACACTGCCATCGCCAAAGCGAAAAATCCGGTGCTGATGGCGAGCGCAATGAAGAAAGCAGTGGAAGCGGGCCGCGAGGCGTTTCTCGCCGGTCGCATGCCGAAGAAGATCTATCAGGGCTCGCCTAGCTCGCCCACCGAAGGGCGGATTTCCTGATCCGCTACCGGCTTAATTCGACCGCAATCAGAACTTGAACGTTACGCCGAACGAGAAATTGTCCGCGTCGTTTTCGCTGGGACCGGAAGCACCCAGACTGCGATAGCGCGCCAGATCGAGCCGCAGGCCCAGGCTCTTACTGAAGTTGTACTGGACACCAAGACCAAGCTTGCCGGCGGTAAAAGGCCGCGATGCTCCATCGAATATCGCGTCGCCGCGCATACGCGCGATACCCGCTGAGCCGGAGAGTGAAAACCGCTCGAACAACGGCATCGTCCCCACCAGATCGAGCCCGGTGCTACGCGAAGCGGGACGCCACGCCAGCGAATTGGGCGCGTTCAATGCGTTGTTGAAGCTTTTTTCGTACTGGGAATAATTTCCCACCACCGAAAAATGCGAATTTAGCTGGTAACCGAGTTTGAGTCCGTACCGAATGCGGCTGTCTTCCAGCGCCGGATTGGCGACATGGAAACCAAACTCAGGCAAGGCGGAAACATTGGTAACGCCATTGAGGCGCGTGGGATCGAGGATCAATCCGCCGTAATACTGGGCATTTGCCGACCCGGCCAGTGAGGCTACCGCAACCAAACCGCATTGCAGGCTACGCCGCAGCAGTTTTGACTTTATTGTTTTCACGCTCGAATCCTCAATCTGACCTTTCTTTTACCCGTTTTCCGGTAAAAGGTTCCCGACTGACAGAAAAACGACACGCCCGATTTCGTATTTACGATAGGCCGATGCCGGGCCGGTGTCAATGACGATGGCTCATGCTCGTCGCAGCAGCAGGCCTTTTAGATACTCGCCCTCGGGAAAATTCAGCGCCACCGGATGATCGATGCCTGCACTCAAATGCCGCAGCATCTGCGCATCTACACTGGCATCCAGCGCGGCGCCGGCGACGATTTTCTGGAACAGGTCAGCCGAAATGCCGCCCGAGCACGAAAATGTCAGCAGGTGCCCGCCCGGACGCAGCAATTTCAGCCCCAGCAAATTGATGTCCTTGTAAGCCCGCGCCGCCTTCTCGGCGTGATGCGCAGTCGGCGCAAACTTTGGCGGATCGAGAATGATGAGATCAAAGCTCTTTGCCTGATCGCGCAATTTTCTCAGCGCCTGGAATACATCGGCTTCCAGCCATTCGGCGCGGCTTGCATCAAGTTTGTTTAACGCCAGATTGCGTGCGGCCGTCGCCAGCGCCGGACCAGAGCTGTCGATCGACAACACCGACTTGGCGCCACCGGCCAGCGCCGAAACACTCATGGTGCCGGTGTAGCAGAAACAGTTCAGCACCTCGGCGCCATTCGACAGCGAGCGTGTCAGTGCACGATTTTCACGTTGATCGAGGTAGAAACCGGTCTTGTGACCATTGGCGATGTCGACGGCAATGCGCAAGCCGTTTTCGTCAATCACCGTTTCGGCACCCAGCGGTAGTCCGGCCACAGGACCATTGCGTGGCGCCAGCCCCTCAAGCTCGCGCACATCCGCATCGGAACGTTCGTAAACCGTCTTGACACCTGCTTCTTCTATCACCAGCCGTGCCAGCAAATCGCAATGCGGATCGGCACCCGCGGTCGATAGCTGCAACACGGCAACATCGCCGTAGCGATCGACCACCACACCCGGCAGCCCATCGGATTCGGCGTGGATCAATCGGACGGCATCCGTTGTTCCCTTGAGCGAGGTCCGACCGGCAATTGCAGTACGAATACGGCGACGGAAGAAATCCTCGTTGATAACCTCGGCCTCGCTAAACGAAAGCACGCGCGCCACGATTTGCGACTTCGCGCTATACGCCGCGTACGCGAGAAATTTCCCGTCGACAGACTGCACGCGCAGTGTGTCCCCCGACTGTGCTGCCGTATCGACCGACTTGACCGCGCCGGAAAAAATCCACGGATGCCGCCGCAGCAATGATTTGTCGCGACCGGCGTTGATGATTATTTTTTTCATGACACCATTTTACTGATGCCACGGTGGTCACGGGCTGCGCCGTATAATTTCGTTATGGAAGAAAAAGAAAATCTGCACCTGCGACCCATTCGCAGCTTTGTGTTGCGTCAGGGCCGCATGTCGCCGGCGCAAACGCGCGCCTATGAGACGGTCGGCCCCAAATTCATGGTGCCGCACGATCCGCCGGCGATGCTGGAATACGCAAAGCTGTTTGGCCGCGCGGCGCCAACCATCGTCGAAATCGGTTTCGGCATGGGTGAAAGCACGGCGGCGATCGCCAAACTGCAGCCGGAGAAAAATTTCATCGGCATTGAAGTACACACGCCCGGCGTCGGCGCACTGCTCAAGCTGATTGGCGAGCAGGAGATCAGCAACCTGCGCATCGTCCAGCACGATGCGGTTGAAGTGCTGAAGCAGATGATTCCAGATGGCTCGCTGGATGGTTTTCATATCTTCTTCCCGGACCCGTGGCCGAAGAAACGCCATCACAAACGCCGCCTGATCCAGCCGGATCTGGTAAAGCTGCTGGTGCAAAAACTCAAGCCGGACGGCTATCTGCATCTGGCGACCGACTGGGAGGACTACGCCATGCACATGCTGGAGGTCCTGCAGGCCGAGCCCGGCCTCGCCAATACCGCTGAAACTTTCGCTCCGCGGCCAGATTATCGTGGCACCTCGGGATTCGAACGTAAGGGATTGGCTAAAGGTCACGACGTATGGGATCTGGTCTATCGCAGGAAGTGAATCCGGCTCGTCGCACGGCGAGTACCATTTTTCTGCAAACAGCATAAATTTCTTCGGGAGAAGTTCCATGTCGTCCTCACCATCGCGGCGCAATCATCTAAAGCAACTGGCCGCGCTCGGCTTGCTCGGCCCCGCCGGCATTTCCGGCCTGATTCAGGAAGCGCTGGCCAAGGGCGACCTGCCTACGGCCAACGGCATCAACTCACTCGCCGGAACCGTCACCGTCAACGGCCAGACAGCCAAGGTCGGTACGCCGGTCAAACCCGGCGACAAGGTCAGCACGAGCGCGGGCGGCCAGGCGGTGGTGGCGGTCGGCAAAGACGCGTACATGCTGCGCGACCGTACCATCGTTACTTTTGAAGAAAGTAAAACCACGCCCGGTGCGCTGGCCGCTGTGCTGATTGCAAGCGGCAAGGTATTGTCGGTGTTCGACAAGCGCCAGGAAAAAGACGGCGTGAAGAGCGTATCAATCAAATTGCCGAATGCCACGGTTGGCATTCGCGGCACCGGCTGCTATATCGAGATTCACGAAGGCCGCAGCTACTTCTGCCTTTGCTACGGCGAAGCGGCGGTGGAAGGTCCAGGCATGCCGAACGCGGCCATCATCAAGACCACGCATCACGAGAATCCGGTGTGGCTCTACGACAGCGGCGGCATCATGAAGGTGGAGAAGGCTGGCTTCGTCAATCACAACGACGAAGAATTGATCATGCTGGAGAAGCTGAACGGTCGCGTGCCGCCGTTCGTGGCGCTGGGGCTCACCGGGCGCTATTGATTTTCAACAGGGCATCGGCTGGAGAGCCAATATTCATGCGGCTTTCCAAGGCAATACCTCGGGAAGCCGCACCAGCGCTTGGTTTCAGGACATATTGCCGTAGAAAACCCGGGTATCGTACTCGAAAGCCACCTTGCCGTTTTGCTGTTGCGCGTCGAATATCTCGCGCGCACGCCTTGCCATCGCAGCATGGCGTGGATCGTCGCGGCCCGGCACATACGATGAAGAGTTGAGGCGGCCCATCAGGCCGTCGAAGTCGAAGCGCTGCACATTGTCGAAACTGGCTTCGAATGGCGGCGCGCCGTAGAACGCGGCGAACACCGCCTTGTCCTGCACGTTCTTGTGATTGATCTCGTTGTAGTCGGTGCCGAACTCCTGCAGCAGCGCCTCGTAGGCGCGCAGGAACGGCGTGGAATCGGTGCGACGGTCGTTCCATATCAGCACCACCACGCCGTCATCCTTCAGGATGCGTATGAACTCGGCGCGCGTTTTCTGCTGATCGAACCAGTGAAACGCCTGGCCGGCAAGAATGAAATCCATGGAACGGCCGGGCAGCCGCGTCGCTTCCGACGTTGCATCCATGCTGGTGAAGCGGCCAAACTCGGCCAGATACTGCTCGCCACCTTCGCGCATCTCCTTGTTCGGTTCAACGCCGATCACCGGATTGCCGTTTTCCAGAAACAGTTTGGTAAGAATGCCGGTGCCGGAGCCGATATCAGCGATCACGCTCTCCGGCGTGAGGCCGCATTTGGCCGCCAGCAGGTCGATGATTTCGACCGGATAGTGCGGGCGATACTTGATGTAGTCGTCAACACGTGACGAGAAGCGAGTGGTCGAATTTTTTGCGGTCATGCCTGCTCCTCAAAACCATTCATCTCTCATGTCCAGTGTCGTGGTGTCGATTGATTCAAGCAGGTTCAGCATCGGCCGCACCTTGGGCAATTCCCAGCGGACGAAATACTGGCAGGCCTGCAGCTTGCCACGATAAAAATCACGATCCTGATCGTCGGCGCGCGTTTCTGCACGGCTGGCGCACAACGCCTGCTCGATCCAGATCCAGGACATGACCACATGACCAAACGCCTCCAGATACAGCGTGGCGTTTGCCAGCGTTTTGTTGATGTCGCCCGTCTTGTGCAAAGACTCGGTAGCCTCGACCAGATGATCGAGCAGCGCGAACACTTCGCCCACCAGTTCGGTCAGGTCGCCATCTTCGTCAGCCTCGTGCAGTGTTGCCTCGATGCGCGACACCAGCAGCTTGAACGCAGCGCCGTCCTGCATCACCACCTTGCGGCCGAGCAGGTCAAGCCCCTGTATACCGTGCGTGCCTTCGTGAATCGGATTGAGCCGATTGTCGCGGTAGAACTGCTCCACCGGGAAATCGCGCGTGTAACCGTAACCGCCGTGAACCTGAATAGCGAGGCTGTTGGCTTCGAGGCACCATTGCGAGGGCCAGCTCTTGGCGATCGGCGTGAGGATATCGAGCAGTAATGTCGCCTCACGCTTGATCGTGTCGCTCTCGCCGGTCCGTTCATCATCCACCAACTTCGCGCAATACAGATTCAACGCCAGCGCGCCCTCCACATACGATTTCTGCGCCAACAGCATGCGTTTCACATCGGCGTGTTCGATGATGGGAATCTGCGCCGATGACGGGTCCTTGGCCAGCGGATGACGACCTTGCGGACGATTACGGGCGTAGTCCAGCGCGTGCAGGTAGCCGGTGTATCCGAGCATGGTCGCGCCCAGGCCAACACCGATGCGCGCTTCGTTCATCATGTGGAACATGCAGGCCAGTCCCTTGCCCGCCTCGCCCACCAAATAGCCGATCGCGCCGGCCTTGCCTTGTGGCTTGAATTTTCCCTCCCCGAAATTGAGCAGCGTATTGACGGTACCGCGATAGCCCATCTTGTGATTCAGTCCTGCCAGCGCCACGTCGTTGCGCTCACCCAGCGAACCATCGGCATTGACCAGAAATTTCGGCACGACGAATAGCGAAATGCCTTTCACACCAGGGGTCAGCTTGCCGTCCGTTCCCGGCATTTTCGCCAGCACCAGATGCACAATATTTTCCGACAAATCGTGCTCACCGCCCGAAATCCACATCTTGTTGCCGGTGAGGCGATAGCCACCTGCGCCGTCCGGGTCGGCACGGGTCTTGATGTCCGATAACGACGAACCCGCCTGCGGCTCGGACAGGCACATGGTGCCGAAGAAACGACCTTGCAGCATCGGCCGCACGAACATGTCGATTTGTTCTTTCGAGCCATGCGCGAGCAGCAGGTTGGCATTGCCAATGGTGAGGAAGGGATAGCCTGCCGTTGCCACGTTGGCACCCATAAACCAGGTCATGCAGGCTTTGCGCACCAGCGTCGGCAGCTGCATGCCGCCGAGTTCGTAGTCCTGTCCCGCCGCCATCAAACCGGCTTCCGAGAATGCCTGTATCGCGGGCTTTATTTCGGGAATCACATGCACATGCTCGCCATCAAAATGCGGCTCGTTGAGGTCGGCCTTGCGATTGTGTGGCGCGAACAAATCGGTGGCGATCTGCGCGCTGGTGGCGAGCGCAGCGTCAAATGTCTCGCGCGAATGGTCAGCGTAGCGTGGACGAGCGGTCAGCGCTTCCGCGTCCAGCCATTCATACAGCAGGAAGTCGAGGTCGCGTGCGGAAACAATCTTGCTCATATTGCTTACGCCTCAGCGAATGTCTTGCCCTCGATTGCCAGCCTCGCCAGCAACCCTGCCGGCTGCCAGAACGCGGCATCGGCATTCGGCAAAGCGGCGAAGCGTTTCATCGAGGCTACGACGTTGGCCAGCCCCACTTGCTCGGCGTAATGCATCGGCCCGCCACGATAAAGTGGGAATCCGTAGCCGCTGAGATAGATAATGTCGACGTCAGACGCGCGCAAGGCAATGCCTTCTTCGAGAATGTGCGCGCCTTCGTTCACCAGCGAATATACGAGGCGTTGAACGATTTCCTCGTCCGAAATTTCGCGGGGGGCAACACCGATGGTTTTGCGATAGTCAGCAAGCAGATTAGCAACCACCGGTGAAGGATGAGCTGTACGGTCGCCGGGCTGATAGTCGTACCAACCCGCGCCGGTTTTCTGGCCGAAGCGGCCAAGTTCGCACAACCTGTCAGCGGCACGCGAATATTTCAGGTGCGGCTTCTCCACATAGCGTCGCTTGCGGATCGCCCAGCCGATATCGTTGCCAGCCAGGTCGCCCATGCGGAATGGTCCCATGGCAAAACCGAACGCTTCAACGGCACGATCAACCTGCTCCACCGAAGCCCCCTCGTCGAGCAGGAACATGGCCTGGCGCGAATACTGCTCGATCATGCGATTGCCGATGAAGCCATCGCACACACCGGAAACCACCGCCGTCTTCTTGATTTTCTTCGACAGCTTCATCACCGTCGCCAGCACATCCCTGGCTGTTGCCGCGCCACGAACCACTTCCAGCAGCTTCATCACATTGGCCGGGCTGAAGAAGTGCATGCCGATGACATCCTGCGGGCGCTTGGTGAAGCCGGCGATACGGTTCAGGTCCAGCGTCGACGTGTTGCTGGCGAGGATGGCGCCGGACTTCATCACCTGATCGAGCCTCTCGAATACCTGCTGCTTCACGCCCATTTCTTCGAACACCGCCTCAATTACCAAGTCCGACTGACTAACGTCTTCATAAGACAACGTTGGCTTCAGGAGGCTCATACGCTGTTCGCATTTTTCCGCAGTGAGCTTGCCCTTCTTCACCGTGTTTTCGTAGTTGCGGCGAATGGTCGCCACACCGCGATCCAGCGCCTCCTGTTTTGTCTCCAGCAGCGTCACTGGAATACCGGCATTGAGGAAGTTCATGGTGATGCCGCCGCCCATGGTGCCGGCACCGATCACTGCCACCGCTTTTACCTGACGCACCGGCGTATCGTCTGGCACATCGGGAATTTTTGACGCCGCACGTTCTGCGAAGAACGCGTGGCGCAGCGCAGCGGATTCCGGCGTTGTGACGAGTGCGGAAAATAGCTCAAACTCGTAGGCCAGTCCCTCGTCGATGTCGCGCAGGACGGCGGCCTCAACCGCATCAACACATTTGACCGGCGCGGGAAATCCCTTGCTGGACGCGGCAACCTTCGCACGCACAGCAGCGAAGAAAGCTGCGGCATCCGGCATTTCCACTTTGCGGTCACGCACGCGCGGCAGCGGCCTCGTTGCCGCCACCTCATTCGCAAACGCCAACACACCCGCAAGAAAATCACCCTCGATCAAACGATCGATGGCGCCCACCTTGGCAAGCGCATCGGATCTCACCGGGTCGCCTGACACGATCATATTCAAGGCCAGTTCGACACCGGCAACTCGTGGGAGTCGCTGTGTGCCGCCTGCGCCCGGCAGGATGCCAATCTTTACTTCCGGCAGACCAATCATTACTCCTGGTGCAGCAAGACGATAGTGGCAACCGAGAGAAATTTCGGTACCGCCCCCCATGCAGACACCGTCGATCGCAGAGATGACCGGCTTGGGGCTCATTTCAAATCGGGCAATCAAATCATGCAAGGTCGGCGATTGCATCGCGATCGGCTTGCCGAATTCCTTGATGTCGGCGCCACCAGTGAAGACGCCATTGCCGCCGGTAATGACGATCGCCTTGATGCCGGGGTCGGCGAGCGCCTGCGTAAACCCGGCATCGACCGCCTGCCGGGTGTTCATGCCCAGGCTGTTGATGGGCGGATTGTCGAGTGTGATGACGGCAATGCCATCGTGGTTTTTGTATTGGGCGGTCATGAATTCGTAGATGGATTGTTATAACGACACTGCGGGTATTTCAGAAAACGAAGAGGTCGGCTTTTATCTCATCGCGGCTTTCGCGGCATATGCGAAAAAACGCGGTCATACAACCAGTTCGGCACCAGCCGCAATATGCGCGCAGCGATACCCATGCTCCAGGGAATGACGGTAAAGCTGGTTTTTGCATCAATGGCGCGGGCAAAGCG
>JAEUNB010000280.1 GCA_016790625.1 Betaproteobacteria bacterium | reverse complement strand
GGACATGGCAGCGGCGGCGAGGCGGATTACGTTGAAGGTGCCGATGAGATTGATCTCGACCGCGCGGCGGAAATTGTCCAGCGAGTGCGGGCCACTCTTGCTGACCACGCGCTCGCCCGGTGCGACACCGGCGCAGTTGATGGCGCCGTGCAGTCCGCCGAAGGCCGACTTGGCCAGGTCCACCGCCGCTTGCACGCTGGCTTCGTTGCAGACATTGGTTTCGGCGAATTTCGCCTTGGCGCCGAGTTCGGCGACGGTTTTTTCACCGGCGTCCTTGTTGATATCGGCAATGACGACGTTGCCGCCGTTGGCAATCAGCATGCGCGCGGTTGCAGCACCAAGGCCGGAGCCGCCGCCGGAAACGAGGAAGGTGGAGTTCTGGATTTGCATAGTTTTGGGTTTCTTTGAGCGGGAAGTGATGGGTAGATTTTTGGGAGATCGTCAGAAGAACGATAGACCTTTCCCCGCGCAGGCGGGGAGCCAAGTTTGTAGTTTATCTGGATCAAACTTGGGCCAAGCCCCGACACGGGCTTGTCGTTCGACAGGCGCGGAGCATGCTCCGCGAGTTCCCTGCCTCACCCCCCGCCTACGCGGGGGAGGGTGATTTTGAGAGTGGTGATTAATTCTTAGTTATCAGCCCTCTGTATTTTGTAGAGGCAAAGTAGCCAGCGGAATATCGTGCTGCGCAGCCCACGCCGACCAGTGTTCGATATTGCCGCGATTGAAAAAGACGGTCAGCGCATCCTGCTCGAACGCGACGCCGGAAGCGCTTTGCACACGCGCCGCGAAATGCGGCTCCAATGCCGCCAGCACCACCCAGCCATCCTGCGCACGGTAGAAATTATAGCCGGGGTGTCCGCCGGACAAGAGGCCGCCGGGGCGGGTGAGGCCGTGGCGGAATGGGCCGGAAAACGCGTGCGCGGCATCTTCGAGTGCGACGACGATGCGCTGCCCGTGACCGGTCGCATCCCGCTGTCTCAGCGCTGCGAAAGTCGCCGTCACCGCGCGCTCGGCACCGCCAAGATCGGCCATCAACGTCACCGGCAGATGCGGCGGCGTGGCGAGCCCGGCTTCGGCGAGATAGGTCAGGTCGTGGCCGGCTTCATCAGATTCGGCGGAGCCGACGATGGCAATCTGGCACAGCTTTGGAAAGCGCGAATGCAGTTGCTCCCATCCCAATCCGAGCCGGTTCAGCGCGGCTTCGCGTTGCGAAGTCAGCAGCACATCAGCCGATTCGAGCAGCGCATCGAGTGCGGCGCGGTCATCGGCCGATTTGAGGTTCAGCGTGCGCATCTCAATGTCGCGATGCAATTCGTCGTAATACGGCTGCGCGTATTGCCGCATCGGATCGCCGCCCAGCAATGCCGGCGGCTCGACCTTGGTGACCATTGCGCCGAAATCCGCCAGCCGACGCGCGCAGGCCGGTCCCGGCAGGTTGAGCGCAATGCTGAAAATATGAACGCCTGTCAGCGCGAGTGACGCAGGTGGTTTGCTAACATCGTTGGGTTCGTTCATCGCGGGATTATATGTCTGTACGGTTTCATCAATTGGCGCCTAACGTCACCGTTATCGAGCGCGGCTGGCTGAATTGCAACCAAGTGGTACTGGCGTCGCCGGAGCGCAATGTGCTGATCGACAGCGGCTACGGCCGCAGCCATCATGCGGTCGACACGTTGAAATTTGTCGATCAGGCACTCCAAGGCGAGCCGCTGCACTGGCTGATCAACACCCACTGTCACAGTGACCACATGGGAGGTAACCATGCGGTGCGTGAACACTATGACTGCCGTGTCACCATTCCGTTCGGCGAAGTGAAGCACGTCGTGCCGTGGACCGCGCAAAGCTGCTGGTCCGAGCAGATGGACCAGTACGCGGAAGAATTTGTGTTCGACGACACGATGACGGCGGGCGACAGCTTTGATGCCGGTGGCTTGAACTGGCAGGCGCATGCCGCACCGGGGCATGACATGGATGCGCTGATTTTTTACGCGCCCGAAGCGGGCATCGTGGTGACCGGCGACGCGCTGTGGGAGAAAGGGCTGGGTTTCATCTGGCCGGAGCGGGTGGGAGCTGCTCGCAGCGAGTATGTGCTGGGCGCGCATGCGGCGCTGGACACGATAGAAAAATTGAAGCCGAAGATCGTGGTGCCCGGCCACGGGGCACCGTTCGCTGAAGCTGCCAAGTCGATTGCCGATGCGCGCAGCAAGCTCGACGCCTTCGAGCGCGACCCGGTGAAAAATGCGCGGCATGTGGCGAAGATCATGTTCGTGTTTGCGCTACTCGACAAGGAATCGATGCCGATGGCTGACGTGCCGGCGTATCTGGAGTCGGTGCCGGTGTATCGGCAGTTGCGCGAGGAGTTTCTGGGCGGCAGCAATGAGGAACTAGTGGATGGAATGCTGCGCGGGCTGATTGCAAGCGGTGCGGTGGTGGAAGAGGGCGGATACCTGCGCGCGAACATGCGTGCGTGAATTCAAAAAGTCCCCTCTCCCCGACCCTCTGCTGCGCTTCAAGTGTGCCCTTGTCCCGTAAACGGGAGAGTGGGCTCTTGAAGTGGCGGCGATTTGGCTACTGATATCGAGACTTGGAGTTGAGCGTGACCGGACGACAATGCGGCCCCCTCCCGCGTTTACGGGGGAGGGCGGGGGGAGAGGGCAATTATTCGCATCGCGGCCCTTGTTCTTCTCACGCTTTTATGTGCGGTCAATTAAGCCGCCGGCTTCACCTGCGCCATGATCGCCAGCGGATTGCCCTCGTTGTCATTAAAAAAATTCATCCACTCCTCGGTGCCGTCGGCGTGGCGATGAATCATGTGCGGCGCATCGGTGAATTCCGCGCCGCGCGATTTCAGTTGCTCGTGCGCGGTGTGGATGTCCGGCACGCGGAAGTAGAGGATCGATTGGCCGTCGCCGCGGTTTTCTCCCTTGCCCTCGCTTTCGGACAGGAATAGCCGCACGCCGCCGCAATCGAAGAATGCCAGGTTGCCGAAGGTGAACAGGTGCGGCAGCTTAAGCACGTCCTTGTAAAAGGCTTCCGCGGCCTGGATGTTTTTCACGGTGCGGGCGATCTGGCCGATCGGCCCCAAAACCAGTTCGGATGACATGGTGGTTCTCCTGTTTTCGTCGTGTAGCAGGCTCGCCCGCGAGACCGCGCTCCAGTGGCGCAGCGCGCGGCGGTTGGGCAGGTCGAGCTTCTGCAGGATGTTGGCGAGATGGAACTTGACCGCATCGGGGCTGACGCCGAGCTGCCGTGCGATGCGCGGATTGGTGAGCCCATGGCGCACGAATTCCACCACCCGCCATTCGGCGGGGGTGAGCTGGTCATCGTGCGGCGGGCGGCCGCGGCGGTTGCGGGATTGCATGGACGAGAGCGTAGCAAGGTGGACGGGGATTTACCCTACCCGGTCGCGTTGTTCAGGAGCCTGGCGATTTTGAAAGTGAAACTCAAGCATTGGTGCGGTTTTCAAGGCGTTTTTGGTCTGAGAGGCGCGCGGGTGCTTGGGTTTGTGATTAAAGATTTCCCCTCTCCCCGACCCTCTCCCGTAAACGGGAGAGGGGGAAAATCGTCACACGGCCGTGGTCACGGCGAACGAGCGTCTAACCGAAATTTCCAAAGTGCAAAGTCGCTGCGGCCCGCGCCATAGCTCCCTCTCCCGTTTACGGGAGAGGGCCGGGGAGAGGGGAAGCGCCACAAAATTTTTTCTCCCTTTAACCCTTTCCCAAATCCTCGCCGTTTAACGAGGCATATCCCCAACGTGGAGTGCCGCCGTGATACGACTCTTTGCCCACCTTCTCGCTGTTATTTGCGCGTTCGCTACCATTGCCAACGCCCGATCAGTCGCCGTACAAATCTGGCAGCCGCCACGACTGGTGTTGCCGTCGCCCGCCGAACAGCCGATCCAGTTGCAAACCGTACGCATCCGCGGCGAGGTCAACGGCCGCCAGGCGCTGACAGAAATCAGCATGACGTTTTTCAACCCCAACCGTCGTGTGCTGGAGGGTGAACTGCAATTCCCGCTGATGGACGGACAGACCATCGCCGGGTTTGCGATGGATGTGAATGGTCAGCTGCGTGACGCGGTGCCGGTGGAAAAGGCGCGCGGCCAGCAGGTGTTCGAGGAAATCATTCGCGGCAATATCGATCCGGGCTTGCTGGAAGTCACGCAGGGCAATAGTTTCAAGCTGCGCGTGTATCCGATTCCTGCGCAAGGCGTGAAGCAGGTGGTATTGCGCGTACAGGAAACATTGGTCGATACCGCAGGGCGTGTGGCATATCGCCTGCCGCTGGGCTTTGCTGGGCGTGTTGGTAGTTTTGCCGTCGATGTTCGTATCAACGGCACTGCGCAGCCGCAAATCATCAGCGGTGCGTTTGGCAACCTGAATGTTCAACGCGAAGGTGGCATGTGGCGCATCGACGGCGCGCAACGCGATTTCGCCGGCGAGGGCATGCTGCAAATCGCCGTTCCCGCGACAAATGGCGTGGTGGTGAGTACGCAGCGTTTCGATGGCAAGGATTACTTTGTCGCCGACATTCCCGTCCCCTCACGCGACCAACCGCGTGAGGTGCCGAATATCGTCGGCCTGATTTGGGATGCCTCGGGCAGCGGCGCGACCCGTGACCACGGCCGCGAGATGGCGTTGCTGGATGCCTATTTCCGCCGCATGAAAAACGGCGAAGTGCGCCTGACACGGATTCGCGACGTGGCGGATACCGCGCAATCGTTTCGTATTGTCGATGGCGACTGGCAGGCGTTGCGTAACGTGCTGGAGCGCATCGTGTACGACGGCGCCACCAACCTGAGTGCATTCAAACCGGATTCTGCGGTTCGCGAATATCTGCTGTTCAGCGACGGTCTCGCCAACTACGGCGACGCACCGTTCGCGCAGGTTTCGGTGCCGCTCTATTCGGTTTCTGCGGCTATCAAGTCCGATGCCGTGTTCCTGCGCCATATCGCGCATCGCGGCGGTGGACGGTTTATCGATTTGACGCGAGGCAATGTGGCCGAGGCAGCTCGCGCGTTGCTGACATCCGGTGCGCGGTTGAAGAGACTGGACACTTCTGGCACTGCGGAACTTGCGATGGCCTCGGTGCATCCACAAGGCGGCCGCATGTTGATCGCAGGTGTGCTGACTGAAGGCGATGCGAACTTGCAGATTCGCCTGACCAATGCTGCCAAGAGCGGCGCTGACACCATCGTCAACGTGCCGTTGAGTAAATCCGCCGTTGCCGGAACTACTGCTGCCATCCAGTGGGCGCAGCTTCGCGTCAACGCGCTCGATGGCGAGTACCAGTTCAATCGCGCCGAAATTCGCCGCCTAGGCAATCGCTTCAAGCTGGTGACGCGCGAAACCTCGCTGATCGTGCTCGATCGCATTGAAGACTATGTGCGCTACGAGATCGTGCCGCCGGACAGCCTGCGCGCCGACTACGAACGCATGATGGCCAGTTTCGCGCAGCAGCGCCGCGTCGAACGCACCTCCCATCTGGAAACCGTCGTTCGCCAATTTCAGGAAAAAATTTCCTGGTGGAACCGCGAATTCCCGAAAGGGGTGAAGGAGGACAAGCGCAAGCAGGAAATGAAAATCGGTTCTGCTGGTGCTTTGGAACGGATCGAAGTGACGGGCTCGTTAGTCACGGAACAGCAGAACGATCGCATCGATAAACTTTCTGAGCGAGTTACCAACAGCATGTCGCCTGCCACCTCGATCAAGGCGATGGCGCCACCCATCATTGCATCACCGGCGGCGCCTGCTCCCGCCGCCCTGGCCAAGCGTGCGATGGCCGACTCTGCCGCCGGCATGCGGCAAGAAGCCAATTTCGCCAGCACCCAGAACGCCGCCACCACCGCAACTATTCGTCTGCAGAAATGGCAGCCCGATGCGCCGTACGCCGCACGCATGCGTTCAGCCGAAGGAACGGATGTCTATCGCATCTACCTCGACGAGCGCGCCAGCTATGCGCAGAGCACTGCGTTCTTCCTCGATGTTGCTGATGTGCTGTTCGAGAAAGGACTGAACGATCTGGGCGCTCGCGTGCTGAGCAATCTGGCCGAGATGGATCTGGAGAACCGCCACATCCTGCGTGTGTTGGGCTATCGCCTGCTGCAGGCCAAGCAGCCGGTCGCGGCGATCCCGGTGCTGAAGAAGGTGTTGCAACTGAGCCCGGAGGAGCCGCAGTCGTATCGCGATCTGGGCTTGGCCTATGCCGCCGCCGGCCAACCGCAGAAAGCGATCGATTCGCTGAACGAAGTGGTGATTCGCCCGTGGCACAACCGCTTCCCCGGCATCGAACAGGTGGCCTTGGCGGAGCTGAACGCGATTGTCGCGACCAGCAGCACGCTGGATGTGAGCCGCATCGATCCACGCCTGATCAAGAGCCTGCCGGTTGATCTGCGTGCAGTGCTGACCTGGGACGCGGACAACACCGACATCGATCTGTGGGTGACCGATCCGAATGGCGAGAAGGCGTACTACGGTAACCGCCTCACGTTCCAGGGTGGACGCATGACGCAGGACTTCACCGGCGGTTATGGCCCGGAAGAGTTTTCGCTCAAGTCCGCCAAGCCGGGCAAATACAAGGTCGAGGCGCAGTACTACGGTGATCGCCGCCAGAGCGTGACCGGTGCGACCACTTTGCAGGTGCGTCTCTCCAGCCATTTCGGTACCGACCGCCAGCAGGACCAAGTGATCACGATGCGGCTGAAGGACAAGCGCGATGTGGTGTTTGTCGGCGAATTCGAGATCAAGTAGCCGGAATTTTCCGCTAATACCAACCAGCAGGAGACCATCATGAAACGAGCCATTCTTTTCTTTTCAACCTTGCTCGCCGTGGTTCAAGCCGACGCCATCGGCCATCTCAGCAGCATTGAGCTTTACGACCGCCAGGCGCAACGCACGCTGCCGGTGTACTGGCATCAGGGCAAAGCCTGGGTCGTCGGCCAGCCGGGCAACGAGTACCAGATCATGCTGCGCAATCAATCGGGCAGCGATGTGCTGGCGGTGGTGTCGGTCGATGGCGTCAACGTCATCACCGGCGAGACCGCAGCACCATCGCAAAGCGGCTACGTGATCGATGGCGGCAGCTCGGTCGATATCGCCGGCTGGCGCAAGAGCATGCAGCGCACCGCCGCGTTTTACTTCACCTCGCTGGGCGATTCCTACGCCGCGCGTACTGGCCGCCCGGACAATGTCGGCGTGATCGGTGTGGCGCTGTATCGTCGCAAAGCGGAGCCGATTTCGATTGCGCCACATGATTATCGCCGCGAAGCTGCTCCTTCCGAGCCGCTGGCATCGGGTTCGGCCGGAAATTCGCAGGATCGAGCTGATTCAGCCGCCCGTGCGCCCATGGCGATGCAGGAAAAATCGTTGGGCACCGGGCATGGCCGCAGTGAGACATCGTATGCCCGCCAGGTCGAATTCGAACGCGCGTCTCGCTACCCCGCTGAGCGGATCGAGATTCGCTACGACAGTTACGCCAATCTGGTTGCACGCGGCGTGATTCCGCAACGCGAGCCTTATGTGCCGCGCCGTGAACCGCAGGCGTTTCCCGGCCCGTTTGTGCCGGATCCGTGGCGGTAATGGCAAGCATGTGCTTGAACGTATCCCCTCTCCCGGCCTGCCGGCCTCCCTCTCTCCCACAGGGACTTCCGTTGGTCGCCGCTTGCGGGAGAGGGGTTGGGGGAAAGGGGAAACAGCGTCGCACTTGACGGCAACATCAACAGGAAAGGCGCAGTCTGCTTATGCGGGAATCCTCGGCAGCCCGGAAGTTCAGTACACTTCCGGGCAATATGCACGACCCCGCCCACAGCGACCCTGCGACCCCAGCCGACACCGACGAGTCACTCATGCTGCGCTATCAATCCGGTGATGCCGGCGCCTTCGATGTGCTGTACGCGCGCCACCGCGGCGGCCTGTTCCGCTTTATCACCCGGCAATGCCATTCGCAGTCGCATGCGGAGGAGCTGTTTCAGGAGGTGTGGATGAGTTTGATCCAGGCGCGTGACCGCTATCGTGTCGAGGCGCAGTTCCGCACCTGGTTGTTCACCATCGCGCATAACAAGCTGATGGACTACTTCCGGCGTCATTCGCGCGCTGACGTGAAGCTGTTCGAGCGTGAAGATGGCGAGGAACCGGCGCTGAATCTGGTGGTCGGAAGTCGTGTGGACGAGCCAGATGTAAAGGCGCAGTCGAAGGAGCAGGGCGAGGCTATCCTGCGCGTGCTGGCGAGCCTGCCGGCGCCGCAGCGCGAGGCCTTCCTGCTGTATGAAGAGGGCGGCCTCGGCATAGATGAAATCGCCGCCGCCGCCGGGATCAGTTTCGAGGCTGCCAAGAGCCGCCTGCGCTACGCCATCGCCAAGCTGCGCGCTGGCCTGCAGGAGTACGCATGACGCCGAATGATGATATGGAAGATGTGAGACGCGCCTACCGAAATGCGCGCGATGCCGGGCCGGATGTCGGTCCGCCAGCCCCGCTCGACGACGCGATTCGTGCCGCCGCGCGGCGCGCGGTGCATTCGCGTCCGCAACCGGCAGGGCAGGGTTGGATTACGCGTTGGCGCACGCCACTGTCGGCAGCCGCAGTCATGGTGCTGGCGGTGTCTGTCGTATTTGTCGGGATGGATGAGCGGTCCGATGTGGCGCCGGTGTCGTTGCAGCAGGCAAAACAGGATTTGCGCCAGGCGATTCCAGCACCGCCGGTGGCGGGGGCGGATACGGGGATTGCCGCGCTGCAGGATGAAGCGCCGGCGGCGGCAAAGAAAGATGCAGGCCCTGGCGCGGTTGCGGTGCAAGAGCGTGCTCCGCTGGAGACGAGGATTGTTCCTGGGGGTGTGTTGCGTCCGGTTCCGGCGCCGGAAGTGCGGATTGAGTCGCCGGTAATTCTGCGCGAGAAAAAAATGGCGCAAGCGGGCAGTGGTGCTGTTGCAGACAACAACGTCGCACCGCGAGCTGAAGATGCCGCGCGCAATCGTGCGGTGGCCGTCGCCAAGGAAAAATCGAATGCCGATTTGTCAGCCGGGCGTCGAGACATCGCTGCACCTCCTCCACCAGCCCAGACTGCAGCGGTGGGTGCAGTCGCTGCAGTAACACCTGTCATCGTGCCGGCGCCGGCCGCGCCAGCTGTAACGTCCGCACCGGTGATTGCGTTTGCGCCAACTCCACCCGCTGCTGCCGCTGGCGCGTCCGCGCCGGCGCGAGCGATGGCGTCGGCGCCTGCTTCCGTTTCTGCATCCGCCCCCGCATCAGTTGCTGCACCCATCGCCAGTAGTGCCTCGCCCGTGACGGTGATCGACGGCGCAAAACTTTCCGAGGCGTTGACCAAGCAATCGCGGCAGGAGCCTGCCAACCCCGCCAAGCCGGCGGAGTCTGCCGAAGCTCGATATACCGCAGCCGCAAGCCAAACCGCCAAAGCGGAAGTGACCGGAGGCGCACTGCCACCACCGGTCGCGCCGCAAGCGATGGCGGCAGCAAAGGATCGATTGGAGAAGATCACCGTGACGGGTAGTCTTGTTGTACCTCCGGTGTATGCTCCGCCCGCCCCGCCGGTGAAATCCCTGGTCGAACAAAAAGAAACGGCCGACGCGTGGATCAAGCGCATGGAGCAGTTGGTGAAAGACAATAAGCTGAAGGAAGCGCGCGAGGAACTGGCGCGATTCCGCAAAGCCTATCCCAACGCAACCTTGCCGCCGGCGCTTGCGAAGTTGCCTGCGGAATAGCCAGCGCGGCAACAATATATTTACACGGGGCAAACCCTAGCGCTGGAGCGGTTCTCCAGCCGAAAATGGCTGTAAAGCCGCGCCAGTGCTTGAGTTTTATCTGTCGAACCTCATTTTCTGCTGGCAGTCTCATGCGATTGCGGCGCATGACAAGGGCAGTGCGGAAATATCTACCGCCGCGAAGGTGTCGTGCAAACACTTAAAATGGCCGTGTTCCCTTTGCCGGGATTCGCCGGCAACCACAGCAGATGCCTGAACTGACTCACACCGAAACGCATATTTACGCGCCGATACCGATTCTCTGGAAGTCATCCGACATTGCCGAGAAACGTGCGCGGTCCATGCGCCGTTTTGGCATCGGCATCGCGGTGTCCATCGTCGCGCACATTCTGCTGATGGTATTCGTCAAGATGAACCCGGATATCCTGAAGCCGGGAGACAATGGCTCACCCAGCCAATCGCTGGTGGTGAATTTGGCGCCGCCGACGCCGCGCGAGCCGGTAACCGCGCCGACTCCGAATGAGATTGCGCCGCCCGCATCTCACCGCACGCAGCCACGCATCATGGCGGTACCGCGCCGCAACCCGGATGCGCCGACGGTGCCGATCCAGCCGCCCGATCCGCCGCCGGTGGTGGTGAAGCAGACCGACCCCGAGCAGCCCAGCATGATGGCGATGGTGGAAGCGGCGCGCGCGCGGCGCCAGGCACAGGAAGACAACTTGAAGCGCTACAACGCCGAAGCCCGAGCGGGAGATCCTTCCGCCGGCAACAGCGCCGAAGGCGCGCTCAATCGCAACCTGCAAACACTGGCCAAGCGCGAAGGTACCAGCGGCGTATTCCAGATCCTGCAGATCGGCCATCGCTCCGGCCAGTTTGCCTTCCGCGGCTGGACCACCGAAGAGCGCAGCGGCTGGAAAGAGGTAATCGAAGTCGATGCCGGGCCGCAGGGCGATGTGCAGTTGGCGATGATCCGCAAGATGATCGAACTGATCCGCAAGCACTACAAAGGCAACTTCAACTGGGATTCGTATCGCCTCGGCCGCGTCGTCACGCTGTCCGCGCGCATCGAGGACAGCGCCGGGCTGGAGAGCTTTTTGATGCGCGAGTTCTTTACCGGACGCAATCAGTAGCGCCGTTCGTTGCGGCGGCGTGCCGCATATAATCGGGGCATGTCTGCCCACGTCCTCCCGCTGCGTCACTTCCTGCTGGCGCTGTCCGTGGTGGCAATCTGGGGCACCAATTTCGTCGTCATCAAGATGGCGTTCGCGCACTTGCCGCCGCTGCTGTTTGCTGCGCTGCGCTTCACCTTCGCGTTTTTGCCGATGGTGTTCTTCCTGCCGAAGCCGGCGGTTTCCTGGGGCAATCTTGCCGCATACGGCCTGCTGATCGGCGTCGGCCAGTTTGGTCTCATGTTTATCGCCATGAACGGCCAGATTTCGCCTGGCCTAGCATCGCTGGTGATACAGACGCAGGTGTTCTTCACCATCTTCCTCGCCATGCGCATGACGCATGAGAAAGTGCGGCCGGTGCAGTGGCTGGCGCTGGCGATGGCCACTGCGGGTATCGCGGTGATTGCCTCGCACACCGATGGCAGCACCACGGTGACCGGTTTGCTCATCATGCTGGTTGCCGCTGCGTGCTGGGCGGGCGGCAATATGGTCAACAAGCAGGCCGGCAAGGTGAACATGGTGGCTTATGTGGTGTGGTCCAGCCTGTTCGCGGCGCCACCGCTTTTTGTACTGTCATTGATGTTCGAAGGCTGGCCGGCGATCGAAACCGGACTATGGAATGCCGATGCTGCAACCTGGGCCGCCGTGCTGTGGCAGTCGGTCGGCAATTCGCTGTTCGGCTATGCGATGTGGGGATGGCTGCTGGCGCGCTATCCCGCCGCGACTGTCACGCCGATGGCACTGTTGGTGCCGGTGTTTGGCATGGCGGCATCCAGCTTGTTTCTGGCCGAGGCGATGCCGCTGTGGAAAATCATTGCGATGGTGTTGGTGATGGGGGGATTGGCGATCAATCTTCTGCGACGCAGTTGATAAATAGTTGAAATTGATATTTAGCCGTTAAGCTAAAACAGTATTTTCATTTTGAATTGAGCAAATCATGGCCCAACAAAACTCCTCCAATCAAAACGGTGCGCCGAACGTACTGCAAAGCACGCTAAGCGTGGCGCGGATATTCAATGCCTTCAAGTACTCAATGAACGGTTTTTCGGCGGCGTTTCGCCACGAGGCTGCGTTCCGTCAGGAACTCCTGTTTGCCGTGCCGGCCTGCTGCGTGCTGTGGTTCCTGCCGGTGACGCCGGTTGAAAAAGTCCTGCTGCTTACCAGCGCGTTGCTGGTTCTGATCGTTGAGCTGCTGAATTCCGCGGTGGAAGCCGTGGTCGACCGTGTCTCGGAAGAGCGACATCCGCTTTCCGGCCGGGCGAAAGACTTTGGCAGCGCCGCGGTGTTGCTGTCACTCGTCATCATGGGCGCAACCTGGATATTGATCGCCGGGCCGGTATTGATGAGATTTTTCAAATGAGCTTCGATCTTGCCGCCAAGGCACGCGAGCTTACTGACACGCTGAAGGAACGCTCCAGGGTTCGCAAGATCTTGCGCGGTCCGGCAGACCTGAATTACGCCATCGCCGATTCGATCGCAGCGCTTGACGCCGGCATGTGGGCGACGGCGACGAAAGATGCCGGATTTTTCATGTCGCGCGACTATCTTGCGGCGATGGAGCCGGTGCTGCCGCAGAACATCGAACCGCACTATGCGCTGGTATTCGCTGGCCGTGGCGAGGCGGTGGAGCCCATCGCTGCGGTGTATATGCAGACGGCAGAGATCGGCCTGGAGCAACTGCGGTCGGCGGATAAGGCGGCAAGCAGCAAGACCGTGATGCTCGGCAAAGTCGCCGGTGCCATCACCGGCGTCGCAAGCCAGCGAATTTTGACCTGCGGCAATCTGCTGACTTACGGACAGCACGGTGTGGCGGTTGCCGATGGCGCCGACAAATCGCTGGTGTGGCATGGCGTGGCCGAAGTGCTTTATCGCGTGCGCGAAGCCGACAAATTGCGCGGCAAGACCCACTTCATCATGATCAAGGATCTGCACGATTCGCATACACGCGAAGCGGCGCAATTGACGCAATTGAGCTATCGCAAGGTCGAGACCGAGCCCAATATGGTGCTCGCGCTGGCCGAGGGCTGGAAATCCTATGACGACTACCTGGCTTCGTTGTCGTCGAAATACCGCGCCAATTTGCGTAACGGCATCCTGAAACCGATCGAAGAGGCCGGCTGCAAACTAGTGCCGCTGACCAATCTCGCGTCGATCGAGGGCGAGATGTTTGCGCAATATCAGGCGGTACAGATGAACGCGACTGTGCGGCCCTTTACGTTGCGGCCCGATTACTTCGCCGCACTGGAGCGCGCTGCGGGCGAGCGCTTTCGCGCTACCGCCATCATGCGCGACAGCAGGATGCTCGGATTTCTCATTACCATCGCCGAGAGTGACACGGCATTGGCATATCACATTGGTTTTGATCGCGCGGCTGCGGCGGACTTGCCGGTGTACCTGCGCCTGTTGCACGCAGGCATTGCCGATTCGATTTCGCTCGGTGCGAAACGCGTTTCATTTGGTCGCACTGCGTTGGAACCCAAAGCAGCGCTTGGCGCGAAACCGCAGCCGTTCACGGTGCTGTTGCGGCATCGGCAGCCAGTGTTGAACAAATTGATCAAACGCCTGTTGACCGGCGTAGAGCATGCCGAGCCGCCGGAGCGCAATCCGTTCAAGCAGGTGAAAGCGGCGACAGACAGCGCAAGCTGATCTGAGCCTCTGCCACGCGTTGCGGGCACGGCAATGTCATACTTGTCGCGTGATTTAATTCCATTGTGTCATCGAATTTATCCATGAGAGGAGTCTATTCATGAAACTGATTTCCGCCATCGCGACCGCTGCTATCGCCGGCCTCGTCGGTAACGCTATCGCGCAAACGACGCCCGCCACACCGGCGAAGAAGGTCGAAGTCCAATGGCTGGGCCAGGCCACCATCAAAATCACCTCACCCGGCGGCAAGGTGATCGTGATTGACCCGTGGGTGACCAGCAATCCAAAGACACCTGCAGAATTCAAGACCGTGGAGTCGCTGGGCAAGGTCGACGCGATTCTGGTGACGCATGCGCACTTCGATCATTGGGCGGATGCGCCGGCGCTGGCGGAAAAGACCGGTGCCAAGATTTACGGCCCGGCGGGGTT
>JAEUNB010000277.1 GCA_016790625.1 Betaproteobacteria bacterium | reverse complement strand
TCGGCGGTATTGAAATCGGGATCCCATGCTGGCTCGCCGCCGATCCAGGCACCCAGCCGCATATAGCCCTTCAGCAGTGCGGGTACACGTGGCGGCGTGATCGATTCGATCGCACGCAGCTCGCGCAAGGGATAGGGGTTCTTCGGAAACACACGATATTCCGGCGGCGCCAGGCATTTGGCTGCGGTTTCGCGATAGACCGCGACCGCATTGGCATGACCGTCGGCCAGGCTCACACTGGCGCAACCAATCGCGTATTCGTAGCCGCTCTCCATCACGACTTTAGCCAGTCCGGACCAGAGCAACATGATCACACTGCCGGAGCGAAAGTCAGGGTGAATGCAGGCGCGGCCCACCTCGGCGATGCGGCCACGCAGGTGGTTGAGGCGGCTCAGGTCGAACTCGCTATCTGAGTAGAATGCGCCACGTCGTGCAGCAATTTCCGGACGCATGATGCGATAGCAGCCGACCACATGCAACGATTCCTGGTCGCGCACGATCAAGTGCTCGCAGTCACCGTCGTATTCATCAACGTCCAGTTCACGTTGACCATGACTGGCGGTGGCACCCATTTCTTCAAAAAACACCTGATAACGCAGGCGCTGCGCCTCTTCCACTTCGCGGCTGGATCGTGCTACGGATACCGTATAGCGATTGCGGCGGCTGGATGTCGGAGTTTCCGTTTGCAGTTTCAGCATGGCGCCTCCTTGCGGGCGGTCTGGATAAATTTCCATGCGCGCAGGTTAGCGAGGCGATGTGTCACCGAAGTTGCAGCAG
Source organism: Betaproteobacteria bacterium (assembly GCA_016790625.1). Taxonomy (GTDB): domain Bacteria; phylum Pseudomonadota; class Gammaproteobacteria; order Burkholderiales; family Usitatibacteraceae; genus UKL13-2. The sequence continues at coordinate 1,684 of JAEUNB010000277.1, read as the reverse complement.
GATGATGATTTGGTGACAGTGAAAGGCAAAAAAACGGCATCGTCGAGTTGATGCCGCTAAACCACCACGAGAATTGCAAATATCCGGGAGAGGCCATGCAGCACGTGGCGGGTGGAGGAAAACTGCAGTGCAATTCTCGCAGCGCTTCATGACAGGCATCTGACGGTCGGGCTGTCCAAGCGATTTTGTGACAGCTGTCTCCCGTAGAAGACAGTTGCTTTACAATCCGCATGCCTGCTGGCCAACCCGGTCTGTTCAGGCGCCGAAGGGAGCGGCAGCCGCCACGTATGTCAAAAAAATTGTTCCGCCAGGAAGCGATAGATGCCCAGCGGGAGAAATTTCTCGGCGAAGCGGTTATTGCGCGGCCGCTGCCGATCTGGGGCATGACCCTGCTGGCGGCTGCAGCCGCCGGTTTGATGATCTCCGTGGCCATCTGGGGCCAGTACACGCGCCGTGAGCGGGTAGAGGGCTTTCTGCAGCTCGACGTGGGTTCTGCCAAGGTGTCGATTACCGACGCCGGGCGAGTTGCCGAACTATTGGTCAAGGAGGGCCAGGAAGTGCAGGCTGGCCAGCCGATGCTGAAGCTGTCACTGGAGAAATCGACCACCGCTTCGGGCTCAACCAGTGCATTGGTCAGTGGCGAGCTAAGCCAGCGCCGTGGCAGCCTGGAAAAAGAGCAGGAACAAATCAAGGAGCTGGCCGAGCAGCAGTTGCAGCAATTGCGTAAGCGTGTGGCAGCGTTGGAAGGCGAGATCAAGCAGATCGATACCGAGATCAAGCTGCAATCGCAGCGCGTGACCTCAGCAAAGGAACAGGCGCAACGGTTCAAGCAACTGGCGACTGAAAAATTTGTTTCCGATATCGTCGCGCGGCAAAAGCAGGATGAAGCGACCGATCAGGAAATCCGCCTGCAGTCTCTGCGCCGTAACCGGTCTGTACTGGATCGCGATCTGTCTGCAGCCAAACTGGAAGAGCCATCGCTGGCACTGAAGGCGCGCTCGCAATCCGAGCAGGTAAATCGCCAGATCAGCGAGCTGCAGCAAAGCATGGCGCAGGAGAACGCCAAGCGCGAGACCATCATTCAGGCGCCGATTACTGGCGTGGTGACCAATATCGCCATCAGTGCGGGCCAGTCGGTTGCCGCTGACAGTCCGTTCGCCACCATCCTGCCGGCCGGCAGCAAGCTGCAGGCGGAAATGCTGGTGCCGACACGCGCCATCGGCTTCGTTACCAAGGGCAAGGAAGTGATCCTGCGTTACGAGGCGTTTCCCTACGAACGATTTGGTCAGTATCGCGGCGTGATTGCCGACGTAAGTCAGACCGTGTGGTCTCCGGGCGACAAGATCGGCCCACTCACGGTACGCGAGGCGGCGTATCGCATTACCGCGACACTCGACAAGCAGACGGTGTCGGCGATGGGGCAGGAAATACCCTTGCGCTCGGGCATGCTGGTGAACGCGGACATCCTGCTCGAACAGCGCAGTTTGCTGGAGTGGATTTTCGAGCCGGTGTTGCAGTTGCGGAGCCGGCTATGAGTTTGTTTGGCCGTCGGGTGCCGGTCATCCTGCAGAGCGAGGCACCAGAGTGTGGCATCGCCTGCTTGGCGATGATTGCGTCCTATCACGGACACCTGACTGACCTGTCAGCGATGCGCCTGCGCCTATCGCCCTCGCTCAAGGGCGTC
>JAEUNB010000250.1 GCA_016790625.1 Betaproteobacteria bacterium | reverse complement strand
AAGAGGACGACGAGGACGAAGAGTAGTCACACCATATATAGATGAGGCACCTAAAGGGCGGCCGAACCTCCAAGCCGCCTAGTTCAAGCGCTTTCTCGCCTGCTCCACGGCTGCACGCACCTGTCTTGGCGCCGTTCCCCCAATGTGGTTCCGGCTCGCCGCCGACCCTTCGGGCGCCAACACGGCATAGACATCCTCACCGACCAGCCCGGAATAACCGCACAGCGTTTCCAGCGGCAACTCAGCCAAGTCCTTTCCCGATTTCTCCGCATCCCGTACCGCCCGGGCCACCGCTTCATGCGCATCTCGAAACGCCAAACCCTTTTTGACCAGATAGTCCGCCAGATCGGTGGCGGTGGCGAAGCCGCGCAGAACCGCCGCGCGCATCCGCTCCGGCCTGACCTCGATGGCTGCGGCCAGGTCGGCCATGATGGTCAGCGAGTCGCGTATCGTATCGACGGTGTCGAACAGCGGCTCCTTGTCCTCCTGATTGTCCTTGTTGTAGGCCAGCGGCTGGCCCTTCATCAGGGTCAGCAGCGCTACCAGGTGCCCATTGACCCGCCCGGTCTTGCCGCGGATCAGCTCCGGCACGTCGGGATTCTTCTTCTGCGGCATGATTGAGCTGGAATAGCAGAACCGGTCCGGCAGGTTGATAAAACCGACGCTTTGGCTCATCCAGATAATGAGTTCCTCGGAAAATCGCGACAGATGAGTCATCACCAAAGCCGCCGCCGATACGAATTCAATCGCGAAGTCACGGTCGGAAACAGCGTCCAGCGAGTTTTCGCAAACGCCGTCAAAGCCAAGTTCCTTGGCAACAAACTCCCGGTCAATCGGGTAGCTGGTCCCGGCCAGCGCGGCAGCGCCCAAGGGCAACCGATTAACGCGCTTGCGGCAATCCACCATGCGCGCCTCGTCCCGGGCCAGCATTTCCACGTAAGCCATGATGTGATGGCCAAAGGTCACCGGTTGCGCCACCTGAAGATGGGTAAAGCCGGGCATGATGGTATCGGTGTGCTTTTCCGCCAGCCCGACCAGTGCCAGCTGCATGGCGCGTAGCAATCCGATCAACCCGTCGATCTCGCCGCGCAGCCACAAACGAATGTCCGTCGCCACCTGATCGTTGCGCGAGCGCCCCGTATGCAGGCGCTTGCCAGCATCACCAATCGCGGCGATCAGCCGCGACTCGATATTCATGTGCACGTCTTCAAGATCGACCCGCCAATCGAAGGTGCCGGCGGCGATTTCGGCGGAAATGGCGGCCATACCGCGCTCGATCTCTGCCAGATCTTTAGTCGCAATGATTCCCTGTTTCGCCAGCATCCTGGCGTGGGCCAGCGAGCCCTGGATATCGACCGCCGCCATCCGCTTGTCGAAAGTCACGGAGGCGGTAAAGCGCTTGACCAGCTCGGTCACCGGCTCGGAAAATCGCCCTGAAAAGTGTCCGGAGACGTTTCCCAAGGAGGATGGCTGGTCTTTTTTCTCTGACATGCGGCGTTGTCTTTCAAGGGCGTTTTCGCTCACAATCGAGCGATGTCGAGTATAAAGCATCCCCCCGGCGCCCCTTCTGCGAGCAGCCCAGCAACCAGTGTCGACATGACGCCCACGGCGCGGCTGCCGAACTTCTGCAATCTCGGCATCATGCTGCGTCTGCTGGTGATGGTGAACCTGCTCTGCATCGCCGCCGCCGTGGTGCGCAGCGACGGGCGCGATTTGTGGCAGCAGTTCCTGCTGATATCGGTGGTGGCGCAGCCGGTGATGATTCTTTCCCTGCTGGCCACCTGCGCCATGCGGCCCATGCTGGTCAAACTGAATTATTGGCAGGGCGTAGTGGCCGTTTTCGCGCTTGAAGCCCTGATCGGCACCCTGTTCTGGTTCGTGGTGGAAGCGCTGCTGCCGTTTTCCCAGCCGATTCTCCTTTGGCAGTACATCTTCTTCTTCGTCTTTGCCACGGCTGCGGTACTGCTCTACTTCGATCTACGCGCCAGATCGCTGTCACCCGCGCTGACCGAGGCACGCCTGCAGGCGCTGCAAGCCCGCATCCGGCCGCATTTCCTGTTCAACAGCATCAACGCGGTGCTGTCGCTGATCCGCGCCGAACCGCGCCGGGCCGAACGCATGCTGGAAGACATGTCCGACCTGTTCCGCGTCCTGATGGCGGACAACCGCAAACTGGTGCCGCTGGCCGATGAGATCGCACTGTGCCGCAAGTACCTTGAGATCGAAACCATCCGGCTGGGCGAACGCCTCACCGTGCGCTGGAATATCGACAACATGCCCAAGGTGGCGATGGTGCCGCCCCTGATCCTGCAGCCACTGGTGGAAAACGCGGTCTATCACGGTATCGAGCCGCGCGATGGTGCCGGTGAACTCCGCATCGAGATTGAGCCGCGCGGCAAGCAATTCGTCATCCGCCTGACCAACCCTTATCACAGCGAATCCAGCCACGTTTCCGGCAATCGCATGGCGATCGCCAACATTCGCGAGCGGCTGCAGTTACACTTTGACGCCGAGGCCAGTCTCAAGGCCGAAGTGCAGCAGGACAAATATGTGGTGACCATCACCATGCCGGTCGAAAAACAGGACATATAAGCCATGACCACGCCCGCCCGAATCCTGATTGTCGATGACGAGCCGCCCGCCCGCGCCCGATTGAGGGATCTGCTCGACGATTGCCGCGAGCTGTTTCCACTGCTGATCGCCGACGAGGCGGCCAACGGTGTGGAGGCAATCGAGCGCATCAGCGAGGGTGGCATCGACATCGTGCTGACCGATATCCGCATGCCAGTGATGGATGGCCTCGAGGTGGCCAGGCACGTGGCCCGAATGGAGGCGCCGCCGAAGCTGATCTTCACCACGGCTTACGACCAATATGCGGTGCAGGCTTTCGAGCTGAACGCGATCGACTATCTGTTAAAGCCGATTCGCCAGGAACGCTTGCTGATTGCGTTGGGTAAGGCTACCGCCGTCAAGCCGGAACAGGCCGATGCCGTGGCCGAGGCCGGCCAATCCAAGCGACGGCATCTGTCGATTCACGAGCGCGGCAAGATCGTGCTGGTGCCGGTGGATGATGTGCTCTATCTCAAGGCCGAGCTCAAGTACGTGACCGTGCGCACCGCGCAAAAGGAATTCCTGCTGGAAGAGTCGCTTACACGGCTGGAGGAGGAGTTCGGCCCGGTGTTTACCCGCATCCATCGCAATACGCTGGTCGCGACCAAGGCCGTCGCCGGTTTTGAGAAGGTGGCCGAGAACGGCGAAGAAGAAGGCGAAGCCGGCGGCAATCATTGGGTGGCGGTGATCCGCGGCGTACCGGAAAAATTGCCGGTCAGCCGCCGGCAGCAGCATGTCGTCAAAGAGTTCTAGTCGAAACCAATCAGCGGGAGCGCCATGCAAGGCACCATCATCACCAATCTGCTGCTGCCGATCGCGCTGGGCGTGATCATGCTCGGTCTGGGCCTGTCGCTGGCGGTGGCCGATTTCACGCGCATCGTGCGCTATCCCAAGGCGGTGTTGGTTGGGCTGTTTATCCAGATGTTCGTGCTCACCGGTGTGTGTTTCGGTATCGCGATCCTGTTTCGCCTGCCACCCGAGCTGGCGGTGGGCATGATGCTGCTGGCCGCCTCACCGGGCGGCGCCACTGCCAATATCTACAGTCACCTCGCCCACGGCGACGTCGCGCTCAACATTACTCTCACGGCCATCAACTCCGCGCTGTCGCTGGTGGCTTTACCGTTTATCGTCAGCCTGTCGTTGCAGTACTTCATGGCCAGCGATCAATACGTGCCGCCGCCGTTCAAGAAAATCATCGAGGTCGGCGTCATTATCCTCGGGCCGGTAATGGTCGGCATGTTCCTGCGCTCGAAGTTTCCGGCCCTGGCCCAGCGGATGGAAAAGCCGATCCGCATTTTCTCGGTACTGTTGCTGGCGGGGCTGGTGTTCGCCGCCATCGCACAGGAGTGGAAGACCTTGGTGCAGTACTTCGCCGTGGTTGGCGGCGCCTGTCTGGTATTCAACCTGTTGTCGATGGGGGTGGGCTACGGCGTGCCGCTGGCGGTCAAGCTGCCGGACAAGCAAGCCATCGCCATTGCCATGGAAATCGGCATCCACAATGGCACGTTGGCAATCTTTATCGCGCTCAATGTGCTTGGCAACAGCACCATGTCGATACCGGCTGCGATCTACAGCCTGTTCATGTTTGTGACCGCCGGCGTATTCGCCTGGTGGGTGAGCCGGCGGGTCAAGGCCTAGCGATTACCCTGCGGCAGGTTGTCGCGACCATTTGCCGGAAAAGCGTCCCTTCAAAGCCAGCGCCGGTTTCTCCAGAAACCGCCATGAACACCATGCAACGACAAAAGTGAGGCAAAAGCTGGCGGCAAACAACACCCATGGCTCGATATTCGGTTTAAGCCACACCAGTGTTTGCTGGATCGGAAAAGCGAACAGATAGAGCCCATAAGACACGTCGCCGATGCGATCCGACACCGGCAGACGCAATCGCGGATGCATGGCCAACCACAGCGTTGTGTAAGCGATGAGCACACAGACAAATAGCGTGCCGGGCGGCTGGTTTTGTTTCAGCACCACCACCAGCGCAAACAAGCCAATGACACCCGCGCCATGCAGTGGAATGCGATCACGCAACAGATAGAACAACATGCCTAGCAGGAAGCAACGCACGGCTGGCGCGTAATTGAGGCTGTCGATATACGGGATTTTCGTCACACTGCCCGGCTCGATGCTCAGCACGGCCAGCAGCCCAACCAGCGTCACAGCGCCCAGCCACGTGCGACGCAGCATCGTGGCCAAGCCCATCAGCGCCACCAACACATACATCATCGTTTCCGCTGGTAGCGTCCAGATCGAGCCGTTGACGGCGTTGGGATAGGGGTTGGTAACGAATACGCCGGGCAGCTGGTAGCGAAGCTCGAACAGCAGGTTCGCCACCAGATATTTCCAGGTTTGAGGGTGGCCGAAGTAACCAGCCAGTGGCAATGTGGATACCACCGCACCCAGCAGGATGCCGAAAACGATGCAGGCGACAAACGCGGGGTATATGCGCAGAAATCGCGCCTCAAAAAATGCCAGCAGATTACCGCGCTGGACGAAGCTCTGCGACACCAGGTAGCCGCTGATGACGAAGAACATCCACACGCCCAGCGCGCCGCCGTTGATGGATGCGTAGGTGATTTCGGCGATCGGTTCGTCTGTTCGCGACGTCAGCGGCCAGCTGTGCGACAGGATGACCAGCGCAGCGGCGAAGATGCGCAGGGCGTCGAAATTGTTGTCGCGGTGATTGCTGGTTGCGAAGGACATGCTGCGCATGATACTTCGCGACAAAAACCGCGCGTCAGGCCTTCTCTTTCAATTTGGCAAACGCCGCCGCCATCGCGCCGCCGCTTTCCGCTGGTGTTTGACGTGATCCAGACTGTGCAAAGCCCTTGCCCGGAGAGCCAGTATGGGAGCGGTTTCCCGAAGCATTGCCCCGGAAAGGCGCGCCAGTGCTTGAGTTTGAGCTGGTACCTTGTTGATTTCTTGGTGTTGCACTATCGTTGAGCCGCATGGTCAGCGCGATGCGTTTGCGCTTTTCGTCCACTTCCAGCACTTTGACTTTCACCACGTCACCGGCCTTCACCACGTCGCGCGGGTCCTTGACGAATTTTTCCGCCAGCGCCGAGATATGTACGAGGCCATCCTGGTGCACGCCGATATCGACGAAGGCACCAAATGCGGCGACGTTGGTGATGACGCCTTCGAGGATCATGCCGGGCTGCAGATCGCGCAACTCTTCCACGCCATCCTGGAAGGTCGCGGTCTTGAATTCCGGGCGCGGATCGCGGCCGGGTTTCTCCAGCTCCTTCAGGATGTCGGTCACGGTTGGCACGCCGAAACGCTCGTCGGCGTATTTCTCCGCACGCAGGTTCTTCAGCAATTTGCCGTCGCCCATCACCGCCTTCACATCCTTCTGGATATCGGCAAGGATTTTTTCCACCACCGGATACGCTTCCGGGTGAACTGAGGAGGCGTCCAGCGGGTTGTCGCCGTTAGCAATGCGCAGGAATCCCGCCGCCTGCTCGAATGCCTTGTCACCGAGCCGCGGCACGGATTTCAATGCCGCGCGCGACTTGAACGCACCGTTGGCATTGCGGTGATTGACGATATTGGCGGCTACCGACGACGTCAGTCCGGATACGCGCGCCAGCAGCGCGGCCGACGCGGTATTCACGTCCACACCGACCGCGTTCACACAGTCTTCCACCACCGCGTCCAGCGAACGCGCCAGTTGCGATTGATTGACGTCATGCTGGTACTGGCCGACGCCTATCGACTTGGGATCGATCTTTACCAGCTCAGCCAACGGATCCTGCAGGCGGCGGGATTCCTGCGCATTGCTAACGGCGACAACCCGCTGGACGCCTCCTCAGTTCACCCGGAAGCGTATCCGGT
>JAEUNB010000207.1 GCA_016790625.1 Betaproteobacteria bacterium | reverse complement strand
GCCTAATTCGGCGACCTGTACCGGATCGCGCCCCTATACATTGAGCGTCGCCGCCAATCCGCCGCTGGTAACCGAGGTTGTGTCGCGCAAGACACACGGTGCCGCTACGCATGAGCTGAAGATTACCACCGGCGTTGCCGTCACCGGCAACGTCACGGTAGAGCCGCGCGAGATCAAGGCCGGCCATCTCATCGTCTTCAAGTTCAATCAGGCATTGACGGCGTCGGGCAGCGTGGCGGCGTTCAATCAAGCCGGCACGCCGATCGGCGTCGCCAGCGTGACACGCTCCGGCAGCGAAGCACGGGTAACGCTGACCGGCATCCCGGACAACCAGCGTGTGCGCGTGGTATTGACCGGCGCCGGCACGACCAACGGCACGCTGACGACAGAGGCCTCAATGGCATTCATGGTCGGTGATGTCAGCGGCTCGCATACGGTCAATGCCGCAGATATCAGCGCGGTAAAGGCGCGCGCCAGCGCCAGTGTGACCGCAGCCAATTTTGTCTACGACCTCACTCAGGATGGTGCGATTTCGACGGCGGATGTCACTGCCGTCAAAGCGCGTTCGGGTCTTTCCCACTAAGAATCACAATAAAAACCAAGCACTGGCGCGGCGTCCGAGCCGGATCGATTCTCGCCCGGCGTTGGCGCACGGGCATGGTAGATATCACGGTCATGAATGGCGAGACGACGGACAGGTCGTGCTACCAATCGAACCAGCCGGCAACCAAGAGCAGCAAACCGATGCCGATCGAAAATTTCGCGAACGCGCGGTCGTCGGCAATGTCCTCCCTCACTTCGATTGCATCGGATGGCATGGCGCGCTGGTAGGCGACGCGGACTTTCTCGTTCAGCGCACCGGGTTTTGACACTGCCCTCGCCGCCTTGATCTGGTAACGATGTCCATCGACCGTGTACTCGATTTGCGCGCGGTACTCAGTCACGCCGTCATCTGGAATCCCACGCGTCCTGGCGTCCGATTCAAGCCGGTATTTCGTGATCTCGCCATCGGTGACCACGCGCGTGTCAATCTCGGCGGCACGCTTCGCGCGACGGCGCGGACTATCGACCAATGAGACCGCGCCAATGACGATGAAAAATAAACCAAGGCCAAAGTAAATGTATTGCCCCGCGTTCAAGGTCGCATTCCAATCGCATGATGGACTTGGTCAAACTCTAGCACTGGAGCGGTGTTTGAGGCATTTTCGGCCTGCGAAGCCCGTGGATGCTGGAGAACATGATCTCCCGTCATCCAAAAAATCCAGTCAGAAAAATCACCACGCCGGTACCGATGGCTATCTTCGCGGACAGCTTGTCCCCGGAAAATTCGCGCTCCACTTCGATCGCGTCCGAACGCATGTCTCGCCGGTAGGCGAGGCGCACCGGCGCACGCAGCTCGCCCTTTTGCGGAACCGTGTCCCAGCCCCGCATGCGATAGCGATGGCCATCGACTTCGTACTCGATCAGCCGCGTGTAGGTGGCGTCCTCACTGTCAAGTTCGTAGCCGACGACCTCGCCCATCACCGGCTCGCGTGAGGCCAGATCGGCCGCGTGTTTCGCGTACAGCCGTGGCACAGTCAGCAGCCCCCACAGGCCAAAGGCGGCAATCACGCCGCCCAGGCCCATGAAAATATACTGATAGGCCTGCACTATCGAACCGTCCGATCCAGGAACGCGACGATACGTTCCCACGCTTCGCGGCTTTCCGCCAGCCACGGCAGCGTGATGGGAAAGTCGTGCTGCATGCGGCGGCCGACGCAAACTTCCACGTCAACGCCTGCACTCTTCGCTTTAGCTTCCACACGCAGCGTGTCGTCGAGCATCACTTCCTCATCGCCAACGGTCATGAACAGCGGCGGGAAACCGGTGAAATCGGCATACAAGGGAGAGATGCCCGGATGACGCGCATCCGCATTGCCAATGTAATAGCGACTCCATATTTCAAGGCTCCGGCGGTTCATCCAGACATCCTTGCCATGATTCGCCGCCATCGACTCACCGGTATTCGCAAGATCGGTCCAGGGGGAAATCAGGATCGCGGCATCCGGCAGTTTTTTTCCAGCATCGCGCAACGATGCGATCAGACTGAGCGACAGTCCGCCGCCCGCGGAATCACCAGCAACGATGAGCGGCACATCCGGGCGTTGCGCGGCCACAAAAGCCCAGGCTTCCTGCGCATCCTCCAGCGCGGCGGGAAATGGATGGTCCGGCGCCAGCCGGTAATCGGGCACAAACACTTCGGCGCGGCAGCGATAACTCAACACCCGCGCGCGATCGCGATAGCTTGCCGCCGAACCGATGATGTAGCCGCCGCCATGCAAATAGAGCACCACGCAGCGCGGGCTGGGCACCGCGCAAAGCGACTCGATCTTGAGTATTCCCGCCTGATGATCGCCAAAAACCATGCGCGGAAACTTGGCCTTCATCTTCTCGCGCGAAACCGTCGCCAGCCACTCGAAACGCTTGCGCGCGGTTGCGACGGCGGTGTTGGGGCCGTACATCATGCGCGTGACCAAGCCATACGCCATCACCGAAAGCCATCGCTTCCAGGCGGCGGATACGCGCGTGGTCGGTGTCATGGCAGGTTCAGAGTTTCACACGCGTCAACCACGCTACAGCTTCGTCGCGATCAAAAAAAGTTTGCGCCTGCCAGCCACGGTTCCTGCACACCAGTTCGTAGAAGCGCGCCAACTGGATGACTTTTTCATCCTGCGGCACCAGCACCGCAATGCGCAGCTGCTGGCTCAGGCCTGCATCCGGATAGATGGTCTGCGGCAACTCGAATACTCGCGCCTCCGTGGCCTCCATCCGCTGGACGCCGGAAAGATCCGCCAGCGCACGCTGCATGCCGGTCTCATTTACGCGCCGCGCCCCCGCGCGCGTGGCCTGCATAAGTTCGTCGTCAGTGACCACGCCGGAGTAGATCAACCGGATGACGGCGTGCTCGGTGTCGGTGTGGATTTCATACGGCATGGCGGAAACCCCGGCAGGAAGGCGGCCGCCCAGCGGACCGCGTTTGCATCATACCGTTCGGACTTTGCTTTGTCGTTATCGCCTGTCCATAGCGGCAGAAGTAGTTAGCCCCCGACTGTCTTTGCTGACAGTACCCTGTCTGAGTTATTGAACGCCATCCTTTGAACGCGTTTAATGCTCCCAGCTAGCCAACTTTCCTTGGAGACACGGTTGAAAACACTGAAGCGCATCGCACCCATTGTCTTCGCGGCGACCGCGGGAAACGGCTTCGCCAACCCGACGATCAACGGAACGGACGGCTGGGTACAAATCGGCAAAGCCAAAGATGAAACGCATTTCATCAACACCAAAACCATCGTCCGCGGCCCGATCACCAAGGCGTGGTTCATCGTGAATTACGACAACATGGAATATGGCATTGCCTCCACGCACGACCTCAAGTATTTCCGCTGCGACGAACAGACGATGGCGCTCCAA
>JAEUNB010000174.1 GCA_016790625.1 Betaproteobacteria bacterium | reverse complement strand
CATGAGCCCGCTGTCATATGGCACGGTGCCGTTCTCGGTTAACCTGGCCAAACGTACCAACAAGCTTACGTTCAACGCGCCGGCAAAGGTAAAACCGGGGGAGGTGCTGAAGATCAAGCTTGCGGCCGAGCAGCCGACGCGTGCGGTTGTGTTCGCGGTCGATGAAGGCATCCTGCAGGTGGCACGCTATCAGGAAGCCAACCCGCTGGCGCACTTTTTCCAGAAGCGTTCGCTGGATGTGCGTACCTCGCAGATCCTGGACCTCATCCTGCCGGAATTCAAAAAATTGATGCAGGCCGCCGCGCCCGGTGGTGATGCTGAAGGTGCGCTCGGCAAGAATCTCAACCCATTCAAACGCAAGCGCGACAAGCCGGCGGTGTACTGGTCGGGCATTGTCGATGTAAGCGGTGAGCGCGAGTTCAGCTACACGGTACCGGACACCTTCAATGGCACGTTGCGCTTGATGGCGGTCTCGGTGAACGAGGCGGCACTGGGCACCGCGAGCAGCAAGGCGATCGTGCAGGGCGATTTCGTTCTCTCGCCCAATGCACCGCTGGCGGTGGCGCCGGGAGATGAGTTCGAAGTCTCAGTCGGTGTGGCGAACAACGTTGCCGGTTCCGGCAAGGACGCGCAGGTGGCGGTGACGCTGAAACCGTCGGCACATCTGGAAATCGTTGGCGCCGATACGCAGACCTTGAAGATCGGCGAGAAGAAGGAGAGTGTCGCTGTTTACAAACTGAAGGCGAAATCGGGTGCGGCGGCGAAACTCGGTTCGGCAACGATGGCATTCTCGGCCATGTTGAATGGCCAGCCCGACAAATCCGCCAAGCTGGGCACCGATGTCAGCGTTCGCCCCGCAGGGCCGTACTACACGACGGTCAGCGTGGGCAGCTTCACTGGTTCGCAGGAAGTCGCTGTCAAACGCGATGTATTCGAGCCTTATCGCAAGGGTGAGGCCGCTGTGTCGCCGCTGCCGCTGGTGATCGCTAATGGCCTGATGGCGTACCTGGATAACTTCCCGCACATGTGCACCGAACAGATCACCAGCCGTGCATTCCCGGCGGTGGTGCTGGGTCAACGTCCGGAGTTTGGCAATCCAGGGCAGAAGGATGGCGCAAATAAGGCGGAGAAAGCTCTCGCCGATGCCATTGCGGTACTGCGCTCGCGCCAGAATGCCGAGGGCGGCTTCGGATTGTGGAGTGCCTCGGTCGAAGCCGATGAATATGCTTCGGTCTATGCCATCCACATGCTGATCGAAGCGCGCGATCGCGGTTACACCGTGCCGCCGGAATTGATCAGCAAGAGCAATAGCTGGCTGGTTCAGCTCGCCTCCAGCCCTGCCAAGGACTTGCACGATGTGCGCTCGCGTGCCTATGCCGCTTACCTGCTCACCCGTCAGGGGACGGTGACCGCGACCTATCTCGCTGCGCTGCGCGAAACGCTGGACAAGAAATACCCCATCACGCCCACATCATCGTGGCAGAAGGATTCGATTGCCGTGTTCCTCGCCGCCAGCTACAAGATGATGAAAGACGAGAAGCAGGCTGGAAAGCTGATGGACGAGCCGTTGGCGCAGCTGGAAAAGCGTGGTGAGCCGTATCGCTACGAGCGCTATTACGATCCGACCATCCGCGACGCGCAGACCTTGTTCATCGCCTCGCGACATTTCCCGGAGCGGGCCAAGAAGCTGGACTTTGCGACACTGGGTTCGATGGTGAAGACGATCCAGGACGGACGTTTCAATACGCACTCTGCCGCTTATGTGATCCTGGCGCTGGATGCCTACGCCACGCAGATTGAAGGCAAGGTCACCGGCAAGATGAGCATTGCCGAGATCGGCAAGGATGGCAAATCGACACCGCTTACATTGCCGCAGAACCTGATCCCGCGCGTGCCGTTCTCGATCAATACAGCGAAACTCAAGTTCGGCAATGACGCCAACCTGACGACGTACTTTGCCGTGGCCGAATCCGGTTTCGATAAATTGCCGCCGATGACCGAGCTGAAATCCGGCATGGAGGTTATTCGCGAATACGTCGATGCCGAAGGCAAGCCGGTCACGTCGGTGAAGGTGGGGCAGGAACTGTTTGTGCGGCTGAAATTCCGCACCATCGGTCGCGACGTGGTGCCGAACGTGGCGCTGGTCGATCTGCTGCCCGGTGGATTCGAGCCGGTTTTGAATCCGATCGATGCGCCGAATGTGCAGCCGGTGAAAAAGGGCGGCTTCGTCAATCGCCTCGGCAATGTCGGTGGCTGGAATGTGGACTACGCCGATGTGCGCCAAGAGCGCGTGGTGTTGTACGGCTCGGTTAATGCGCAGATTGCCGAGTACCGCTATCGCATTCGTGCGACTAACGTCGGCACTTTCGTCGTGCCACCGGCCTATGGCGAATCGCTGTATGAGCGTGATGTGCAGGCGCGGTCGCTGCCCGGGAAGATTGTGGTGGAGAAGGCGGGGAAATGAGCGGCGATTCAAAAGTGAGTGGATCACATCCTGGAACGACGGCCATGATGTTCTTCCGCATGGGGATCGGCTCCATGCTGACGGCACTCTCGCTTTGGTACCTCGCAGGCGCACGTGATTTTTTTCACGCGCTTGAAGAAACACGGATGGCGAACGGCATGATTACGCAGAAGGAAGTGCCGGTGGCACCGCAGCTTCGCGAATATCTCAAGGGACGGGTGTACTGGAATGCAGCTGTGTGGATACCTAAGGGCTGGCTGTTTGGAGCAAATATCGATCACGGTCCAATTGATGAAAAGGTGTTGGGAGACGTCGGAATTGCCAAGGATGGAACGCCGGCCTTGGATGTCTATCTACACGCAATAAAGAAGCATCAGAGTGGTAAGTGAAATGCGTATCAAACGCTACATGCGCCTATTGGGTTATGTGCTTGTTGCCTTAGCAATATCGCTCGTGATTCTTCGACTTGCGCCGAAGAAGTCGCTAAGTGAATTCACTGCATATTCGTCTGCTGTCTACGCCAGTGATGGAGCCTTGCTGCGTCTCACCACCGCCTCCGACGAACAATACCGCCTCTGGACCCCATACGAATCTATCTCGCCCAAAGTCGCCGAAGCGGTGCTGCTCTACGAAGACCGCTGGTACTTCTGGCATCCCGGCGTCAATCCCGCCGCATTGATCCGCAGCGCCAAGGCCACTTTCTCCGGTGAGCGGCGGCAGGGCGGCTCAACCATCAGCATGCAGCTGGCGCGGAAGATTTACGACATCGATAGCCGCGACGTCAGTGGCAAGATTCGGCAGATCGCTGCTGCCTTTTGGCTGGAAGCACGTTACAGCAAGCGCGACATTCTTGAGGCCTATCTCAATTTCGCGCCGTACGGCGGCAATGTCGAAGGCGTGGGCGCGGCCAGTCTGGTCTATTTCCACAAACGTGCCGCGGACCTCACACTGCCGGAAGCGCTAACGCTGGCGGTGATTCCGCAGAACCCGGCGGCGCGTGGCGGTACCAGGTCCGGTTCGCCGGCACTGAACGAGGCTCGCGCGCGCATGGCGGCGATCTGGTTGAACAAACATCCCGAGGATGAGCGGCTGGGTGCCAAGCATGCGCCGCCCATCAAAACGGCTGCTGTGCTGCCATTCCGCGCACCGCATCTCACCAGCCAGTTGCTGAAAGAGCGTAGCGCCGGTGAAAAAGGTGAGATTTTTTCCAGCCTCGATCCGAAGATGCAGGCCACCATCGAGCGCACCATTGCCCAACGCATCGAGCG
>JAEUNB010000171.1 GCA_016790625.1 Betaproteobacteria bacterium | reverse complement strand
CATGCATGCGCGACGATCAGATCGACTTCGTTTGCCGGAAGGTCGATCTTGTATTCCCAGAGATCCCGCAGTTCGATATTGCCGTAGTTATGATTATGAAAATAGAACTGGATGTGACTAAATCCGCCGTCGTACCCGCCGCTCAGACTCTTGGCGATGTAGGTGAAGGGGCCGTCATTCTTCTCGACGATCGCGCCATAGTTGACGCTGATGTCCATCAACCGGGTCTGCCCTTGGTCACCTTTGAAATTGAATTTCAGCAGCGTATGTCCATAGTAAGACGCGGGATTGCCAAGGTAGCCGCTGGCCAGGACAACGCTTAGTGATTCAATGTTGCCCGACCGCGTCCAAGCGTTGAAGGCATTGCATTTGACCGGCATAGCAAATGCCGCGTGCGCGCCGATCTTCGAGCGCAACCAATGCCAGCGTGCGGGAAATCTACACTGGGCGTGCTGCTCGTTTTCGTTTGCCGGCGGGATCGCGAACGCGGCCAGCGTCGCTTCAAGCTCCAGGCGCGGATTAATCCTGCCATCCGCGTGAAGAAAAAAATCGCTGCTATGGATTGCGCTCTGCCAACCGCTGGAAACGCTACTGTCGGGTTCGTAGTGACCCAGTCGAATCCAGGTTGGTTCGGCTGCAAGATCGACCAGCGGTTGAGACGCATGCGCGACCTGCGCCATTGCCAGACAAAACAGGAAGACAAAGCCCGGCTGCCGAATTCTCGGCTGCAAACTGCCTAAGTATTTGAAGAACACGGGACACTACGAAAAAAACGGAGGAGCGGGGTGCCAACCGAGAGATTGGCACCCGATGAGGACTAAACGGAACAGCTGTTATTCACCGCGTTGTCGATAATGGAGTAGAAATTGGACGCTTTTTCGAGAGCCGACTTGTCGACATATTTGGGGTCGGCAATGGCTTCTTTCATTGCGACCCGAATGCCCTTGATGGCGTTGTCGTGGCGTGCGCCATTGCACTCAAGAATGTTGAGTACGGTAGTGAGGTGTTCGCCGCGACCAGCCGCTGTCTCTTCACTCAGCTTGGCATAGGTGTTATTGACGAAAACAGCTGCAACCACTCGCTTGCCGGAGCAGGTTTCCGGGCTGGCAGTCGCCGAGATAACGGCAGTGGTGCCAACGTCCCAGATCACATTGGACGTCACTGCAGCCCACTTCGTCTCGGAGAACAACGCGGCGCCAATACCGCAATCGGAGAACGGATTCGGCCCTGAACCCGCTGCTTTGGTCTGTGCATAAGCACCCGCGCTGGACAGTGCCGCAACAGCCGCGATTGATGTAGACAGCAACAATTTCTTGATAATCATCAGGAGAACTCCCTTGAAAATTAGTTTATTAGCATCACTCATGCGTTAAGCGCGAATTGCGATCAACCTCACAATCGTATCAGTTTAAGACTCTGAAAACCGAGGCCGCCTAGGAAAAAAGACGGTCAATGCGTTTACCGTACCCGAAGCGACCTCGCAAAGGAAAACGACGTAGGCTGCGGTAGTTGCTGCATTGCCAAACGCGTTTCAGGCTAGTCCGCCACACTTCGGCTCTATGGCGATCAGAGAACCGGATTCAAATTTTGAGGCGAAAACTCAATCACTGGCAAGGGTTTCGGGCTAAAAATGGCTGGAGGGCATCGCCGATGCTTGAATTTCAACCAGCCTTGATCACGCCATATGACAACAGTAACCATGCTGCCAGCAATGCCACACCGCCAATCGGCGTAATCGCCCCCAACACGCGGACACCGCTGATCGCCAGCGCATAAAGGCTGCCGCTGAACACGACAACCCCGGCAACCATGGTCCAGCCTGCGATCGGCATCCATTTCGACGCCGGCAATAGTTGCGCAACGATACCGATCAACACCACACCCAGCGCATGCCACAGATGGTATTGCACGCCGGTTTGATAGACGGCCAGCATGTCTGCAGCCAGCTTCGCTTTAAGCGCATGGGCGCCGAACGCCCCCAACGCCACGCCGAGGAAAGCGAGCACCGCACCCGAGCCAATCAACTGCTGCGCATTTGCATTCATTGAACTCTCCAAATGAAAAGCGCCCGCGAACGGGCGCTTTTCGAATCATACCGACTAGCTTGATCAGGCTTTCTTGTGCGGCTTCAACAGGAACGCCGCCAGTGCCGGCAACAGGAAGATCGCGCCCAGCATGTTGAGGAAGAACATGAACGCCAGCAGGATGCCCATGTCGGCCTGGAACTTCAGTGCCGACATCGCCCACGTCCCCACGCCCAGCGTCATGGTGACGGCGGTGAAGATCATCGCCGTACCACGCTCACGCAATGCCTCGAAGAACGCGTGCGCCAGATCCATCCCCTCTTCCAGATGGATTTCAAGGCGGTCGTAGAGATAGATGCCGTAGTCGACGCCCACGCCCACGCCCAGCGCAATCACCGGCAGCGTCGAAACCTTGAGACCGATGCCCAGCATCGGCATCAGCGCCTCGCACAACACCGACACGATCGCCAGCGGAATCAAAATGCACATCGTGGCACGCAGGCTGCGGAAGGTCATCATGCACATCAGCAGCAGCGCGCCGAAGATGGCGGCGTGCATTTCGTAGCGCGCCTTGTCCACCGCCTCGTTGGTGGCCGCCATCACGCCAACGTTGCCGGTGGCGAGCTTGAATTCGACCTTGTCGCTGTTGAAGTCCTTGGCGTAGTTTTTCACTTCCGCCACCAGGCGCTTGATGGTTTCGCCTTGCTGGTCAGTGGTGTTGATCAATACCTGCATAGCCGAGCAGTCGGGATTCAGCAGCCCGGTGTCGGTGTTGATCGGTGTCACGCTCTGCGCCATCACCTGCGGATCGCGCGGCAGCTGACGCCAGCGCAGGTTGCCTTCGTTGTAGCCCGCATTCATCACACGCGCCATGCCGGGCAGCGAGAACACCGACTGCGTGCCCTCCACGTTCTGCATGTACCAGTCGAATTTCTCGATCACGGTCATGACGTCGTAATTGGTACAGGCGCCCTGCACGCCTTTGGTCTGCGCGACCACGCCCAGTGTGTTCACGCCGATGGCGAATTTCTTGACGATGGTGTCGTTGTCCTGGTTGTAGCGCGAAGTTTCGCGCAATTCCGGCACGCCCGAACCATAGTCGCCCACCTTGAGTTCGCGCGCCTTGTACACACCGGCAGCAAGCACCACCGCAGAGATGGCGACAATGATCACGGCGCGCTTCTTCTGCACGCACTGCGAGGCCATGCTCCAGATGCCGTCAACGCGGCTTTCCTGCTTGGCTTCCTTGCCGGCTGCATCCTTGGACATCGACAGATAGGACAGCAGGATCGGCAGCAACATCTTGTTGGTAATGATCATCCACGCCACGCCCAGCGAGGCGGTGATACCTAGCTCACGCACGATGTCGATCGGGATCAGCATGATCACCGCAAAGCCGAGCACGTTGGTCAGCAGCGCCAGTGTGCCGGGAATGAAGATGGCGGCAAAAGAGGTCTTGGCGGCGGTGAGACTGTCCGCACCATGCACCACTTCACGCTCCCAGGTCTTGGTCATCTGCACTGCATGCGAAACGCCAATGGAAAAGATCAGGAATGGCACGAGGATGGACAGCGGATCAATACCGAAGCCGATGATCGGCAATGTGCCCAGCAACCACAGCACCGGCATCATCGCCACCACCAATGCAACCAGCGTGAGCTTCAGATCCTTCACGAACCAGAACATCAGGATTGCGGTGATCACAAAAGCGATGCCGAAGAACATGATCACGCCACGCGCGCCGGAGGCGATGTCGCCCACTGCCTTGGCGAAGCCGATGATGTGGACGGTATGCTTCGGGCCTTCGTATTTGGCGCGCAGCTCATCGAGCTTGGCAGAGAGCTCGAAGTAATTCAGCTTCTCCAGCTTGCCATCGCCTTTCGGGATGTATTCCAGCAGGCCGGCACCCACCAGCGCGCCGGTAAAGTCGGTGGCCACCGTGCGGCCGATTTCACTCGACTTCTGCACATTCGCGCGCACGATCTCCAGGTCTTCCTTGCTCCCCTGGAAGGTCGCGTGCACGACATTACCGCCAGAGAAGCCCTCTTCCACCACTTCGATAAAGCGCGTGTTCGGCGTGAACAGCGATTTCACCGATGGCTGGTCGACCCCGGTCAGACCCTGCACGTCCTTGGTCAGGGCGCGCAGCTTGTCCATAAACTCTTTGTTGTAGATATCGCCGTCCTTCTGCACCAGCGCAATCGCGATGCGGTTGGCGCCACCGAACACACCCTGGTATTCGGTGTAGACCTTCATGTAGGGATGGGTCAGCGGCACCATCTTGTTGAAGCCGGCATCCACCTTCAATTGGCTGGCGGAGATCGCAAACAGTACGGTGACGATGGTGAAGACGATCAGCCATGCTTTGCGGTTGTTGAAAACCAGCGCGGAGATTCTGTCGATGAGTTTTTGTAGATTCATGATTCGCTCGTGTGAGTGCGGCGATGGCAGATTGGGTTGGCTTGAACCGGAAGGGACAATCAGCGTGCGGCAGGCAGGACTACGTCGCGTGCGCCGGCTTCGCCCACCAGCAGCAGCGCGCTGGGCGCGCCCAACAGTGGCGCGGCGTACCCTTTGGTCGCGCCGGTCGGCAACGGCGAGAAGCTCTGCCCGTTGTCGCGCGAAATCAGCACGGTCCCGGCAAGGCCCGACAAGGCAATTGCGCCATCGGGCAATCGGGTTGACCCCATCAACGATGCCACCGACTTGTTGTCGATCGCCTTCCAGTCCTTCAGGGCAGCATCGGCACTGCGGAAAATCTTGCCGCGCAGGCCATACAAAATTACCGAGCCGTCCTGCGCCTGAATCGCACCAAAGAATGAACCCTTGTATGGCGAATTCAGCTTGGTCCAGTTTTTCCCGCCGTCATCGGATTTGAGCAGCATGCCGGCTTCGCCGACGATGAACAGGCGGTTGTCGCCAATCTTCACAATGGCATTCAGGTGGCGGTCTTCATCGCCGCCCTTGCCACCGTCATCGATATCCAGGTCCGCCGCCTTGCCGTCCTTGCCTTTCTTGGGTGCGGGAGGCGGCGCCTTCTTCGGTGCCTCAATCAGCTTGCGCGATGTCCACGTCTTGCCGCCGTCAGCGGTTTCGTAGAACAAGCCATACGCGCCTACCGCAAAACCGGTGTTGGCATCAGTGAACAGGATATCCATCAGCGGGCGCTGGTCGTTGGGCGCGGAGAAGACCTGCGTCCATTTCCTGCCTTCATCGGTGGACTTGAGAATCACCGCGTCATGCCCGACCGCCCAGCCGGTCTTGGCATCGGCAAAAAACACCGCATTAAGCAACGGCACGTTTGCAGGTGTTTCCGCCCGCTCCCAGCTCTCGCCATTGCTGTCGGAATAAACGATGTAGCCGCGATCGCCGACGGCGACGATGCGGTTGCCGATGCGCGCCGCATCGGTCAGCAGCAGGCGCGACATGGTTTGCTTGCTGAGCGGGCCGGTGGCCGGCATAACCGCCGGATTGACCTGGGCGCCGGCAACCGTTGATGCAGTGGCGATACCCAGTGCGACTGCGAGAGTCCGGATTTTTTTCATTGGCTGGCAACTTTCAAACGGGGCATGTGAATCGATCACCTGCCGACAGTTCCACTGGGGAGCATCGGCGATTCGTGACCGCAAAAACAATTCGGGGACAATCATCTTGTCCCCGAACTTTACAACCGGATGATCGGCTATGCCATCACCTCTGTATCGAATCAGCGCGTGCCCAGATTGCGCAGATTCTGCGGCGTGTAGTCTGCCGGCGTACGCTTGATCGGATCGAAGATCACCTTCTCTTCAGCGCGCAGGCCCATCGCGATGTAGCGGCGCGATTGCAGGTCATGATGCACTTCAACCGTGCCGAACCACATCGGGACGTTGTACCAGTTCTCGCTGTGCTGTTCGGAGAAGCGCCACAACTGGCCACGACCGTCGTACTTGTCGATCAGGACTACGTTCCAGCTGTCCTCATCGATATAGAAGGTGCGGCGCGAATAGATGTGCGAGGTACCCGGCTTCAGCGTGGCATCGACCACCCAGACACGATGCAACTCGTAGCGTGCCAGATCCTGGTTCAGGTGTCCCGGACGCAGCTGATCGGTGTACTTGAGCTTGGAATCGGACATGCGATAGGAGTTGTACGGAATATACATTTCCTTCTTGCCCACCAGCTTCCATTCATAGCGATCGGTCGCACCGTTGAACATGCCGAAGTCATCGTTGGTGCGCAATCCGTCGGCAGCGGTACCTGGGTTGTCATAGGCAACGTTCGGTGCCAGGCGTACGCGGCGCTGACCCGGGTTATACGTCCATGCGGAACGCGGCTCCTTGGCTTGGTCGACCGTCTCATGCACCAGCAGGATCTGGCCGGCCAAACGTGCAGGCGCGGTGGTGACTTGCAGGTAATTGAGGATCTTGTTCTGTTCGCGTTGTGCGACCGGCTTGGAGAGATTGCCGTACGACAGATCGTATTCGTATTCGAACTTGACCAGCGCGAAATCTCCCGACGCGGTTACCGCCGCCTGTGCCCAGTGCTGGGCAAAGGTATCGCCCTTGTAGTGCAGCACGTGGTTCCAGATCGCTTCATTGCCGTTCTTCGGAATCGGGAACGGTGTGCCGCCGGTACAACCGACAACCCCGTTGCCACCGGCGGCCAGCTTGGCCTTGGATGCGCAATCCTTGGTTTCGGCATAGTGCTTTTCCGGATACGCGGCGGTGCGGCGGCTTTGGAACACCGGCAGTTTGTAGTCCGGATACTGTTTCAACATCGCCAGCTGGCCGGGGGACAGGTTGTCCTTGTACTTGTCGGCCGTCGCATTCGTGATGGTGAAAAGCGGCTTGTCACCGGGGAACGGATCCGGATAGGTGCCGCCCGGTTTGAAATTCACGTTTGCAGGAACCTTGGTTATGCCGCCATCCCACGCCGGGATGGTGCCGGCGGCGTTGCCCGCCTTTTCCGCGCCCATCGGCGTCAGCGTCGTGCCGAGCTTGGCCAGATCGGCGGCAGCCAGCTGCGCGTGAGCGCCCATCGAAATGGTCAGTGCGCTCAACGTTGCCGACGCTACCATCGTCAATCGCTTTACGTTCATGTTTCCTCCAGAAAGTTATTTTTCGATTGTTGCTACAAATCCGTTTGTTCCACGTTCTTCATCTCCCTGTGAAGTGCTAACGCGGAACAGGTTGCGTCCGCCGACGGCTGCCGGCGGACGCCCCTGACCTTAGAACGAGTAGGACACCACCGCCGAGTAGAAGTCGCGGTCGTGGATACCGTTGGCGCTGGAGCACCAGCTGGCCGGCTGCGGACGGATACCCAGTGCGGCGACACCAGCGAGCTGGGCGGCCAGCGCGGTTTGACCGGCATTGGTCACCTGATCGGTACCGCAGTAGGTGCGGCCACCGAAGAAGCTGGTGTACGACAGATCGAACGACCACTGCTTCTTCACTTCCAGGTTGAGACCAACCGAGACCGACTTGACACCCTCGTTGAACGTTCCGGAAACGCCCTTCACGTCATGCGACCATGCCAGGCGCGGTGCCAGGTTGCCGCCGAACAGCATGTTGGCGTATTCGGCACGGGCAGCAATGCGATAACCCCAGGAATTTTCGGTCAGATAACCACCGGGCTGCACGGAACCTGCTTGACCGGCAACTGCACCTTGCGCCGTAGCCGGCAGATAGGTGGCAGGCGCGTTGAACTTCTGACCTGTCGGCAGACTACCGTACTTGGTGTAGCCGAATTCACCCACCAGCACCGCCTGCTCGGAGCCAAGCACCGCCGGGAACGATTTGGTTGCGGTGAGTTGAGCCTGCATCTGCTTGACGCGACGCCAGCCGGTCAACAGTGTTCCGTTCGGAACCAATGCGGCAGGTGACGCGCCGAATGGCGCCGTCGCGCTAACGGTACCCGGAATAGTTTCAAAACCGGTAACGAGGTTGGGCGCGCCCAATGCTGCCAAGATCAATTCCGTCGATGCCAGTTGCAGCGGCTGATTCGGGCGGTAAGACACCTCGCCCTGCAGTGCGATGCCGAATGGGCCGCCGGTGTTGAACGACACGCCGTACATCTTGATGTCCTCCGGATACTCCACAAAGTAGCTGGCTGTACCGGTTTGGCCAACAGCGGTAGCCAACGGGCCACCGGTGAGGATGGAGGTTGGCGTGCCCTTGATGCCCGAGAAGAACGGGATGCGGCTGTGGTAATTGGTGTAATACAGCGCGAACTCGGTATTGTTCAATTCGGTCGCCAGATAGCGGAACGCGACGCCGTATTGCCCGTGATCGCTGGCATCCCTATCGTTGCCGCGCGGCGCCCAAACTGCGGCGGCCGTATCGAACACACCGTATAGCGATTGCGCCAGCGGGCCGGCGGTCGGCGTGGTCGGCGGAATCGGGTTGGTCGGGAGACGACCGGTCAAATCGTTACGGCGCGCAAAGCTGAGAATAACGTGATTGGCATCGTCGGACGCCGTGTCGTTATTGCTCCAATAGGAACCACGCGGATCCAGCTTGGTCTTGTCGAAGTTGAACAGCACGAAGGCTTCCATGCTGGCATTCTTGGACAATTCCAGCGAGCCCCACAGGCTCTTGGTCGGAATAAATGCTTCCTTCAGTTCCGAGCCCGGCACGCGCAGCTTGGAGACGTCGACCGGGTTGATGATGTTGATACCGTTGGGAATAAAGGTCGATTCGCCCCAGGAGATCACTTGCTGGCCGAGACGGAAGCGCAGATTCTTGCCGCCGACATCGAAGCCACGCGCAATGAACGCATCGAGGATCTTGGCGTCCGCACCCAGGCGCTCCTTGGCGATCGGACCGAGCTTGGAATTGTGATATGCGTCGAAGTCGATGAAGTACAGACCGCGGGCAAAAAAGCCCCAGTCGCCATACTTCATGTCGAGATCCTGCGTCACTTTCAGCAGGCTGGAGAAAGGACGGTTCTTGACGTAGTTGCGGTTGCCATCATCCTCGTTCACAGAACGCGTCGTGCCGCCGTTGGCGATGCCGATCAGATCCGCCGAAGGCGCTTCGGCGCGCACCGAGACACCATAGGAGATGGTCGTGTCGAGGCTGCCTTTAAGGCCGTTTTCGAGTTCGAACTGCGCAGCGGTTGCAGAGCCTGCAAGCGCCAGTCCGACAGCGAACACCGACGTTTTCATCATCGGCAGGGACGCGCGACGGTTGTTATGAGACCTGCTCATTGGGTTTTCTCCTCAAGGTTGGATCGAAACTTGTTCTAAATCGCGCCGTCGATGTTGCTAACCACTGATGACGTGCAATCCGCGTGTTTTCCGGTACTTTACAGCAAAAATAAAAGACGAAGGTTATTTGTGGCGCGTCCGCAACAGGCTAAAAATGACCGAAAAGTCAGTTGTTTGGCGCCACTTTCTTACAAAGCTTCGAACAGGCCGGCTGCACCCATTCCGGTGCCAATGCACATGGTCACCATGCCCCACTTCTGCTTCTCGCGACGCATGCCATGAACCAGCGTGGCGACACGCAAGGCTCCCGTGGCGCCCAGTGGATGACCCAATGCAATGGCGCCACCCTGCGGGTTGATCCTCGCGGGATTGAGGCCGAGGTCCTTGGTCACCGCCAGCGCCTGCGCAGCAAAGGCTTCGTTCAATTCGATCCAGTCGAGGTCATCCTGCTTGATGCCAGCCTGCGCCAGCACCTTGGGAATCGCCTTGATAGGACCGATACCCATGATTTCCGGCGGGACGCCGGCAACGGCGAAGGACACAAAGCGCGCCAGCGGTTGCACGTTGTACTTCTTCAGCGCCTTTTCGCTCATCAGGATCACGGCACCCGCACCGTCAGACATCTGTGAAGAATTGCCGGCGGTAACACTGCCCTTGGCGGCGAACACGGTACGCAATTTGGCCAGCGTATCGACGGTGGTATCCAGACGCGGGCCTTCGTCGTTCTCAGCCAGCTTCTTCTTGTGCTTGATGGCACCACTGGCGAGGTCGGGCATGGCGGCGTCAATTTCATACGGCAGGATTTCGTCCTTGAACTTGCCTGCTGCAATGGCCGCACCGGCCTTTGCGTGCGAGGCAGCGGCAAACGCATCCTGCTCTTCGCGCGTGACCTTCCACTGCTTGGCGACATTTTCCGCCGTGATGCCCATGCCGTAAGCAATACCAACATGTTCGTTGTTGTGGAACACGTTCTGGTTCAATGCGATCTTGTTGCCCATCATCGGCACCATCGACATGCTTTCCGTGCCTGCTGCAATCACAACATCATCATCGCCGGTACGAATGCGATCTGCCGCCATGCTCACCGCCTGCACGCCGGAGGAACAGAAGCGGTTGATGGTCACGGCGGGAACGCTGTCGGGCAATCCAGCCAGCAGCACCCCGATGCGTGCCACGTTCATGCCCTGCTCGCCTTCCGGCATGGCGCAGCCGACGATCACATCGCCAATATCGTGCGGATCGAGGCCCGGCACTTGGCCGATCGCGCCTTTCAACACGTGCGCCAGCATGTCATCGGGACGGACATTCTTGAACATCCCGCGCGGGGCTTTGCCAACCGGGGTCCGGACCGCGGCGACGATGTAGGCTTCCTGAATTTGTTTGGTCATTTCAATTCTCCAATCGTGCAATTAATTACGCAGCGGCTTGCCGTTTTTCAGCATGAACTCGATGCGCTGCTGCGTCTTTTCCGTCTTGGCTAAGGCCACAAAATTCTTGCGCTCCAGCATCAGCATCCAGTCCTCATTCACCATCGAGCCCGGCTCGACTTCGCCGCCGCATAAGCATTCGGCGATGCGTGAGCTAACTTCGTAGTCGTGCTCGGAAATGAAGCCGCCCTCCTTCATGTTGATCAGCATCATCTTCAGCGTGGCGATGCCGGTGTTGCCTGCAACCGGGAATGCGGTCGGTGCCAGCGGTGGGCGGTAGCTGGCTTCAGCCATCGCGCGCGCCGTGGTCAATGCGACGTACAGCAACTCATCGCGGTGAAACACGATGATGTCGCGCCAGCGCATGTGACCCATCTCTTTCGCATTCAGCGCACTGGTGGAGACTTCGCCCATCGCTGCGCGCTTGAACGAATTCTGCAGATAGGGCATCAGGTCGCCCCCATTGGCGGCGAGCGCGGCACGCAGCGCCATTTCCTTGAGACCGCCGCCCGCGGGCAACAAGCCGACACCAGCCTCAACCAGGCCGATGTAGCTTTCCAGTGTCGCGACCACACGATCCGAATGCATCTGGAATTCGCAGCCACCGCCGAGCGCCATGCCGTCCACAGCAGACACAACGGGGATCATGCTGTACTTGATGCGTTGCGACGTGGCCTGAAACCTGGCGACCATGGATTCAAACTGGTCGAACTGACCGGCCTGCAATGCGCCTAGCGCATTCTTGAGATCTGCACCCACGGCATACGGACCATCCGGTTGCCAGATCACCAGTGCCTTGTAACCGGCTTCGGCCTTGTCGATGACTTGCCCCAGGCCTTCCAGCACATCGGGACTGATGGCGTGCATCTTGGTTTTGAAGGACACGATGGCGACATCGTCGAAACCCTTCGCGGTCCACATGCGCACGGCGTCGGTTTCGAAAACGGTCGCGCCTTTCTCACCCTTTTCGCCGAGCAGCAATTCCGGGAACAACTGACGCTGATAGACGGCGAGCGACGAACGCGGCACCATCTTGCCGCTCTTGGCGGAATACGAACCTTCAGCGGAATGCACGCCCTTTCTTCCATCCGTGACCCATGCCGGCAGCGGCTCTTTCGCCATGGTCTTGCCGGCGGCGATGTCCTCGGAAATCCACTTGGCGACTTGTTCCCATCCAGCGGCCTGCCAGGTTTCAAACGGCCCCATCTTCCAGCCAAAGCCCCAGCGGATGGCAAAGTCGATATCGCGCGCGGAGTCAGCCACGCTGCCGAGATGCACGGCGATGTAATGAAACACATCGCGGAAAATCGACCAGAGGAATTGCGCCTGCGGATGACTGGAGGCACGCAACGCTGCGAATTGCTCGGCTGGATTCTTGATCTTCAGCATGGCAGCGACTTCATCAGCCACCTTGCCGGTACCCGGCACATAGTCCTGCTTGGCGAGGTCCAGCGTCAGGATGTCCTTACCTTTCTTGGTGAAGAACCCCGCCTTGGTCTTTTGGCCCAGCACGCCCTTCTCGATCATCGCCTTCAGGTACGGCGGCACGGCGTAGAACTTGTGCCACGGATCGTTCGGCAGGTTGTCGTCCATGGTCTTGAAGGTGTGGGCCAGCGTGTCCAGTCCGACCACATCGGCAGTACGGAAGGTGGCACTCTTGGCGCGACCGATGGCGGGACCGGTTAACGCATCGACTTCATCGAAGGCCAGCTTGAACGCCTGCGTATGATGCATGGTCGCGGCGATCGAGAACACACCGATGCGGTTGGCGACGAAGTTAGGCGTGTCATTCGCCCGAATCACGCCCTTGCCAACGGTGGTGGTGAGGAAGCTTTCCAGCAGATCCATCACTGCCGGTTCGGTGGCGGCGGTCGGGATCAGCTCGACCAGCTTCATGTAACGCGGCGGATTAAAGAAATGTACGCCGCAGAAGCGATGACGCAGCGCCTCCGGAAACACTTTCGACAGTTCCGTGATCGACAGGCCCGACGTGTTGGAGGCGAAGATTGCATCGGCACGCATGAACGGCGCGACTTTCTCGTACAGCGATTTCTTCCAGTCCATGCGCTCGGATATCGCCTCGATGATGAGGTCGCACCCCTTCAGCCACTCAAGATTCTCGTCGTAGTTGGCAGGCGTGATCAGCGCAGCTTTTGATTTCGCTGCGAACGGATCGGGCGAGAGTTTCAGCATGCCATCAATTGCCTTGGTGACGATGCCATTCTTCGGCCCTTCCTTGGCGGCGAGATCGAACAGAATGGCCTTCACACCGGCGTTGGTCAGATGCGCGGCGATCTGCGCGCCCATCACGCCGGCACCCAGCACGGCGACTTTTCGGATATGGAAATTACTCACTGATTGCTCCTGATTTGCGGTTGATTCAATATTGAAACTCTATATCTGGTGCGGCTTCCAGGCCAATAATGGCCCGTGATTCCCGCCAATGCTTGAGTTTTGTCTTGTTGTGCTATGACATCCCTGTTGAAAACTCATTCGGCAGGCACCGTGCGCGGCTTGCGCTGATCGTCGATGGCGACATAGGTCAGCTGCGCCTCCGTCACCTTCACAACCTCGGCGCCGAAGCGCTGCCGCTGCGCGTATACCTCCACGTCCACTGTCAGCGAGGTGCGGCCCACTTTCACCACGTCGGCGTAAAAACTCACCAAATCGCCTACCAGTACCGGCTGCTTGAACTGGAACGAATTCACCGACACCGTCACCACCTTGCCGCGCGCGCGCACCGTCGCGGGCACGCTGCCTGCCAGGTCGACCTGCGCCATTACCCAGCCGCCGAAAATGGTGCCGTGCGCGTTGGTGTCGGCCGGCATCGGGATGATGCGGATCACCGGCTGCCGCCCTTCGGGCAACGCCACCACTTCGCAAAACGGTTCCGGCGAATCCTGTTTTTCCGTCGTCACAACACATGCCCCTTGTACATATCGTCGATTGCCTGCGAGTATTTCTTGAAGATCGCCGCGCGCTTCAGTTTCAGCGTCGGCGTGATCAATCCGTTATCGATGGTCCATTTTTCTCGCGCCACTGTCACCTTTCGCACGCCGGCATAACCGGGAAATTCCTTGGTCTGTTTGCCAATGCGCTGTACCAGCAGTTTCTCCGCCTTGTCGCGCCCGTCGCCGTCCAGCCGCGGATCGACATTGGCTTCTGCGGCCACACGTGCCCATTCGTCGTCATTCAATACGACGAGGGCGGACAGATAGGGTTTTGCTTCGCCATACACCAGCGCCTGCTCGAACAAGGGATCCATCTGGATCGCGAGTTCCATGTCCACCGGCGGCACTTTCTCGCCATTGCCCATGACGATGATTTCCTTGATGCGGCCGGTAATGTGAATAAATCCTTGGTCGTCGATGCGCACCTGGTCGCCGGTATTGAGCCAGCCATCCTCGGACAGCACCGCGCGAGTGGCTTCCGGGTTATTCCAGTAGCCCATCATGACGTTCGGGCCGCGCGCCAGCAGCACATTGTTCTCGCCGATGCGTGTCTCGATGCCGGGAACGGCCGGGCCAACCGAGCTGGGATCATTCTTGTCCAGCAGGTTCACCGCGAGCAGCGGCGATGCTTCGGTGAGCCCATAGCCCTGACAAATCGGCAGACCGAGGCCGACAAAAACTTTCGACACCGATGGCGATAACGCTGCACCACCTGCGACCGCGAAGCGCAGCTTGCCGCCCAGGCGCGAGAGCAATTTATCGGCGACCAGCTTCTTCAGCAACGGCCACAGCAGAAACGACGGCTTCCACGGGCCGCGATTGTTCTGGTATTCAAACCGACTCCAGCCAACATCGACTGCTAGATCGAACATTTTTCGCTTGGCTGGCGACGCCTTCTTCAACTGATCATTGATGGCAGCGAGAAAGCGTTCGTAGATACGCGGCACCGAGAAAATTATCGTCGGCTGCACGATCTTGAAGTCTTCAGCCAGCTGCGGCACCGAGCGCGAAAACACAATGGAGGCGCCCGACACCACGTTCAAATAGTAGTCGGCGGTGCGCTCGAACATATGCGACAGCGGCAGGAACGACAGGAAAATGTCTTCGGCGAATACGTCATAAACCGCCAGACCCGACTGCACATTCGACAGGATATTGCGATGCGACAGCATCACGCCCTTCGGTTTGCCGGTGGTGCCGCTGGTATAGACGATGGTGGCGAGATCAGTCGCTTTTACCTCAGGACGATCGTAAGAGCCGCCTTCCTTCGGCAGCCAATCCGACAGCAGCGCGAGCCTGGGTTCCTCGGGATCATTCACCGGTTTCACCGTGAGGATGCGCTGCAGGCTGCCGAGCTGGTCGCGCACGGTTTTCAGGCGCTTCCAGTGTTCCTCGCCATCGATCACAATCAGCTTCACGCCGGCATCGTTAAGAATGAAGGCGACGTTGTCCGGACGATCATCGACAAACAACGGCACCGTAACCAGTCCATGCGCAAACGCGCCCTGGTCGGCCACCACCCAGTTGATGCTGTTCTTCAACATCACCGCCATGCGATCGCTGGCTTTCAGGCCTTCGCGGCGCAGCCCTTCGCGCATGCACGCCACACGCTGGCCTACTTCGCGCCAGTCAACGCCCTTCCACTCCTTGGTGGCGCCATCAAATTCGCGATAGGCCGGTGCATTGGGGGAGGTACGGCAGCGCAGGGCAAATACGTCGGCAATGGTCGCCGAGTCGTCAAACATCAAATAACGAGTACCGCGCCGGTTCTGCAGGATCGATGATTCTGCCAACTGAGTCTCCTCGCGTGTTCGCGGCGATGATCGATGGTCTTCGCCTGCGCGTCCAGCATATTGACCGTCGGTGACGGCTTGAGGACATGGAGGAATTATACGTTCCCGATACAGCGAACCGGCGTGATGCACGCTCATCGTTGCCGCACTCATGGCGCACCCGCCGCCTGTTCCGCAGCGCGGATCCGCTCCGACGTGGCGGGATGGGTGGATAGATAGCTGAAGTCGCTTTTCTCGCCTTGAGGACGCTTACGTTCTTTCGGTTTCTCGGCCGCCGGCTCCTTATCCGGCAGACCAATCTTGCGGCGCAGTTTATTCGGATCGCGCGGCTGCTCTTCATGCGCTTTCTCCAGTGAGGTCATGGCGCTGGCAAAGGCCTTCGGCGAGCGACCGATTTTCTTCAGCAGATCGAAGGCAAAGGCATCGGCCTCACGCTCGAAATCTCGCGAATAACCGTTGTGCGCCAGCACGGTCGGCGCGGTGACGGCAATGCTGGTCAAGGACGCCACGTCGCCATAAATCGCACTTGCCGCCAACGCCGTGATCGAATCCTGCAGCAGGTGGCGCAGGCTGTGACGATGACGCACATGGCCCAACTCATGTGCCAGTACAGCGAGCGTTTCGTCCACTCCCGGCATGGCCTCAACCAGTTGATCCGTCACCACCACCACGCCACCGGGCAGGGCCAGCGCATTGGCGCCGATCCAGCCGCCATCGCGAAATTCCAGTCGAACCGTTTTCGGCAAGTCGGTGCTCGCGCGCAGCGTGTCGAAACCATCGGCAATTTTCTTGCGCGTATCGCTGTCGAGCGCGGTGGGCTCGAAGAACGCCTGATCCAGCGATTTCATGCTGACCTCGGCCAGCTGCGATTCAATACCGTCCGGCAACCGCTCGGCCACCTCGCGCGCGACCCACGGCACGCCGTACATGTAACCCAGCACCATGGCCACCACCACACCAATGATGGCGGTAAAGACAAAACCCAGGTGCGATTCCAGACGATGCGCCAGCGTCTGCGCCGAAGCCACGCCGAATGCCGCCTCGATTGCCGCATGGTCGTCGGTAATCGCCGCTGAGCCGTCCGGGAAATCCACTCTGCGCGGCGCGCCGCGCAAGCGCGATTGCACCCGCACCGCGTCGATGGCGTACTCCGAGGAAAAGCCATCGCGCGACACCACCACCACGCGCCCAACTATGGTCATGGTGGCGGCGGCGCGGCGCGCGCTCTTTCCGTCGTAGTAGTCGGCCTGGATTTGCATGGCTTAGAGCGACAGGTCGATATTGAAGAATTCGCCCAGCTCCTCGCCGGTCGCGCCCACATTGGCGCCGATGCCGGCGATCAATTCGTCGAGCGATGTTTCGGAATTCAGCGACAGGCATTCGGCGCGATAGCGCATGACGCGAATCGTTGCCCACGGGATCGCGAGGCCGAGACTGAACAGGATTGCCAGCAGGTTGGTGAAATAGAGCCGAAACAGCTGACGCGCCTTCAGCGTGCTGACGAAATAAATCCTCCCGTCGAGGCTGGATTGATTGAACACCAGATTGCCGATGCGCGACTTGGTGAATGCAATCAACAACGAACCCATACCGAAGTACACACCGAAGATCACCAGCGGCAACAAGATGATCGAAATAATCGCCACCGATGCCGAGGGGGTTTCACCCGTCATGCCGACTAATCCGGCAACGGCGCCAAAGATCGCGCTGAAGACGATGCCGACGAGGATCATCAGGCCAAGCGTGAGCAGGTAAATACCGTAAAAGGCACCCACGGTGGCGCGAGTGGCGAATGGCGCTGCGCCATAAGCCGAATGATTGACGTGAAGGCGCTTCAGCGAACCAACGATATAGGGGTAGACGGCAAAGGCGGCGATCATTTGCATCACCAGCACCACCCAGAATGAAGTCGGTGGCGGCTCCTTGGAGGCAGGATCCCAGTCCGGCATCAGGAACGGGAACACCAGTACCAGCGCGATGGGCGCGATACACCGCAGCACATCCATGTAAGTGGCATGAAAGCGGAAGCGGATATTGCGGTAACTTGAATTCCAGGCGTTGAATGCCATCGACCGGGCGATAAACCAGGGAGCAGCAATGAACAGGGCAACCGCCAGTGCGGCAGCCACCTTGGGCATGAAATGGCCGACGCCGGAATAGGTGGCAAAAGCGATGAACGCAATGATCCGGCCTTTGAGAATGGCGATCGGGTTGCCGTGATATTCGAAATTCGCATCGGCAACCCAGGTATGGCCATAGAAGTAACGCTTCTTGCGCACCTTGGCCCAGGCCGAGTAAATACCCAGCGTGATGATCGACAGGAAAAGGTTGACGATCCAGATGGCGAAGTATTCGCCTGCCTTGCCGCTGAAACTGAATCGATGGAACTCGGGTTGCGGCAAGGCCGGTGACGGCTCTGCCATCGCCGGCGGTTCGGGTGTCATCGGTACAGCGTTTTCCGGCGATTCGCCTTCCTGCGATGCATTTTCCTGCATGTGTTGTTCCCTGTTATCGCGGATCGGCCCGCGTCCCGAGTCTATAGTGTTTGCTATCTTTTGTTAGTGACCCGGCGCCTATTTTTTGCGGGGACTGATATACATCGTGATGTCGGCATGCACCGCAATATTTCCGTTGGCGTCTTTCATGTCCACGCTGACAATCACATCGCGCGCCGGACCTTCGGCAATATCCGTAGCCGAGCATTCGGCGGTGAGATCGGTCTCGCATTTTTTCAGGTATTGCACATTCATGCCCTTTGGCAGCCAGCGCATGGAGTTGGGCAAACTCGCTTCCATCATCGTGCCCGCACCCAGTTCGGCCAAATTGCACGCGGCGATGGCGTGCACGGTGCCGATGTGGTTCTCCACGGCGCGACGTTTCTTCAGGCTAACGCGCGCATAGCCGGGCTTCAATTCCTCGAAGCGCGGCGAGATCGAAGCGAAGTACGGCGCCTTCCAGCAGATGGCGCGCGCAAACATCCACTTGCCCAAGGGCTTGTCCTTGAGCTTCAACCACATCTTCATCGCCTGGCTCATTGCAGCACCGATCAGATCGTCTGCCAGCCGGCATCGGCAGCGAAACGCGCACCGTACTTACCTTCCAGCGATTTCATCTCTGCCAGCAGTTTTTCCTTGCCCGCATTGCGCAGGTAGTTGATCGGCCCGCCACGGTGCGGTGCAAAACCGGTACCGAAAATCACGCCTGCGTCGCACAGGTCTGCGTCGGCAACAATGCCTTCGCGCACGCAGGAAACCGCTTCGTTCACAGCGGGCAACGTCATACGCATCCACAGGGGGGCGAGATCGACCGTGCCGGAGCCGTTGGATTTCTGCGGCCGGCCGTTGACCCATTTGTAAAAACCTTCGCCAGTTTTCTTGCCGAGCTTTTTCGCCGCCACCAGTTCCTGGATTTTCTTCGGCTCCGGTCCGCCGGGCTTGGCCAATTCCTTACCGACCGCCAAGCCAACATCGAGACCGACGGTGTCGGCCAATTCGATTGGTCCCATCGGCATGCCGAATTCGCGCGCGGCAGCGTCGATGGTTTCCGGCGGAATGCCTTCCTCCAGCATCACCTGCGCCTCGGTCATGTACGGCGTAAGGATGCGGTTGACGAGGAAGCCGGGTGCAGATTTGACGGGCAGCGGCAGCTTGTCGATTTTCTTCACGAACGCTTGTGACGCAGTCATCACTTCAGCGGATGTCTGCGGCCCCTGCACGATCTCGACCAGCATCATCTGCGCAACCGGATTGAAGAAGTGAATACCGACGAGACGCTCAGGGCGCGCCAAGCCGGATGACAGCTCCTGCAATGGAATCGATGATGTGTTGCTGGCGAGGATCGCGGTGGGCTTCAACTTCGGCTCCAGCTGCGCATACAGTTTCTTCTTGATCTCAGCGTTCTCGACAATGGCTTCGATCACCAGATCGCAGTGATTGGCGCCGTCACCGGTGATATCGGGAATCAGCCGGTCCATCGCCGCCTGGATCAGGTGCGGCTGTTTCAGGCGTTTCTTGTACATCTCCGCAGCGCGCTTGATCGCCGGCGCGATGCGGGCGTGATCGAGATCCTGCAAGGTGACGGTGAAACCTTTTAACGCGCACCACGCGGCGATGTCGCCTCCCATAACGCCAGCGCCAACCACGTGAATGTGTTTGATGTTTGCCTCGCCCGCGCCAAGACCCTTCATACGATCCTGAAGCTTGAAAATGCGAACCAGATTGGCGGTGGTCGGATGCTTGAAGATTCCGGAGATCGAATACGGATGATCCTGCGGCACCTTGCGCGGATCACCTTCATAGTTCTGCCACAGGTCGATGATGGCATAGGGTGCCGGGTAGTGATCCTTGCGCGCTTTCTTCGCCACCTGTTTGAGCGATGCGCTGGCAACAAAGCCGCGAATGATGGGCCAATTAGTGATCGCATCCTTGAACGCGGGTCGATGCAACGCAGGCGGTTTCATCAGAAGCGTCTTTGCTGCATTGGTGAAGTGGCGCCGCGGGGTCAGTACATCAACCAATCCCATCTTCTTCGCACGACGGCCATCGACGGCGCGACCGGTCAGCATCAGATCCAGCGCCTGCGCTGCACCGATTAACTTCGGCATGCGTTGCGCACCGCCCCAGCCCGGCACGATACCGATCATCACTTCCGGCAACGCCATCTTGGTCTTGGGGCCGTCATCGGCGATGCGGTATTTGCAGGCCAGCGCAAGCTCGGTCCCGCCGCCCATGCAAAAACCGTGGATCATCGCGACGGTGGGAAACGGCAGTGCCTCTACCTGGTCGAACACGTCGTTGCCGAGCTTGGTGAAAGCACATGCTTCGTCGGCGCTCTTCAGCGTGGTGAATTCGTCGATATCGGCACCGGCGGCAAAGCCATTGTCCTTGGCCGACTGGATCACCAAGCCCTTCGGCGACTTCGTTTTCAGGTCATCGCAGATGCCGCCCAGCTCGCGCAGCGCTTCGCTGGAAAAGGTGTTGGTGGAATCGCGGCTGCCATCGGCCTTGGCGCGATCAAACGTCAGCCAGGCCAGGTTGGCGCCATCGATTTCAAGATGCCAGTGTTTCCAGTTGCTCATGCTTTTCTACTCCGGGAGTGCGTTTTTCAAATGCTGTTTTAATCGCGGCCAGTACCGAGGTGGTGGGCGCGAGGGAATGAATGGTTTCTACGGCCGTAGATGAAACTCCAGTATTGGCGCGGCTTTCAGGCCATTTTTGCCCTGCAGGCCGCGCCGGTACTGGAGTTTGTCCATCGCGATTCAGCCACACAGCAGTCATCCCGGCTGCTGTTGCGCCGGCGATATCGTTGGTCCAGTTGTCGCCGATAAAGACGGTTTCATACGGCTTCGCGCCGATGCGCTCCAGCGCGATGGCGAAAATTTTTTGGTCCGGCTTGGTGACGCCAACATCCTCCGAAATCACGATGGTGTCGAAATAGCTGGCAATGTTCAGCGCGCGCAGTTTCTCGATTTGCTCGGCCGTGCTGTTGTTGGTGACGATGCCGAGGCGGCATTGTCCGGCGAGCACGTCCAGCAGATCGCGCGCGCCATCCAGCAAATGCCGGTTCGATTGATGTTGCTGTCTGTACAGAAGCGCGGCCTGCGCTGCCGTTGCTGACTCAATCTCGCGATCGAATGAGGCAAACAGCGCTCGCATGCGCGCCTCGCGCGCCTGATCAAGCGTGAATTCACCGGCAAGAAAACGCGTGTGAAATTGCTCAAGCACTTCTGCGTGGCGCTCGGCAAATAGATCCAGCGGCAGGTCCGGCGCAAACGCCTCGCGCATCGCCGCGAGCGCGATAGACGAGGCACGCCAGTGATCGAACAGCGTGTCGTCGAGATCGAACAGGATCGCTTTAGGCAGCATGCTGGCTGGGAGTTGTGATCAGACCGTCATCCGGCTCGCGCCGGAATAACAACGCTAAACGCGTTCCAGCAGCATCGCGCCGCCCTGACCGCCACCGATGCAAAGCGATGCGGCGGCGCGCTTGCCACCGGTACGCTCCAGCACTTTCAGTGCATGCAATACCACGCGCGCGCCAGATGCACCAATGGGGTGGCCAACGGCAATGGCGCCACCATCGACGTTGAATTTACTGCGATCCATTTTGCCGAAGGCACCATTGAGGCCGAGCTTCTCCTTGCAGTAATCTTCCGACTCCCAGGCAGCCAGACAGCCCAGCGCTTGCGCGGCAAAGGCTTCATTGATTTCCAATGCATCAAGATCGGCCAGTCCCAGGCCGTTACGCTGCAGCATCGGCGTGATCGCATGCACCGGGCCTAAGCCCATTTCGGATGGATCGAGTGCGCTCCATTGCGAATCGACGATGGCACCCAGCGGTTTCAGGTCGTGTTTCTTTACCGCTTCTTCGGACGCGAGTATCAGCATCGCCGCACCATCGGTCACTTGCGAAGAATTGCCCGCGGTGACATTGCCGTAGGTCTTGTCGAATACCGGACGAAGCTTGGCAAGCCTTTCCGGTGTCGAATCGCTGCGAACACCGTCGTCTTCCTTGTACAGATTGCCCTTGCCATCAATCAGCGGCTCAATCTCGCCGAAGTGACCCGCCGCACGCCCGGCCAGCACGCGCTTGTGCGACTCCGCGGCAAATTCGTCCATCATCTGGCGCGTGATGCCGAAGCGCTTGGCGACGATTTCCGCCGTCTGGCCCATCGACAGCTTGACGATCGGGTCGGTGAGGCCTTTGAGGATTGCGATCACCGGCGCGAGATAGGCAAGGCGGAATTTCACCGCGACGCCCGCGCGCTGACCCATTGATTTGGCGGCGTACCAGTCTGCCAGCCAGTTCACCATTGCGGGGCCAAACAGTAACGGCGCATGGCTCATGGCGTCGGTTCCGCCGGCCAGCACCAGATTCGACTTGCCAGCGAGGATATTGACGTAGGCCGAATCCAGCGCCTGCATGCCGGAGGCGCAATTGCGCATCACGGTCCACGCCGGCACCTTGTCGCCACAACCGAGGCGCAGCGAAATGACGCGGCCGATGTTCGCCTCGTCGGCAGAGGGCATCGCCGCACCGATGATGACTTCATCGAATTCGGTCGGCGCAAATTTCTGCCGCGCCAGCAGCGGACGGCCGCAGCCGACGGCAAGGTCGCCACCGGAAAATGGACCCAGCTTGCCTTTGGCTTTCAAAAATGGGGTGCGTGCACCATCGACTACGTAAACGCGTTTGCTCATGATCAGTCCGCTGCCGCAGCCTGTTGCCAGGCAGCGCTTTCGAGTTGTTGTTGACGGCCGAAATGCTTGTCGAAGTCATCGACCATGATCACTTCATGTTGCAGCACGCGGGCACGCTTCCACAGCGCTAGTTCGGTTTCCGTGATCACCGACAATTTCATTGCTTCCTCGAACTGCGCGTCAGCACCGTGTGTGGTGATGCGACCTGCTTTCTTCGCGGCCTTTACCTTTGCCTCGATCGGCTCGGCGGCAATCACGGCGTGCATGGCTGCTTCCAGCTTGCCGATCACATCGTTTTCATCTTTCGGCAGATAGATGCCGGAAATCAGGCGATTACGCGCGGCGGACGGCTGAATCAGCAGGTCGGCAACTTCATGGCCCATTTGGTCTGACGGCTGGATCAGCGTGAGGCCGCGCGGGAAAACGAGGCGGCGCAGTACAAACGCCACAGCACGGCTGGGGAAATTCTCGATGATGCCGTCGAGCGCTACCTGGATCTTGAACGCGGAGTCATACAGCGCCCAGCGCAGCAGTGGCAGTTCGTCTTTCTGGCGGCCGCGCTGGTCGTAGAACTTGAGCGCGGCCGACGACAGATACAGCAGCGACAGCACATCGCCCAAACGCGCGGAGAGTTTTTCCTTGCGCTTCAGCGAGCCGCCGATCACGAACATACTGGTATCGGCCAGCAAGGCAAACGCTGTGGAGAAGCGTGTCAACTGCTGGTAGTAGCGCTTGGTGTCTTCGCATGCCGGTGACGGCAGGCCGCGCCCGCCGGTAATGCCGGTCCACATAGAGCGGGCGGCATTCGACACAGTGAATTTGATGTGGCTCCAGAATGCATGATCGAATTCATCCAGCGAATCATTCTGCGCCGCCTTCATTTCCTTTAGCACCCACGGATGGCAACGAATTGCGCCTTGGCCGAAGATAATCAGCGAGCGCGTGAGAATGTTGGCGCCCTCAACCGTGATAGCAATCGGTGTCTGCTGATAGGCACGGCCCAGATAATTGTTCGGTCCCATGCAGATGCCCTTGCCGCCATGCACATCCATCGCATCGTTGATGACGATGCGCATGCGTTCGGTCATATGGTATTTCGAGATGGCGGACAGCACGGAGGGCTTCTCACCCATATCGAGCGCGCCGGCCGTCACGGTACGGCAGGCGTCCATCAAATAGGTGTAGCCACCGATGCGTGCCAAGGCCTCTTCGATACCTTCGAATTTTCCGATCGGCGTCTTGAACTGCTGACGAACGCGCGAGTAGGCACCAGTAGCCATGGAGGCGAACTTGCCGGCGGCAATCGATTGTGCCGGTAGCGAGATTGAACGGCCGGCAGCCAGACACTCCATCAGCATGCGCCAGCCCTGCCCCACCATCGGCTGACCACCGATGATCCAATCCATCGGGATAAACACGTCCTTGCCGGAGTTGGGGCCATTCATGAATGCCGCGTTCAGTGGGAAATGACGGCGGCCGATATTAACGCCCTTGTGCGAGGTTGGAATCAGCGCACAGGTGATACCGAGATCGGTATCACCACCGAGCAATTTATCGGGGTCAAAACACTTGAAGGCGAGTCCGAGAATGGTCGCCACCGGGCCAAGCGTGATATAGCGCTTCTCCCAGGTTACGCGCATGCCCAGCGTTTCCTTGCCTTCCCACATCTGCTTGCAAACGATACCGACGTCCGGCATCGATGCAGCATCAGAACCTGCGTCGGGCGCGGTCAGGGCGAAACAGGGAATCTCAAGGCCTTTGGCCAAGCGCGGCAAATAGTAATTCTTCTGATCCGGCGTACCGTAGTGCATCAGCAGCTCGCCCGGTCCCAATGAGTTCGGCACCATGACCGACACTGCAGCCGTACCGCTGCGGGTGGAAATCTTCATCACCACCTGCGAGTGCGCATAGGCCGAGAAGCCGAGACCACCGTACTCCTTGGGAATAATCATCCCGAGGAAGCCCTTGTCCTTGATGAATTGCCAGACGTGCGGCGGCAGGTCGTTCAGTTCGTGGGTTACCTGCCATTCATCGACCAGCGCGCAAAGCTCGTTGGTTGGACCGTCAATAAAGGCCTGCTCTTCGGCGGTCAGCTTGGCCGCCGGATAGTCGAGCAGCTTGGGCCAGTCAGGCTTGCCGCTGAACAAATCACCGTCCCACCACACAGTGCCGGCTTCCAGCGCCTCGCGCTCGGTCTGCGACATTTGCGGCAGCAGCTTTTTATAGACCTTGAAAATCGGGCCGCTGAGCAAGCCTTGGCGCACGGCCTTCAAGTTGGCAACCACGGCAATCGCGAGAAACGCAAACCACAGAATTCCTGCGGCCGCGCCGCCCAGTACGCCACCAGCAGTCAGCCCGATCAAGCCAATGCCCGCAACGACCGTCCACACCAGCGCACTGGCAGCGTGATACGCCAGTATCCATACCAGCGCAATCGCAACCACAATCGTCAAGATAAGAGTCAACATGACTTTTCCTTTCTATGCTTCCTGAAACTGTAAATACCCGTCGTCCTCCGCCGGGATGGGTGCACGCAAGCCTGCCGCCAGAAACGGCGCCAGTCGGCGTAGCAGCAACTCGTCATTGGTTGCTTCATCAAGGTGATATTGGCCGAATACCTTTAATACGTCAGCACCGGCCAAGGTGTAAGAAAGCGCCCCCATCACGTAGTGCAGGCGCCAAGACAGCTCTTCGCGCGGAACATGCGGCAACGCATTGCTGAATGCCGTGCGAAAGCGCGCGATCATCTCGCTGTACTGGTTGGACAGGAATTCACGAATAAACGGCGCCGGATCGGCATAGGCTCGCCCCAACAGTCTGAGGAAGTTCTTGCCGCCCTGCTCGTGGTCGCGCGCCAGTTTCATCGCCGGGATGAACATTGCCGCGAGAATTTTTTCGCAGGTCAGCGGCTTACCGCCAGCAGCCGCTTCGTAGCTCGACAAGAGCTGCATCCGGTCCCGGTTCATCGGGTCCAGGCGACGTGTCAGTACGGCCTGAAACAGCTCTTCCTTTGAACCGAAGTGGTAATTGACTGCGGCCAGATTCACGGCGGCGGCGGTCGTAATCAGACGCAACGAGGTTGCCTCGAAGCCGTGTTCCATGAACAGCTCTTCAGCCGCATCCAGAATTCGCGACTTGGTGTCCGCCGGTTCGGCCGACTTTTCAGCCGAATTCTCAGCTGCGCGAGCCAGTCGCTGTACATTGCTTGATGCCATATAGTGATTTATTTCAATGCTTTACGGTCTATTCTTGCAAATTTCAAACAATCGTTTGAAATGAGCGTATTACCCGGCCGTGGAGCTGTCAATTACTTTCGATGCTGCGGCGCAACATCCGCAGGCCACAAAACAAAAAAGCCGCTGACTTCAGCGGCTTTTTTGTTTTGAAACTTGATTCGGAATCAGATCTTCTTGATCTTTTCCAGCATCTTGAACACGGACTTGGTCGAGCCCATGAAAAGACGCTTGTAATCCTTGCCCAGACAACGACGCTCAAGCGTGTTGCGACGGGTGCGTTTACGTTCTCCAGCCATGATTTACCTCTGCGAAATGGTTTGCGAAACAAGACATTATATCGAAAAGGGACTGCTTTCGCAGCCCCTTTCTTGCTTTCAAGCTGGCGATCAGGCGCCAGCGCGCTGCATCGGTGCCTTTAGGGCCTCGCTCAGCGTATTGAGGCTTTCCGACAAGTGTGCCTTGGCTTCCTTGCTCATCGGCTTGCCCATGGCCGCACGAATCTGGCCCTGCAGTTGAATCGCATTTTCCCGCTGCAGACTACGTGCATCGGCAGGCGTATTGCCTGATGCCCGTACCAGCGATGCAGAAATACGCTTAAGGTGTTCGCGCTGCAGATTTCGCCGCAAGCCGCCGATATCGCCTCCTGTTCGCAATTCGCTCCAGATGGCGTTTTGCAGGCCATCGTATAGGTCAGAAAGTTTGAGCAGCTTGGAGGAATCGGCCACCTTGTCCTGCGAATCCAGCATTCGCTGCGCAACGCCATCTGCCAGCAGCGCATCGAGGACTTCGCGCTGGACACCCAGCACCCGGTTGGCAATGGAAATATCCGGATTGCCACGACGCTCGAAATGGTCAATGCCGATGCGTGATACGAACTCGGGCTTGAATCTGAAGCTGTCAGCCTTGAACAAACCCTCGGTCAGCAAATTCAGCGCCTCGCGTTGACGGGGAGCTGGCGTCGGCTCGTACAAGGGACGACCGGTACCAGCGTGATCGCGCAAATGCTTTACGCCGCCGACGTACTTGGCAGCAAGCGGGGCAACACGCGCGAGTTGGTTGAAGCCGGCGGCAAAACTGCGAGTGAGTCGTTCATAGCTTTCACCGGGTTTCAGCTGCATGGTCTGCAGGCGATCCCACAATTCACGCGACAGCTTCATGCGCTTTTTGTAGTACTCGATCGGATCGGCCCCCAGGTCAAAACGGTTCGCTTCCGGGTCGATTCCCAGCAGCGGTCCGTAGCCGGCATCTTCATCGGTCGCATAGGCCAGCAAGGGTTCGGTTGAGCGCGATGCAATTTTCGCCAGCTCCGCTTTTTCCTCGCCGGGCGCAATCTGCTTGTACGCATACTCAACTACCCAATAGTCGTATGCACCCAAAGTGGACATGCCATATTCGGGCTGCTTCTCGCCTTTGGCCGCGATATTAAACGGCGTGTAGTCCATTACCGAAGCAGTGATGCCATTCTTCTTTGTGAACTCGACGTCCTGAATCTGCTTGCTGGTGAAGACAGTCGAGGCCTTGAAGTTGTGACGGAAACCAAGCGTATGGCCGACCTCATGCATGATCACGTCCTTGACATAGGACTGCGCTACCGCCTCGGCCTCCGGGCTGTCCATATCCATGCCGCGCGCTTCCAACAGATCCATGGCGAAGTGCATTTCGTGTGCCGCATGGCCGGCGTAGTTGCACGCCGCCAGTTTTTTGTGCGCGTTTAGCGGATCGTTCATCGCCGACAGGTCAATCGATACTGGACGGCTGAAATCTTCAGTCACCTGACGGCGCGCGCCTCGCGCAAACACGTCCGACATGCCAATATCCGCGTCGAGGATTTCCCCAGTGCGCGGATCCACATCGGATGGCCCGATGGCGAAGCCCACGTCCGCGCCGACGAACCAGCGGATCGAAGCATGGCGCGCGTCCATGGTATCGAAATCATCCTTTTCGGTTTGCTGTTTCACGACCAGCGCATTCTTGAAGCCAGCCTTCTCGAATGCCTTGTTCCACTCAAGCACACCGTCGGCCACCGACTTGCGGTATTTTTCCGGGATGTTCTTGTCCAGCCAATAGACGACCGGCTCTTTGGGTTCGGACACGCTTGCGGCTGGATCTTTCTTTTCCAGGCGCCAGCGATTTACGTAATGTTGCTTTACGTTGGGCGACAGGTCTTCCGTAAAGTCGGTACGCGAGGTTACGAAGTGCCCAATACGCGAATCGGCGATACGGGGCGACATCGGCTGTTCCGGCAATTGCGAGAAGTTGTAATAAAAACTCACAAACAAGCTGCGTGGATCAGGTGTAGCACGCGGAGGTGGGGGCATCGGTACCGGCGATGGTGTCAGCGGCGGCGCATTCAGCTTGGGCACCGAGAAATGCGTTTTCACCTGGATGCCAGTGAGCAACGGTGTATTGTTCAAGCGGGTAATGCCGGAGTTTGGCTTGTCGAGCGCAAAGCCCATGCGGTAAGCGACGTCGAGGCGAGTCGCGTAGCCGGGAATATCGTTGATCAACAGTGCACCCACGTCAATCAGCACCGCCTTGGAGTCGGGATGCGGTGCCGAAGCTGATGCGGCGCTGCTCAACAGGCTGTCGGAGAATGCCTCGGATACAAATTGCGCCTGTGGTGTGCCGGGCTTGGCAAAAAACTCGGTGTTGACCGCAATCAGCTGTACCTGCGTGCCGATCTTGCGGAACATGCCCATCTGCGATCCGCCCATCTGGCTGCCGTAAAGGCCCCGCTCGCCGATACTCTGCGGAATATTGTGTGAAAAGAAAAATGGCTTGTCGAACTGTTCCGGCTTGATCGCCATCCAGACTTTTTCGTCTTTTTGATACAGCGTAAAGAAACCTGGAATTTCCTTTGCGTCCTTGACAACGTCCTTGAATGGGCGAGGAGCGCCCGGCGCGGGTGTGGCTGGTGCCCCTGCAGCGGCCGGCGGCACTCCTGGCGTCCCAGCAGTTGCAGCAGGAGCCGGAGTCGGCGCCTGTGCCAGTGTGCTCGAAGAAACCGCCAGCAGGACACTGGCAGTCAACACTTTCAATGCAAATACAGGGGAAGTCTTGGCGAACATCGAGTCATTCCTTCGGAAAAATTACCAACGACGGGAGAAGAAATACAAGTAGCGGAGCAGGGATTCTATACAAACGGATAGCGATACGCTGATAGCAAACAGCGGTCACCAAGCACAAACAAAAACGGAGGCCGAAGCCTCCGTTTTTTGCAAGCAAAAAAACTATACGGAAAATGAAGAACCGCAACCGCAGGTACTGGACGCATTCGGATTCTTGATCACGAACTGCGCACCTTCCAAGCCTTCGGTGTAATCAATTTCGGCACCGATAAGATATTGGTAGCTCATCGGGTCAATCAGCAGCTTGACACCGTTCTTTTCCATGATGGTGTCGTCTTCGTTGGAAATCTCGTCAAAGGTAAATCCATATTGCAGGCCGGAGCAACCGCCTCCCGTAACGAACACGCGCAACTTCAAATCGTCATTACCCTCTTCCACGATAAGGGCTTTCACCTTGTCCGCCGCGCTATCGGTAAACACCAACGGCGAGGGCATCATCGACATGTCATTCATGATCCATCTCCAAAAACTGCGGTTGTACTAGCACTCTACTGCACTTTGCGACGAGTCAGGAAAAATCAACTGCTCACGGCCGGTTTGAACTCAAGGACTTTCTCTGCCTGCCTGGTTTCTCCCTCATGGACCATGCGCCCCATGACGATTGCACCGACATGAATTTCGATCGTTTTGTAGCTGACGTCACCGGTTACCCGCGCTTTCGGCAGAAGCTCCAGATACTCTTTTG
This sequence comes from Betaproteobacteria bacterium, assembly GCA_016790625.1. Taxonomy (GTDB): domain Bacteria; phylum Pseudomonadota; class Gammaproteobacteria; order Burkholderiales; family Usitatibacteraceae; genus UKL13-2. The sequence goes on along the minus strand of JAEUNB010000171.1, from coordinate 5,159 downwards.
CCCGCACCGGTCCGGCAACAGTGCCATTGACAACAACGTGACCGACATCGATTTCGCCTTCGACCTTGGCCATCTCGGACAAAACCAGAGTTCCTGGTTTTTCACCTACCGCTTTGATATTGCCAATTACACAGCCATCGACTCGAAGACCGCCGGTAAAATGCACATCGCCGGTAATAGTGGAGCCGGCGCCGATCAGGCTATCGATCGGACTTGGTTTGTTGGATTTACTTCCGAACATGGGAGGACTCCTAAAAGTTCAATGCGCGTTGTCCGCGAACGTCATATGCCGGCAGGCCCAGAACACGTACCTGCACACTCTTGAGTTGCGCCCCTTCTGGAATTTTAAACCTGCCATCGACTTTTTGGTAATAGCGAAACTCCACGCCCCCCCCAGAGGCACGCAACTCGGCATCTGTCGGGAAACTCAAGGTGGTCGCCTGACTGTCCTGTTGTACCCGTACTATCAACTGAACCTTGCCTTTGAAGTCCTGCTTACGCTGGCCGCCCTGGGTCAGCAAGAGACGATAGCGGAACTCATTGGGAAGCGCGTCCGGTTCGACTTTAAGGTTGGCGATAGACAACCCTTCGGGCACACTGCCACTGGACATGATGTTGCGAAGAAATCCCAAGTCCTCCTTGAGGCTCGAGTTCTCTTCCTGCAGCTGCAAAAGATTCTTGGTGAATTCCGCCTGTGCAGCCTTCTCGACTTTGAGTTGGCTCTCGCGTTCGTTAAGCAACGTCTTGTTGAGGTCGTACTCGCGCTTGAGGCGCTCATTGTCCTCGGTCAGCTTGGCGATCTGTGCCTTTGCCTCGTCGCGATTGAAACCGGTGATGCGATAACTGTTGTCGACCAGATACCAGGCCACAGCCGCCGCAACCCCCATCATTAATCCATAACCACCGAACTTGATGTACCACGGCGTATGCGTACGAATCGCCACGCGCTCGGAGCGAATGCCAATCCTGGACCGAATTTTTCGCCACGAACCGCGAAGTTTCATTTGGCTCAACACCAGATAATCGCTTTTAGAGACCGGGAAACCACTAGGAGTTGCATCGCCCAATAAGGAAAAAGCCGCATTGAAGCGGCTTTTTCCAGACTGATAGCACGCAATGACGCGATAGCGATTAGCGCTTCGAGAATTGCTTGCGACGACGGGCTTTGTGCAAACCCACTTTCTTACGCTCAACTTCGCGTGCATCGCGGGTAACAAAACCTGCCTTGGACAATTGCGCCTTCAGATTGGCGTCGAAGTCGATCAGTGCGCGGGTAATGCCATGACGCACAGCACCAGCCTGACCGGATTCGCCACCACCGAAGACGTTGACCATGATGTCGAACTTGTCGACGCTGCCAACCAGTTCCAGCGGCTGACGCACGACCATACGACCGGTTTCACGCGAGAAGTACACGTCCAGCGGCTTGTCGTTAACAACGATGTTGCCCTTGCCGGGCTTCATGAACACGCGGGCAACTGCGTTTTTGCGGCGGCCCGTGCCGTAGTGATATTTACCGACCATGTTCGCTATTCCTTAAATCTTGAGTTCTTGGGGTTGCTGGGCGCTGTGCGGATGCGTGTTGCCGGCATACACCTTCAGCTTCTTGATCATCGCGTAGCCCAACGGGCCCTTCGGCAGCATGCCCTTGACGGCCTTTTCGAGGACGCGTTCCGGATGCTTTTGCTGCAGCTTGGTGAAATTGGTTTCGTAGATACCCCCCGGATAGCCGGTATGACGGAAATACTTTTTGTCTTCGGCTTTGTTTCCGGTGACGCGCAGTTTTTCAACATTGGTCACGACGATGAAATCGCCGGTATCAACGTGAGGGGTATATTCCGGTTTGTGCTTGCCACGCAGACGGAGCGCTACTTCAGCCGCGAGGCGGCCAAGAACTTTATCCGTTGCATCGACGTGGTACCACCCATGCACGACTTCATGGGGTTTGGCAGAAAAGGTTTTCATTGCAGTACTCGCTAATAGGCTTAAGGTTGCTTGTTTTATTTGCCGTATCGGCGGCCGATTGGACGTCGGGCCGGGACAAATAGCGTCGCCAAGCAAACGGGGAGTACTTGGCAGAACTGAAAATTATAATAAATTCAATGACTCCGTGTCAAATCCCGACGGGGTACCCAACGACTTCCGCCCCGCTTGGCTATACTAGGTGGCAACAGGAGGATTTAAGTGAAAGCACGCATCAAGTGGGTGGAAAACGTCGCGTTTCTGGGTGAAACGGAGAGTGGTCACGCAGTTCTCATGGACGGTTCGCCCGAAGCCGGTGGTCGAAACCTTGGCCCTCGTCCGATGGAAACCGTCCTCATCGGAACAGGCGCATGTAGCGCATTTGACGTCATCCACATTCTGAAGAAGGGCCGCGAGCCGGTCACTGATTGTGTCGTCGAAATACAGGCTGAGCGAGCACCTACTGACCCAAAGGTCTTTACCTGCATTCATTTCCACTTTGTTGTGACAGGCAACAACCTCAATACTGCCAAAGTCGAGCGAGCGATAAAACTCTCGGCTGAAGTCTATTGTTCGGCGTCAGCCATGATGGCGAAAACAGCAGACGTCACGCACGACTTTGAGATCAAACAGGCGACTAACGCCAGCTAGCCCGATCGGGATCAGACCCAATAAGTCGAACGGGTCATTGCACCTGAGAAAACCTTCATCGTGGCCTTGACTGCGGCCGGTAACGGGGCCGCGCCGTGCTCCGATCCCGATTGACCGTGCCGAATCTCATCCTCGCGCATTGCTTCGAGAATAGCCCTGCTGGTTTGATCTTGCGGCGAAATCAGCGTCAGATGCTGATGCAAGTGAGCTTCAACCTGACGCTCGGTTTCAACCAGGAACCCCATACTCCAGCGATCTCCCAGCAATCCGGACGCCACACCCAAACCGAATGAACCTGCGTAAAAAAAAGGCGCCAGCACACTGACTTTGCCACCAAGCGAATTAAGTCGCGCTTCGCACCAGGCCAAATGATCGCGCTCTTCGTCGGCGGCCGATCGCAACAATTCGCGAGTTGTCACCGAATTAGCCACCAAGGCTTGCCCTTGATAAAGCGCTTGCGCACAAACCTCACCACAGTGGTTTACGCGCATCAACCGGATCGATTCTGCAGCCTCATCATTGGTAAGCGTCACCGCAGGATCCGACGGTTCTGGTAGCGGCATGGAGCGATGAGGATGGCTCACGGCAAAGACTGTCCGTAGTCCATCATCGACTTCACAAATCAATCGATCAATGAAATTCATTCGCAGATTATAAAAACAAAACGGGCACCCGAAGGTGCCCGTTTGCGAATCAAATGCGAACCGCTTAGAACGTGTGGCGCAGACCGACAGCAAAACCGGTCGGATCCTGATCCGGGCCGTTCAGAGTCAGCGTGTTGGCACCGAAGTTGCAACGGCCAGCAGCATTGTTGTTGACCTTGGTGTACTGGCCCAAGAATGAAGTACGGCGGCTAAAGTTGTAGAAGTAAGCCAGGGTGTTGATCTTGCAATCCGGCTGCACGCCAGTGGTCACAACACCAGCGGGAGTGATTTCAGCACCATCCTTCGAGCGAGCATGCTGATACACGAACTGGTTCTTGCCCGTCGTATAGGTAACATTGCCCATGTTGGATTTCTGGTCGGAAACACGATTGGCACCGCCGCTAAGCTTTTCAAACTTCTGGGTAAGCAAGCCAATCTTGATCGGGCCGAAGGTATAGCTACCAAATAGCGCCTGTCCTTTTTCCTTGCCGCCGGCAACGTTTGCCGCTGCACCAGTGTAGTTACGATAGATGTCCTTATGACGCTCCCAAGCGTAGCCAACGTAAATCGGGCCTTGGGTATAGGTCAAACTGGTCGACACAACGCCAGGGTTGGTATTGCCGGTTGCCAGTGCGGTCTTAGCCTCATTGGCGGAGTAGCTGAAACGACCAGCAAACCCACCAATCGTCGGCGTCCAGTACTGGAACACGTTTTGTTCGCGCCGATCAAAGTTGGCGCGATCACTCATCGCGCCAGTGATACCGCCAATTGTCAAATCACCGAACGGGTCAATAGCGATGGTCGTTGTCTTGAATGGCGTATCCCAACGGCCCAGCAGAACGCTACCGAAATCGCCTTGCAAACCTACGGCGCTATTACGAGCAGCAAACGTCGTGTCGTTAGAGTCAGGACGGAATGCGGTTTCCAACTGGAAGAAAGCCTTCAAACCGCCGCCCAGATCTTCGGTACCACGTACGCCCAGCAGCGAGGACTGGTCGGATACGCGAGTACGGCTGCCGACGGGGATCGCCGTGCCACCGGACGCCTTCACGGTTTCAAACATGGCGTAAACGCGGCCATAGAGGGTCACCGGGTTGGCCGATTGCGCCATGACTGCCGGGGCGAACGTAGCGCCTGCGACAGCGAGGGCGATCAATTTCTTATTCATCACAAATCTCCTTTGGTTAAGTTGAGGCTTTTTAATTCTTCAGAGCAGGAAACCTCTAGAGGCAGGACGTACCGCCGACTTCTTGGGCCAGCCAGCAACTACCTCACGACAACTTCTCCCACGCAAGTACCGCCGAATCTTTCGAGAAGCTAATGTCATATTGCCAAACTTGGGCCATTTGCTCAAGTGTTCACTGTGAAATTCGCCACAGCGCCAGCGCCTTGTTGCGTTTGTGCAACAGACACGAAACAGCTACCGCAAGCCGTTGCTGAACAGGCTGGCCAGCTTGGCTCCGGGATCGGGCTCCAACATCAACGCCCCCCCGATCAGGAAAGTCGATATGCCGGAGTCGAGCATCCGTTGAGCGATGTCGGGGGTGCCGATACCGCTTTCAGTGACCAGAATACGATCGACCGGAACGTGGGGCTTCAAGGCAATCGTTATTTCGACATCGGTAACAAATCGCGTCAGATCGCGGTTATTGACACCAATTAGGGGGGTTTTAAGCGTAAGAGCCTGCAAAAGTTCATCCGCCTTGTGCGATTCCGCCAGCACCGACAAACCCAATTCCATGGCTAGTGATTCCCACTCTTGAAAGACCGGTAGTGGTACAGCGCCCATGATAAAAAGTACGGCATCCGCCCCCATCGCCCGCGCCTCGACGATCTGGTAAGGATCGACAATGAAGTCCTTTCGCAGAACAGGCAGCTCGCAGGCTCTTCGCGCTGCAATCA
>JAEUNB010000399.1 GCA_016790625.1 Betaproteobacteria bacterium | reverse complement strand
GCCCATCACTTCCTCTGACAAGGGCAGGTTGCCAACACGCGGATCGGCGGCACCGGCCTGGATGAAATAGAGCTGCTCCATCACGCGGAAGATGTCGTGCCAGAAGATGATGTGCGCCGAGATGACTTCGCCCGAGCGCGGATCATGCACCGATGGCCCCATCGCGTTGGCTACCGGCTGTGCCACCCAGCGTATCACCGAATAACGCGCGTCTTCCGGGTCCCAGTCCGGTTCATCTTTTTTGCTCGGTGGATCGAGCGCGACGATGGCTTTGCGGAATCCCGCCTTCTCAAATGCAGGTTGCCAATCTTCAATACCCTGCTTCATGTACTTGCGCCATTTCGCCGGCACTTCCGGTGCGATGTAGAAGGTAATCGGTTTGACCACGTCCGACACTTCCTGCGCCGGGTCCTTTTTCTCCAGCCGGTAGCGGGTGATGAACTCGCGCGTGCGCATTCCGCTGCGTGTGCCGCCGTATTCCTGGAAACGTTCGGTGAAGTAACCGACGCGCTGATCGGCAAAGCGGCCCTGCATCGGCTTCTCCGGCAGCAGCGCGAGGCTGTAGTGAAGCACCGCCGTGCGGCTGGGGTTGATCGGCATGCTCGGCATGGCTGCCGGTGCGGCCGGGTTGAACGCGGGCATCTGGAAGGTGGTGAAGGTCAGCGTCGAGCGCATCTCGACATTGTTCGGAAACACTTTCACCTGGTTGACCAGGCTGCGCGTTGGATCAGCCAGGCCCAGTCCCTGCGGACCGGCGAAGCGCGTGTCGATCATGTCGGTGGACGTGGTCATCAGCAGGCGGCCTACGTCGATGACCGGCCATTTTTCTTTCGCTGCCGGTTTCTTTTCGTTTTTCTTTTTTTCCTCAGCGACTTTGTCTTCCTTGCCGGTGTCGGCCTTGGTCTCTACTTTGGTGTCGGTCTTGATATCGGCCTTGCCAGCGGCAACGACCGTTTTTTCGGCAGGTTTGGTTTCCTCTGTTGCTGCGGCGGATTTGTCGGCGGTTTTCGCAGAGTCCGCTTCCTTCGCTTTTGCGGATTCCTTTTCTTTCTCCTTTTCGACCTCAGCGGCCTTCTTCTCGTCATCGCGCAGTTCGAGGGATTTTTCGCTGCCCTCGGCTTCAATGCTGAAGCTCATCACAATGGGCGCCAGGTCCACCGCCTCGGTGGCCGCTTTCAGTTCCTCGCTGCCGCGTTTACGGAACGATACGGCGCGCAGCAGGATGCGATTGTCCACACGTTCAAAGCGCAGCACCTTGAATCCCAGTGGCAGGCCGTTAAAGGCGATGTCGCCGCTGGATTGCGCAACCTCTGCCGACCAGAACAAATCGCGGCCCAGCAGTTTTTCGGGAATTTCGAAATAGTGCCGCTCTTTCACCTTGTGATAGAGCAGCATGCCGCGCGAGGTTTTCGCGTCCTTGGTGACGACGGCCTCATATTTTTTGGGTTCGCCCGGCGCGCCACCGCCCATGGCTGCGGCAAAGGCCGACGCGGCACTGGATGCGCTTGAAGGCGATGCCGGTGGAGTCGCAGGCACCGCCGCACTGCCGTTGGTTGCGGGTGCCGCCGCTTGCTTTGGCGGAGGGCTGTCTTCGCGAGGCGTGTTGTGCAGGTTGATGGTGCAGGCGCTGAGCAAGACCAGGCTGCTTAACGCAACAGTACGATGGCAAGACGGCATGAGGTTTCCGGAAGAGGTTGGCGGCGCAAACAACGTGACTTTCGGACATTCTAGCGCCGGCAAAATTCCGCAAGAGCATTGGCCTGGGTGCCAATATCCATGCGGCTTTCCGAAGCAATGCCTCGAAAAGCCGCGCCAGTGCTGGGCTTCAGGCTGGTGCCCTTGTTGTTGCTGATGGCGGCCTGTGCGGCGATCAGCGTGTTTCGGTGACCTTGCGCAGATGCGGTGGTCGATCAGGATCGC
>JAEUNB010000086.1 GCA_016790625.1 Betaproteobacteria bacterium | reverse complement strand
TTCAACATGAAATCGGTACCGGCCTCGACGTCCGCATGCTCCTTGGTGCCCCACGTTCCGTTGTTGGATTCGGTGAATTTGTTACCCCAGCCCTGCGAGCCGTGATAGTTCACGCAGACGACGACGTAGCCCGCGGCGGCGAAGACGTGGTTGTTCCAGCGGAAATGGAAGTTGTCACCCCAGTTGGCGTGCGGGCCACCGTGGATGTTGTGCACCATCGGCCACTTTTTCTTCGGATCGAAATCCGGCGGATAGACCGCCCACATCTGCACCGGCTCATTGTTCCAGCCCTTGATGGTGAATTCGCGCACTTCGCCAAATTTAAATTTCGCCATCAGCTCATCGTTGAATGACTCGATCGCGTGGGCATCGCTGCCGTCGTCGTTGGCGGCGAACACTTTCGGTGCGGCAGACATGTTGTTACGCACGAAAACCAGCTTGCCGGCCTTCACATCGAATTCGCTCACGGTGCCGCCGGGCGCAACCGCGACCGGCTTCCTCTTACCCACAGCTAACTGCCAAACCGACAGCCGCCCGTGTTCGTCGGCACCGAAATAGACGCTGTTACCATCCGCCGCCCAGCGCAGCGGCGCATTGATCATGCGATCCCAGTCGGACCACTGGGTGAGCTTGCCGATCTTGCGGTCGATCACGCCGACCTTGCAATCGTCATCGACCGAGCGGCGGTAATTGGCCATCAGCAGGCCGATGCGCGTGCCTTCGGGCGAATAGGCGGGATTGAAGTGGGTGAATTTCGACGCAGCGGTCAACGTCCTCGCTTTGCCGGACTTGAGCTCCATCTCGACGATGTGATGCTCTTGGTCGCCGCGCCGGTCAGCATTCGGGTTGAAGCAGAAGACGAGATGCTTGCCGTCAGGCGATATATCGAAATCCGCCGCGCTGGTATCGAACACCGGCAATTCATACTTGCTGCCGGCAAACAGATTGCGGCATTTGCCGCTGGCGACATCGACCACGTGCACGTGCGGCACGCGACCATCGGACAGCCAGTGATCCCAGTAGCGGAACACGGTGTGATCGACCACGTGCGCCTTGACCTTGTCGTCCTTCCTTTCCTTCAGCCGCTTGGCTTGGTCCTTCTCGCTTTTCAGGTCCGGCCATACCCAGGAGATGAAGGCGATCTTTTTGCCGTCGGCAAACCACTTGATGCCGGACACGCCCGTTGCCATGTTGGTCAGGCGCTTCGCTTCGCCGCCATCAGGCGCGATCAAATAGATCTGCGGTTCTTCATCGGCGTTCTTGCCTTCGCCGCGCCTGGCGACAAAGGCAATCGCATCGCCATTCGGCGACCACTGCGGCTGGCCATCCTTCTCGCCGCATTGCGTCAGCTCACGTGCCTCGCCGCCGAAAGTCGAGAGCAGCCAGAGGTGCGTGCTGCCCTTGTTCTCGTCCATGTCGTACTTCGTCACTGCCACGCAGGCCTGCGAGCCATCGGGGGACAAGGTGGGTGACGAGGGGCGCTGGACTTTCCACAGGTCTTCGGCGGTGATGCGTTTGTTCTTTTTGCTCATGGGCGGGATGGCAATCAGTAAAGGGAATGCGGAATTCTACGCGTAGCCACGATGCCAACAGCAAACTCAAGCACTGGTGCGGCTTTCACGGCATTTTCGGCCTGAAATCCGCACCGGTGCTTGAGTTTTGAGCCCGAATTCGGGCCGATGAAGTCGGCCGCATGGTCTTCGTATTCGCCGTTTAGGGTCGTCCCCGCTGAGGCGGGGACCTCTAGCCATAGACGCACAAAGCATAGTTAGAGGTCCCCGCCTGCGACCGAAGGAAGTCCCCTTTCGGGACGCGGGGACGACTTGGAAAACAGCGTGATTATTTCCGACCAACGGCACCGTGCGAAGCCGTTCAATCGCGATTCGCTCTGCTATTCTTCCGCCGTCGCACTGCCTAAAACAAGAAATGAGCAAAACCCTTTACGACATCGTCGGCGTCCCGCGCGACGCCAGCTACGAAACCATCGCTGCGGCCGCGCAGGCGCGCATGGAAGCAATCAAGCAGGCCCACGCCAAGGGCAATCCCAACGCCGCCACCGATTCCTACGCGTTGAAGGAGGCGTTCGCCATCCTGCGCGACGCCAACAAACGCGCCGCCTACGACGCCAAGCTGAACCTGAAGGCCGAGGTGCCAATCGCAGAAGGACCGGCTGCCGAACCTTTGCTGAAGCGCGAACCATTGCACACCTCCGAGGAGGCGAAAAGTGGTGACCTCATCGTCTATCGCGACGGCGAAGATCCGGAAAACGATGGTGACCCGGTCAAGCAGTTCATCGCACTTGGCGTTACCGCCATCGTTATCGCCGTCGCCGTCGGTTTTCGCGCCTATCGCGCCGAACTGAACAAGCTGGATCGCGCCACGGCGGAGAACATCGCGTCATTCAACTCCACCACCTGGATCAAAACACTAGGCCCCGCCAGGCCCGTGGTCGAGGAAGAGGAGCCCGAAGCACCCAAGCCGTTTACGCTGGAGGGGCATCAGCAGGAGCAGGAAAAGCGCGACGCCGAGATGCGCCGGCGCATGGAGCGCGAGCGACGAGATTACGATCGCGCCCGTCAACGCGAACAATATGAAGACCAGCTGCGCGCGCAGCGCGGCTATTGAGGAGTGAGATCATGAGCAAAACTCACCTCTCGCTCTACGCCGTGCTGTTCACCATCGTCGCTCTGTTCGCCGGCTGGCAGGCCGGCAGCGCGCTGGCGGGCAAGCACCACCGCCAGCGCATGGATTCCCCCTCGGAGCTGGTCAAGCTGCTGGCTGAAACCTCGACCAGGAAACAAGGCCAGAACATTGATTCGATCACGCGCATCGATCGCCTCGAAGCCAAGGGCGACGAACTCACCTATCACCTCACCCTGACCCAGCCCACCGAGGCCAGCTCGGCCCGGGTCAAGCGCCGTGCAAGGCAGAATTTCATCTTCCGCATGTGCACCACATCGGAAACGGCCTATCTGCTTAGCAAGAACGTGAAGGTGCGCGTGGTGTACAAGGATGCGAACGGCGAACCACTCATGAACCTGCCGATCGCCGCCGCGGATTGCGCGGGTTTGCGTTAAACCGCCTGCCGCTAAGACGTCAGCACGTCCAGCATCGCCGCCGTTTCCGCATCCGGCTCGCCATCGAATTTAGCGGGCCGGTATTTCATCTGGAAAGCACGCAGACAATCGCGGGTGTAGTTATCAAATTCGCCGGTGGCCTCGGTGGCAAAGCCATGCTTGGCCAGC
>JAEUNB010000077.1 GCA_016790625.1 Betaproteobacteria bacterium | reverse complement strand
GATTGCGGCGCATTGAATCGATGCGGGCGTCAATATCGGTGAGCGCAATGCTACTGGCCGCAGGAGTAGCTGCGCCACCCGCCGGTGCGTTATCTTCCGATGCCAACTGGCGACGGTATGCATCGCGCGAGTTCTCAGCTTCCCGTAGCTCCAGCTGCGCACGATTCAATTGCACACTGGCTTCGGACAGGCGTGTGAAGTACCCCTGTCCCTCGCCTGGCGTTACACCGAGATAGCGAAGCTTGAAGTCCTTAAGACGTCCTTCCGCCTCTTGGAGTTTTTTTTCGTAAACGGCGATCTGTTCGTCAATGAATTTACGTGCAGCGTCGGTATCGTCCGTCTTTCCGCCTTGTCCTGACTCGATGAAGATCGAGGAGAAAGTCTGCACCACGCGCTTGGCACGCTCAGGTTGGACATCGCGATAGGACAGCGTGTAGAGATTGTCGCGGCCCGCAGTCTTGATCGTCAGCGTCTTGGTTACACTGTCAATCAGCTTCTCGTAGCCTTCCTTGGACTTTACTTCCGCATCAAGGCCGACCGCCTGAATCAGTTTTTCCACATTCGGACGGCTGATTACTACGCGGCTCAGCATCGCAATGCGCGAGTCATCGTTGGGCGTGACTGTTATTCCCATCATGAGAGGTTTGAGAATCGATGCCGTATTGACGAAGATGCGGGCCGAGGCTTCGTATCGATCCGGAATGAACATGACGCCGATCGCGGCAAGTATGCCGACCAGCCACGCCACGCCCAAGCCAATCCAGCGGTACCGCCACATGCCACGCGAAATGATTAGCGCCTGGCGAAAAATTTCATCCATCTGCCGTGTTGTCCGTGAGTCTTCAGTCAGTAAAAAACAAGGCGCCCTTCGCTACCGCTGACGGGCTCAGAACCAGCCTTGAGGAATGATCAGCACATCGCCAGGTTTCATTTCCACATTCGCGGACACGTCGCCGCGCTTGATCAGGTCCTTGATGCGAACGCTATAGCGTTTGCTACCCTCCGCAGTACGCAGGATGCTGGCGCTGTTGCCGTCGGCAAAGTCGGTCATCCCACCCACGGCAATCATTACATCCAACAACGTCATTTTTTGCTTGTACGACAACACTTGCGGTCTCGCCGCTTCACCGACGACACGAATCTGCTCGCTGTATGGCCCGACAAAATTCGTAACCACCACGGTAACGACGGGATCGCGAATCACTTTGGCCAGAGCCTTTTCGATATCTCGCGCCAGCGTGGTTGCATCCTTACCGATTGCAGGCAGGTCCTCAACCAGGGGGGCCGCGATCTTGCCGTCCGGCCGCACCGGGACGCTCATTGAGAGTTCAGGATTGCGCCAGACCACGATATTGACTGTATCGCCGGGGCCGATGACATAGTTGTAGTCGGATGAGGCGGCTAGCGCGGGCGCGGGAGGAAACCTTGATGTTCCACAACCGCTGAGAATTATCGTTGCGGCGATAGCTACCCACCCAGTGATTGCTGCCAAAACACGCTTGCTCATAGGTCCTCCCAGTTAACCGGCTTCAGACGTCGATTTGTGACGGTCAAATTCTTGTTGCGCGCGCGCCGGCGTCGAACGCGCCAGCAGAGCGCTATGTTACTATCTTTGCAGCAGTTTTTTGCATTTCCCGCTTGGGAAACACGCTGTTTTCGCAAGAAAAAAATAATATGCGGCGTGATGGCGAACGACCAGTAATGAACCGCAGCTCCCCAAAATATGGCGCAAATGAAAAACAGAATTTTGGTCACCGGCGGTGCCGGCTATATTGGTTCCCACACTTGTGTTGAATTGCTCCAGGCGGGGCGCGAAGTCGTTGTCATCGATAACCTCTCCAACAGCAAGGTCGAGGCACTGGCACGGGTAGGGCGGATTTGCAGCCGTGACGTCACATTTCGACGGCTCGACATTCGTGATCGAACAGGTCTTCAACAACTCTTTCAAGAGTTCTCGTTTGATGCCGTCATTCACTTTGCCGGCTTGAAGGCCGTCGGCGAATCGGTCGAGAAGCCGCTGCAGTACTACGATGCCAATGTATCCGGTAGCGTCACCTTGTTCGAGGTCATGGCTGAAGCCGGGGTCAAATCGCTGGTGTTCAGCTCGTCGGCAACCGTCTATGGCGACCCGCACACGGTGCCAATAGTCGAAGACTTTCCCCTTTCTGCGACCAATCCGTACGGTCGCAGCAAGCTGATGATCGAGGACATCCTGCGCGATCTGTACCGCTCAGACGCGAGTTGGCGTATTGCTTTGCTGCGCTATTTCAATCCGGTTGGTGCCCATGCCAGCGGGCTGATAGGCGAGGATCCAAACGGTATTCCCAACAACTTGATGCCGATCGTTACCCAGGTGGCCATCGGCAAGCGAGAGGCGCTTTCGGTTTATGGCAATGACTATCCCACCAGGGATGGCACCGGCGTGCGCGATTACATTCATGTCGTCGATCTGGCGATCGGGCATCTTCGCGCGCTGGACGCCCTGCGAAAGTCGCCGGGCTTGACCACGGTAAATCTCGGCACCGGCAACGGTTACAGCGTGCTGGAAGTGGTCCGCGCGATTGAGGCGGTGAGTGGCCGCAAGGTCAATTTCCGCTTTGTCCCCCGGCGGCCAGGAGATATTGCCGAGTGCTTCGCCAATCCAGCCCGGGCAGCGGAATTACTGGGATGGCGCGCCGAGCGGGGGCTGGAGCAAATGTGTGTGGATGCCTGGCGCTGGCAGCAAGGCAATCCGAACGGCTACTCAAGCTGATCGAGCGGGCCTGCCAATCTGAAGGTAAAACTCAAGCACTGGCGCGGCTTCCAGGTCATTTTTGCCCGTTAAGCCGCACCAGTGCTTGAGTTTGTTTATTTTTCGAACTAGGGCTGTCTCAGCAGCTGTTCGGCTTCGGCTTTTTGCGGGCTGTTTGCACCTTGCCGCGCAATGGCTTCCAGTTCCCTTTTTGCCGCAACCTTATCGCCTGACTTGAGATGAGCCTTGGCAAGGTGCAGCCGTATTTCGGCCGATGCCGGCGAGGCAGCCGTGGCCTGCGTCAACAGCTCCAGTCCGCGCTTCAAATCTCCACGCTGCACCAGCAACCAGCCGTAAGTATCCTGTACGTCCGGGTTTGCGGGTGCCTTGGCGTAAGCCTGCTCGGCGTAACCCGCCGCGCTTGGATCGTTCATCTCGTGCAATGCCCACGCCAGATTGTTCAGGGCAGGAACATTGTCCGGCTGTTTGGCAAGAATTTCGCGGAAACGGCCAATGGCATCGCGGTAATCCTTGCTTTGCACCGAGGTCGTGGCGATATGAAAGCGCACCACAGGATCATCCGGATTTTCGCGCAGCCATTTGGCGATCACCGCCTGCGCTTCCGCAGCCTGCCCGCTGGCACGCAGCAATTGATGTTGTTTGATGACCAATTCTGGCATGGGCTGACGCTTGACTCCCTCGCCGTAGGCTTTGGCTGCTTCGGCGAGTTTCTGTTGTGTGGTCAGCACGTCGCCTTCCATGGCAAAGCCGACGGCTTCCTTGGGCCGGGCGCGCTGCACCGCGCGGGTTTCCTTGAGCGCATCGTCCACCCGGCCGGCGGCTAGCTGGACGGCAATGATTTCACGCTGCGCTTCCAGCAAATCAGGCTTGAGGACGAGCGCCTTGCGCAACGCTTCGATGGGGGTATCCATTTGCTTCGCCGTGTATTGCGCCGATGCCAGCCGCATCAGCGGCATCGGTGAGTCCGGCAGCAGCGCAGCCATTTTCTTGAACGTTTCGATCGCTTTGGTCGCATCGCCGGCGGCAAGCTGGGCCAAACCAAGCGCATCCAGAATTCGCGGTTCGGCCGGCATGGCGACCATCGCCTCCTCGGCCACGGCTATGGCCGCTTTGGGATCGCGATTTTGTGTCAGGTAGTTGATTAACGATACTCTCGCTGCGACCGATGCCGGGTTGGCCTTGATCGCCTTGTCCAAAGTCGCGCGTACCTCGCGCGCCGGCTCGCGCAGCGCGGCCTGCGCTGTCGCCAATGACAGCAATGCCCCTTCGTTTTCCGGCTCCTTCGCGAGTATGCTGGTGAATCGCTGCTTCGCGGCGCCGGTATTCTTGTCGGCCAGATCAATGCTGGCGAGGATTTTCGCGGCAGGCAGGTAGTTGTACTGCAGCGCCAGCGCTTTCTCCAAGCTCAGCCGGGCATTCTTCACGTCCTGCCGCGCCAAATACACGGTGCCCTTGACACTGTAGGTTTGCGGATTGTCTGGTTGCTTTTTCTCCAGTTTGGCGACCGCCTCCAGTGCCTTGTCGTACTGTTTGCTGCCAAGGTATGTGCTGATCAGCGAAAGATCGGCTTGATACTGGCGATTGTCGAGACCGGATGCCGCTTCGAGATCACCCAGTGCACGCTCGGTTTCTCCGTTGGCCAGACGAATTTGCGCCAGCCTGGTGCGCAGTTGGGCACTGTCCTTTTCCAGGGCGAGTGCGCGGTTGTAGTAATTCGCTGCCTCCGGCATGCGATTGTTGGCGAAAGCCACCTCGCCCGCAGCACGTAGGACCGTCGCATCCTCTGGGGCCTGCTTCAGTGCCGGGCCCAGAACTTCCTCGGCCTTACCGGGTTGGCCCTGGCGGAGATAGGTGGCAATCAGCAAGTTGCGCGCGTACAAGCTATTCGGATATCTGGCCAAAACCTTGCGCAGAAAGTCGGCAGCCGTTGCCAGCGAGCCGATCTGATATTCGGCTGCCCCCGCCAGCAGCAGCGAAGGACCGTGGTCGGGAATTCGTCCGAGCACCTGCGTCACTGCATCACGAGCCTTCAGCGGGTCACCCTGCCGGAATGCCAGCACTGCGCGCAGGTAGTGATGCCGGATGTCCTGGGGCAACACCTTCCTCATCGCCTCAATGGCTTCATTTGCTTCGGTAAGCTTGTTGCCGGCGATCAGTAGTGAAATGAGCGTGAACCGGGCTTGCCCGTCGAAAGGAGCGACCTTCACCAGCGAAGCCAGTCGCGACATGGCTTCGTCTGTCTTGCCTTGGGACAGCAATAGATCCGCCTTCAGGCTCAAGGCCTGCGGCAGATCTGGCGATTTGGCAAGAATTTCGTCGGCGATTCGGCTCGCGGTTGCGAGGTCGCCTTCGCTGCCGATAGTACGAGCCTCGCCACTAAGCGCACGCGGATCACCTGGTGCCGCTTTCAATGCTGCGGCAAACGCGGCCTTGGCTTCCTTTTGCTTGCCTAGCGCCAACCAAGCCTCACCAAGGTAGGTACTGGTTGTGCCGATAACAACAGGAGAAGTTGGCTTGATGGCCGATAACTCTGTGGTCAGCTTGTTGAAATCGCCTAATCCAAGTAGCGCACGCGCGAGCTCGGGATAAATCGATTCGGCGGAATAGTTGGCTTCCAACGCGCGACGCAGCTGCAACTCTGCGCCCGGAAAGTCGCCCAGTTCCAGCAGCGTTTTCCCGAGCAGGAACCTTACCTCGCCGCCATCCTGTTTTTGCAACGCATTCTTGAGCTGAATGGACGCGGTGGCGTAATCTTTCCGTGAGAGGCTTTCCTTTGCCTGGGTGATCAGCAGCTCCGGACTTTGCTTGCTGCAGCCGAACAAGGCCGCAACCAGCACCAGCCTGGCGGTGTATGTGAAAAGTTTGTCGAGCCTTGAAGTCCTGCTCATTGGCGCAATCCAAATCGGTCAAGTAATTCGTAGAGTGTGGGGCGGCTGATACCCAGCAACTCGGCTGCCTTGCTCAAGTTGCCGTTCGTTCTTGCCAAAACGCGAGTAATCGCCTGCCGTTCTGCTTCCTCCCGGACCTGCTTCAGATTGAGAAAGCTGTCATTGGTTTCCACCTGCAAGCCCAGATCGATGGCTTGGATTACGCTACCTTCGGCCATGATTACGGCGCGTTTCAGGCAATTTTCCAATTCGCGAACATTTCCCGGCCAGTTGTAAGACTCGATCGCATCAATTGCCTCGGGCAACAAGGCAATTGAGCCCCGCTGCTGGTCAGCGGCAGCGCGGCGCACGATGGCGTGTGCCAATAGCGTGGCATCGCCCGGGCGGCTACGCAATGGCGGGATGTCGAGAACAATTTCAGCGATGCGAAAATACAGGTCTTCGCGAAATTGTCCTCGGGAAATCATTTCCTTGATGTTGCGGTGGGTTGCACAGACGATGCGCACGTCGATTGGAATTTCCTCCCGGCCACCAAGGCGCTCAATGACTCTTTCCTGCAGAAACCGCAGCAGCTTGGCTTGCAAGGCGAGAGGCAGATCGCCAATTTCATCCAGAAACAGCGTGCCCTTGTTACCCAGTTCCAGTTTGCCTGGCGTCTGCCTGGCCGCGCCGGTAAAGGCACCTTTTTCATAGCCGAATAGCTCGCTTTCCAGCAGGTTTTCCGGAATGGCCGCGCAGTTGATGGCGACGAAGCGCTCTTTTTTTCGTGGCGAGAGCTCGTGCAAGGCGCGGGCAATAAGCTCTTTGCCGGTGCCGGACTCACCCAGCAACAGTACAGTCGCGCCGGAGGGGGCGACCTTCTCCGCAGTCCGGCACACGCGAAGCATGGCTGCATCCTGCGTCAGAAAACCCGCCAGCGGGGCGGGTGTCAGCGTGGTTTGCAGTCGGCGATTTTCTTCCTGCAGCTCGTGCAAGCGAAATGCACGCTCAATGGTGAACCCGAGTAATTCCGGCTCGAACGGCTTTGCATGGAAGTCATGTGCACCGAGCTGAATCGCCTTTAGCGCATTCTTATGATCGTTCTGGCCGGTCAGCACGATGACCTTTGAGTACGGGGCGATGCTGAGTATTTCCTGCAGCAGCGCGAATCCAGTGGTCGAATCGTCCGGATGAGGTGGTAGTCCCAAATCCAGCGTAATGACCGGCGGTTCATACCGTCGTATTTGCGCAATTGCTGTCGCGGAATCGTTGGCGACCAGTGTCTCGCTGCTGTCAAATGCCCAGCGCATCTGCTTTTGAAGGGCAAGGTCGTCTTCGACTATTAGCAGAGGCTTGCGTTTGATGTCCATCAGGTTTGAGGCTCCGTGCCGGCTGCAGCCGGTGTTTGCGAATTGGCCAATGGTATATATACCCGGAAGCGCGTGCCGCATTGAGGCTCACTTTCAACCACTATCCGACCACCGATGGCGTTAAGGTACTGAAAGCTCTCGTACATGCCGATACCCATGCCATTGGTTTTTGTAGTCTGGAAAGGGCGGAACAATTTTTCGCGAATGAACTCTGCGGTCATGCCACTGCCTTGATCAGCAACTTCGACAATAGCGTAACGTTCATCGCGTGTTGCCGCCAGTTTCACGCGCCCCGGCTCAGAATCCGATGCTTCGATCGCGTTCTGGACGATGTGGCCAATAACGCGCTCGATGCGATCCTCATGTGCCAGCGCCCGCAACGGCTGCTCCGGTGCTCCATCTATGCTCGCGTCGTACAGCCCCTTGGCGCGGACGATATGTTCCAGTACCTCATTGATATTCACCGGTCGCGGCTTGTCCATGGGGGTGGTGCCGGTACGCAATTGCAGCATCAATTGGTTCATTCGGCCGACGACGTTCTCTACAGTTTCCAGCATGTCCCTTTGGAAATCGGGATTGTCCCGATGGCGCTCCGCGTTTTTCAGCAGCAGCACCAATTGCGCGACCAGATTCTTGAGGTCGTGCACGACAAAAGCCGACATGCGGTTGAAGGCATTGAATTTCTCGCTCTCCATCAGCGACTCTTTGGCTCGAAGCTGCGCAAGAAACGTCGATGCCTGCCGGCTCGCCGTTTTGAGCAGGTCCCGCACCTCCCAATTGATGTCTATATGGGTGCGCGGTCGAATGAGCACGACAAACCCCAGCAGTTCCGTGCCCGTGGGCAAGGGCACGACCAACCATGCGTGCTTTTGTGCCGACAGCCATGAGGGTAGCTGCAGTCCGGGATAGCGCTCCGGCGAACGCGAATATTCGTCCATTTGTATTACCCAGCCAGTACGAGCAAGGAACGTGACCAAACCACTGCTGGCCGCTTCGGTTTCCTGCAACTCCGGCACGTTGAGGCTGCCAACCTGGGCATAAGTTGTCCCGAAGTTAAGCCAGATTGAACCGCCGTTGCTTTCGACCAGATCTGCCATGGCCCGAACCACTTGCTGATAGAGGGTTTCGCCGGGCTCATGGTTGCCGAGTTGATTGGTGAACTTGAGCCATTCCTTGCGATATTCGTATCGATAGGAATAGAGGTTTTTGGCGATATAGACCCGCAATCGCGCGCGCATGCTGCCGGAAAGCAGCACGGCAGCGAGCCCCAACAGGGCAGCAAAAATAAACGCTACCAGCAGCGTGCCGCCCCAGTCTCCTCCGAAGTAGTGAACCCAGTAACCGGCGCCTGCGACAAGCAATATGTATGCGCCGGCAACCAGTATGGCTGTAGAGCGGAATACAAGATCGCGCGACACGTGGACATCAATTGTCCAGGATGCATTACGGGCCGTCGCAATAGCTACAAAAATGATCGCTAAAGCATGCGCGATGCCACGTGCCGCCCACAGCGAAGGATCGATTTGTCGAATCAGGATCGCTGCCGAATAGATAACCAGATCAAGCACGAACATGCCGGCCAGCCCGATGACCAGGGGCTTGATTGCCCATCGGCGATTGGCGGCAGTACGGAAATAAAGTAATTCGGTCAACGCCAGTCCGAACACCGAGCATCCCAGCAAAGCATAGAAGGCGCCGGTCGGCCCTCCGGCCGCGTCAGGCGACCAGGGCGGTTGCTGGGGGGTAAACGCGCCAAATACCAGTAAAGAGATCAGCAGCACCAGCATGCGCGGTTTGAGCCCAAGCTCTGACAATGCCGAGCGGCGATGTTGCCAGCCGGTCACCAACTGCAGGAGAAAACCCAGCCAGGCACCGATGCGTATGGCATCAACCAGTCGCGCTAACCACCAAAGAGACGATTGAGGCCAAACCATTGCCGCCGCAACACAAGCAGCCCAAAGGGTGCTTGCCGCAACGGCGACCATCAGCAGCGTTGCGCGCGGACCACCGCGCCAACCAAAGGAAAATTGAAGCGCGAATGCAGCGAATATCAGCGCCGCAAGACTATAGCTCCATATCGCCGGAGTAAGTGGAAAGACGCTGGTCAAGGATTTATGTCGTGGGGTAGTCGGAGCCCATATTAGCGCAAAGCATCATCGATGGCGGTGCATACGATTGCGCGGTTCAACTGCGTACTGCGGTAATCTTAGCGGGCATCGGTCATCGACAGTGCGCTTTCCAACGAAGAGTCCATGTCCTTCATAAATAGGGTGAGCAAGTCGTTTGCCATTTGCGGCGTAACACTGGCATCGGCGCAAATCGCGACCCAGGCCCCCAGGTCGCCCTTGCCACTGAGTCTGTGTCCGAGTTGAAGGCGTTTAGCTTCAACGTCATTGGCGGTTGTCTCGCCGTGAAGCCAATACCAGTGCCAGACTATTGCCTTTGCGCCACCGCCGATGATCAGGGAAGAGTGTACTTTCACATCCTTGCCCAGATAGTTGATCAAAGCCTTGTCGCGGCTCGCCAGGCTCCAATTCTTGTTCTCCGAATTTACGACCTGATTGGCTGATGTGCTTAATTGCGAAGTCCAGTTCTGGTCATGAAACAGCGCGATGATCAAATCGACCCGGCTGTTGTTTTTTTCGAATGACTGCACGCGTATCGAGCGGGGATTTTGCAGGTCAGGCAGCCAAGCCGATGCACGGTCTGTCGACGGGATCCAGCCATTTCGCGGTTGTACCTTCAGAGGCTCGACGACTTTGGGAGCGCGCCCTGTTCTTTGCGTGTCAGCGAATAGTGGCCAGACTGACACGGTGCACATCGCCAACAACATCGCCAACATCGTGCGGCGCATTGACTTGGACGAGTCTACAAGCGGGGCCGGGGTGACAAAGTTGCTTTCGTCGCGGAAACGCCAGCCAATCACGATCAGGCATACCATCAGCCCCGCGAACAGTACCCAGCCGAACGTGCCGTGACTGTCCCGCAGCCATAAATTATTCGTGAGGTGGGCGATGGCAATGGTCAGATACACGCGAAGCCAATTACCCACGACACCAAGCAAGATGGCTGCGGCAAAAAAGACCAGTTGCTTTCGTCTTTGTCTAAATATCTCCCATGCGAAGACCGATCCCAGCATGGCACAGGTGGTTAGATACTCGATTCCGCTGCAGGCATCTGCGACAGACCATCTGCCGGAAGACAGCTCAAAGTAGGCCCCCTCCCTGTGTACCGGCAGCCCACTTGCGTTCAGGCTCCAGAATGAAACCGCAGCCGTCCAGTCGACCAGCATTGGAATCAGCGGTCCTCCGACGGGAACGATAAAAAACAGGAATGCAATCGGAAAAGCCAATATGCGCAGCCACTGCCATCCCAGTACCGTGAGTACTGCGGCCGGGATCATAGCCGCCGCGGCAAAATTGCTCAAAACCCGAACGAATACGAATTCGCCGATCAACCATGCGACTCCTGCCCCGGCAAGCAGGAGAATCCCTGGCAAGAACGCCACCACGGGAGTGGCCAGCAGGCGCTGCCGCATTCCCCACAACATCCACACAAAAGCTGCCAGTACAAAGGCAGGGCGCCAAGCGGCATCTGACCGGTCGCCGTGGATGGCAAGTCCGTGAAATGTCGTCCAGTAAATCGTGCCTACGACGCAAATAATTACCGCGAGCAAAGTCGGCCCGAGCATGGGGCGATGCATGCCTAGGCCATCTCCGCGAATCGAAGGCCAGGAGCGCGACGCCTGCGAATAATTTGTTCGTGTTGATTCAAGAGAGAATGCGTAACATTCATCGAGCCATTCTACACAGCGGCTGCTTGATAGCCGTATGCGACCTGATTCACACAAAAGAAAAGGCCCCGATAAACGGGGCCTCAAAGAACTTGTGTCAGCTTGCGAGTTGCTATTTGTTTGATTCGTTCGTTTTGGATGCTTTAGCGGCTCGCGACTGACGATGGCGAATGAAACCAAGTCCGACCAAACCTAGCCCCAAGAGTGCCAACGTGGTCGGCTCAGGTACGGAGGTGTGCATGGTAAAGCCTGTGCTACCCGCGCCCGTATGTTGAATTTGCGCCACTTGCGAGAGACTGAAGCCGCCGGTTGTATCGACAATCGTTCCAGTCGTTGAAGAAAATGCGCCGCCAGAGAAAGGACCGGTCGAGGTCGGCGAACCATTAAACAAGGTCGTGAATGAGACATTGCCGGATGTAACGCCGCCTACCGAGGTAGTGACGTCGCTCGGGCCGGTCGGGTACAAAAGACCGGTCTCTGTCAGTGTGATGGTCAGTGTGCCGCCGCGTCCGGACGTCGCGTTGAACGACGTCAGGTCCAAGGTTGCCGGCCCATTGATTGCCGGGCTATTCGACAAGCCTGCGGTGAAATTGAATATCCATGTACCAAGCGAACCAAACCATGAAATTACGCCGGTTTCACCGCTCATGTCTCCGGCACCACCATCAACGATGGTTTTGGTGTGGCCTTTGCCGTCATCCAGAGTAAGAATCAATGCTGCATTGACCGGTGAAGCGGCGAATGCCAATCCACAGGAAGCAACTATTGAGGCTAAAATTTTGTTTTTTTTCATGTGTTTGCTCCAAAAGTTTACCGGTTGTCGTTTTCCAAGGCCAGTAATGTGTGACAGTTAGAGCAAGTCTTGGGCCAATATAATAAAGTTATTTAATAACAATAGGTTGCTGATTTATCTTCACGCAGGGCACGATGTTTGAAGTGGCGGGTGTAAAGAAATCCAGATTGCAAGCGCAGACAATATGGGGCAAATGGTCTCACATCTTCGATAAGTTGTGAATTTCCTTTATAAAACAGATTATTAGGTGGTGTACGTGCTTGTGTGTGCGGTGTAAATTTTTCCGACACCTGACGACGACAAGAAGGATGGTTGACTGCTAGTTATGCGGGTGACGGGCAGCCCAATGCCGCGCGATATCAACCCGGCGACAAATCCAGACGCGATCATGGCCGCAAATATGATCAAGGAATCGTTGTAGCGCCAAGAATCGCCCTGGGCGCCCAAGCAAACGGCAGTGCATGCCAATGGAAAGCATCTTGGGGGCGTCTGCACCTTCGGCGTAAAGCGCATCGAACGAATCCCGCAGATAGCAAAAGAAATCATCACCAGTGTTGAAGCCTTGTGCAGTTGCAAATCGCATATCGTTGGTATCCAAGGTATACGGTACGACGAGATGCGGCACCGTTTTTCCTTCAGCGGTTTCGACAATGGTCCAGAAGGGCAGGTCGTCGCCGTAATAATCCGAGTCGTATAGAAAGCCGCCATGCTCCACCACCAAGCGACGCGTATTGGGGCTGTCGCGCCCCGTATACCACCCCAGCGGAGCGCTACCTGCCATACGCTTGATGATATCGACCGCGGTTTTCATGTGCTGGCGCTCTGTGTTTTCGTCCATACCCTGGTAGTGAATCCACCGCCAGCCATGACAGGCAATTTCGTGACCTAGTTCGATAAAGGCAGCAGTCAACTCCGGGTGCCGCTCCAGCGCCATGGAAACACCGAACACGGTCAGGGGCAGTTTGCGCCGCTCGAATTCGCGCAGGATTCGCCAAACGCCGACACGTGAGCCGTATTCGTAGATCGACTCCATGCTCATGTGGCGAGCGGAATATGCCTGCGCGCCGATGATTTCCGATAGAAACTGTTCGGACCCGGCATCGCCGTGCAGAACGGAGTTTTCCGCACCCTCCTCGTAATTCAAGACAAACTGCACCGCGATGCGCGCGTTTCCGGGCCAATTGGCCTGTGGCGGATTGCGGCCATAGCCGATCAGGTCGCGAGGGTAGGAATTCATATCGGAATTGTCATTGAAGGTTGCGCTTGGCGTTGCGATGCGAGACAGCGTTTAAGCCGAAAATGGCGGCGAGTTCGCTGGACGGAGTCGAATTCTTCAGATCAAGCTGACCTTCCAGGTTGCACAAATGGCATCTCATCGTGTTTATCGCTCGCACAGAATCTCCAGCCGCGATCGCTGTCACGAGGTCCTGGTGGTCTTGATTGGCACATGCAGTTGCTTGCGCCGGGTCACGATACGCAAGAACGACCAGTGGTGTCCTCGTCACCAATTGCTCGAGAAAATCCGCATAGACACTGTTGCCAGCCATTGTCGCGAGCACTCGATGAAAGTCGACCGACAGTTTGAGAGCCTCGCGCGTGTCCCCCTTGTCATAGGCGGCGTTTTCACGTTTTACCATCGCATTCAATTCGCGAATCTGGGACTTGGTCACGCGCGATGTCAATTGCTCAACGATTGCGCTTTCGATGGTTCGCCGCGCTGCGAACAGGTCGCGGCTTTCCTCAACAGTGGGGTAGGCAACGCTGGCACCGCGGTTGGGGATAAGGTCAATGACCTTCTGATTGGCCAACTGGGTAAACGCTTTGCGAATGGTTCCGCGAGTGACGCCGAAGAGTTCGGCGAGCGGCACTTCCCGCAGCTTGGTTCCTGGTGGCAGCCGGCGATCCAGTATCGCCTGGTACACATGCGAAAAGACATCGTCTGAACTGAGAGGAATGTCGTCCTTGCCGATATTGCTTGTTCGCAAGGCTGTGGACTTTTGAGCGGCTGTCATGGCTTTTGTTACACCTGATCATCGTTTGGCTGGCAGCATGAGCCAGATTGTGCACAAAATCAATCATATTTTGTTGACAAAATGATGGGCCGCTAGGATGATCTGGTTATTAAAGGGAGTGCCGATGGGCCGATTGACCACACATGTGCTGGACACTGCGAAGGGCAAGCCGGGCGCTGGCATTCCGGTCGAACTGTTTCAACTAGACGGCGGCTCGCGCAAAACGTTGAAACAGGCCGCGACCAATGCCGACGGCCGCTGCGACCAGCCTTTGCTGGAAGGACCCAGCATGCAGGCCGGTGAATACGAACTGGTGTTCCGGGTTGCCGACTATTTCCGCAATCAAGGGGTAGTGCTGGCCGATCCGCCATTTTTGGATGTTGTCTCGCTGCGTTTTGCGATTGCAGAACCGGCGCAGCATTACCACGTGCCCTTGCTGGTATCGCCTTGGAGCTATTCCACCTACCGCGGGAGTTGAACTGTGTCTGTTGAAGCCAGGCCGATCCGCTTCTACCTCAACGACCGCTTGACGGAAGTAAGCGGTGTCGCGCCCACCACCAGCGTACTTTCGTTTCTTCGCCAGGATCAGCGGCTTTGCGGCACCAAAGAGGGCTGCGCTGAAGGCGATTGCGGCGCATGCACGGTGGTCATCGCCGAGATTGCAGGCAGTGAATTGCAGACCAAGGCCGTGAACGCGTGCATTCAATTTCTGCCGACTCTGGATGGCAAGGCACTTTACACGGTGGAGGCATTGCGGCAATCGTCCGGTGACTTGCATCCAGTGCAAGACGCGATGGTGAAGTGCCATGGATCGCAATGCGGTTTCTGTACGCCGGGTTTCGTCATGTCGTTGTGGGCGCTCTATATCGACACTGATGGTGCAAAAACGGACGAAAATCGGGTGCGAGAGGCCATCACCGGAAACCTTTGCCGCTGTACGGGATACCGGCCGATCATTAAGGCCGGACGGCAAATGTTCGACCTTCCTCGCGTCGTATTTGAGCGCGAGGGGCTAAAAAGCAAACTCGCGAAAATCAACGCAACGTCGGGCCTGGAATACACCAGCCGCGATCAGCGCTTTTTTGCTCCGCGTTCCCTGCAGGAATTGGTTCAGCTTCGCTCCGACTATCCGGATGCGACTATTCTCGCGGGTGGCACCGACGTAGGTCTCTGGGTTAACAAGCAATTGCGGGAGTTGAACGAGATTGTTTACACCGGTTCGGTTACCGAACTTCGCGTAACCGAAAAGTCCGCGTTTGGAATATCGATCGGGGCTGCGGTTAGCTTGACAGACGCTTACGCTGCACTGAAGTCCGTTTATCCACAAATGAACGAAATGTGGGAGCGGTTTGCCTCGATGCCGATCCGTAATGCTGGCACGCTGGGGGGGAATATCGCTAACGGATCGCCAATCGGCGATTCGATGCCCGCTTTGATCGCACTGGGCGCAACGGCCAAGCTCGCCAGCATTCGTGGTACGCGTGGACTGCCGCTTGAGTCGCTTTATCTCGGCTATCAGAAGAAGGACATGGCACCGGACGAAATACTGGTGTCGGTGACCATTCCGCTGCCAACGCCTGAGCTGAAATTCCGAAATTACAAGCTGTCGAAGCGGTTCGATTCGGATATCTCGGCTGTGTGCGCGGCATTCGCCGTCAAACTCGACGGCAATATTGTCACCAGTTGCCGCATTGCAATGGGCGGCATGGCAGCAACGCCGAAACGAGCGTTGAATGCAGAACGCGTTTTGATTGGAAGAAGCTGGGATGAGTCGAACCTGCGGCTCGGTATGGCTGCGCTCTCACAGGACTTCGCTCCATTGAGCGACATGCGCGCCACGGCCGATTACCGTTTAACGGCTGCCCGCAACTTGCTCTATCGTTTCTATCTGGAAACAAAGCCGGTAGAGCCACTGCGCTCAACCGATGTCAGCGTGTTTGCCTGAGGCGGCCATGAACGACCGCGCTGCGCCTCTCATCAACACATTTGAACCCGGGACATCGGTTCCACATGAGTCGGCGGAGTTCCACGTGTCCGGCGAAGCGATCTATGCCGATGATATTCCGCAACTGGCTGGCACAGTGTTTATTGCGCTCGGGTTGTCTGAGCGGGCTCACGCACGGATTGCGACTATCGATTTGACCGACGTAACGGCAAGCACTGGTGTGATCGATGTCGTACTCGCTGAGCATATTCCCGGCCCTAATAATTGTGGTCC
>JAEUNB010000065.1 GCA_016790625.1 Betaproteobacteria bacterium | reverse complement strand
GCGCCGGTCAACCTGCATCGTCCCTCGGTCGATGTGCTGTTTGAATCTGCGGCGGCATCGGCCGGTGCCGATGCGGTGGGCGTGATTCTCACCGGCATGGGCAAGGACGGCGCGCGCGGTCTGCTCACCATGCGGCAGAAAGGCGCGTTCACGCTGGCGCAGGACGAAGCCAGTTCGATCGTGTTCGGGATGCCGAAGGAAGCAATCGATATCGGCGCGGCAATTGCGATTGCGCCGCTGAACCAGATCGCGCGTCGTGTGATGAGCAATCTTGCCGGCGTCGATTCCGATCAGGGCGGACCGCAGGGCAGCAAGACCAGCATTTGATCAGATTCAAGCCCGAATACGACTATAAAACCCCAGCATTGGCGCGGACTTCAGAGCATAAATGGCCTGAGACCCGCGCCAATGCTGGGTTTTTACTTTTCGCTACACCTTGGTAATCAGGCAAACGGCCTCGGCCGCTATGCCTTCACTGCGCCCGGTAAAACCGAGGTGCTCGGTGGTGGTGGCTTTCACATTCACGCAATCCCCGGCGATGTCGAGATCTGCAGCGATGTTAGCGACCATGGCCGGAATGTGCGCCGCCATACGCGGTGCCTGCGCAATAATGGTGGCATCGACATTGCCGACTGAATATCCCCTCTCCTTCAACAGTGCCGCCACATGCCGCAGCAACTGGCGGCTGTCGATACCCTTGTAACGCGCATCGCTGTCGGGAAAATGTTTGCCGATATCGCCCAGCGCAGCCGCCCCCAGCAGCGCATCGCAAATCGCGTGCAGCAGCACATCGGCATCGGAGTGGCCGAGCAGGCCGCGCTCGTAGGCAATCTCGACGCCGCCAATGACGCACTTGCGACCGACGACCAGTTGATGAACGTCGAAGCCATGACCAATACGGAACGGGAATCCTGAGGTTGCCATGTTCACTCCTCTTCTCTCAGCAGCATGCGCGCGAGCTTGAGGTCGGGCGCGTACGTCACCTTCAGGTTCGCGCTATCGCCCATCACCAGCTTCGGCTGCAGGCCGAGTGACTCGATGGCTTGTGCTTCATCGGTCGCCTGCGGCATTTGCCGCAGCGCTTTCAGCAACGTGCCGTAGCGAAACATCTGCGGCGTCTGCGCGCGCCAGATCGCCTCGCGCGGCAGCGTCTTCTGCACCCGCAGCGTTTCATCGGCTTGTTTGATCGTATCGGCCAGCGGTAGCGCCAGCAGTCCGCCCACCGGGTCGCTTTCCAGTTCGTCGATGAACTGCTCGACTAGCTCGCTTCGTATGCAGGGCCGCGCGGCATCGTGCACCATTACCCAGTCATCCTCGCTGAGTTCGCTGGACAGCGATTCGAGTCCGTTAACTACGCTGGCACCGCGTGTGGCGCCGCCAACGCGTAACGTCCCCACGCGGCCATTGAGCGCTTTGCCGGACGCCGAGTTTTCCATCAACGTCTGCCAATGCCGGTCTTCCGGCGACAGCACCACAACGATACGGTGAATGCGCGATACCCGCGTCAGCGCAGCGAGTGCATGGAAAATCAGCGGGTGATCGTTAATATCGAGGTACTGCTTGGGCAGCGCATCGCCCAGACGGGTACCGGTACCGGCAGCGGGCACAAGTGCTACGATTTTCTGCTTCATCGGTGTCGGCAAATTGAGACAGCCTGCATTATCGCATCGCCCGTCCATCATCACGTAAACTGTAGTTCCTCTCAAGACCACGGCGCGTACGTTTATAACGAATGAAGAGCCGGTATATCGTCCTGATTGTTGTCGCCGCGATTGCGGGTATTGCCAGCGTCGGTTTCGGCGTGCGCCATACCGAGTACGCACCGCAATGGTTGCGCGGCAAGCTGAAGCCGCCACGCGAGACCGGCGAACTGGTAATCCTGACACTTCGCGGTCCGACCACCACACAGGACATCCCGCAGGCCGGCAAGGACCGCGACGACACGCAAACCGGATTTGAGCATGACCTCGCCACGCTGTTTGCGAAAGAGCTTGGCGCGGTTCCCAAATTTATTGTTATGCCCGGTTACAAGAAGCTGATCGAGGCACTGCGCGACGGGCGCGGACATTTGGCTGCGGCCGCGCTCTCGCCCACCATCGACCTGAAAAAAGAGTTCGCTTTCAGCCCCAACTACCGGCTGATCCAGTATCAGCTCGTGTTCCGCTCCACCGAGCCCAAGCCGAAATCGCTGACCGACACCGTCAACAAGCGTATCGCCGTCATCGCCGAAACGCCGGCGCACGACATCCTGCGCGAACTTACGGGTGACTATCCCGGCTTGATGATCGACGTGCTGCCGCACGACACGGTGCCGGACGAGCTGCTGAAGCGGATCGAAGACAAGCTCTCTGATTTCGCGCTGGTCGACAGCATCGCGTTTGCCGTCGGCAAACGTCTGCACCCGGAGCTGGCGGCCGCGTTCAATGTCGGCCGCGAAGGCAAGGTGGCGTGGGCGTTTTCGCCGGTGGCAGATTACGACCTGCAAAGCAGCAGCGTGCTGTTCTTCAACAAGATCCGCGACAACGGCACCTTGAACCGCCTGATTGACCGCTACTACGGCCACGTCACGCGCATTCAGCCGATTGATTCTGAAAGTCTGCTGGAAAAGGTGCAATCTGTTTTGCCGAAATTGCGTCCGCATTTTCACGAAGCGCAGCAATTGACCGGTATTGATTGGCGCGTGCTGGCGGCGATCGGTTATCAGGAATCGCACTGGGATGCGCTTGCCACTTCACCCACCGGCGTGCGCGGCATCATGATGCTGACCGAAGACACGGCTGATCGGATGGGGGTAAAGAACCGGCTCGACGCGCGCGAGTCGATTGTCGGTGGCGCCAAATATCTGCAACTGCTGCGCGACACCGTCCCCGCACGCATTCCCGAGCCTGACCGCA
Source organism: Betaproteobacteria bacterium (assembly GCA_016790625.1). GTDB lineage: Bacteria > Pseudomonadota > Gammaproteobacteria > Burkholderiales > Usitatibacteraceae > UKL13-2. The sequence goes on along the minus strand of JAEUNB010000065.1, from coordinate 1,347 downwards.
CCTGGCTTGCACTGGCGGCCTACAACCAGGGCTACGGCCATTTGGAAGATGCGCGCGTCCTGACCCAGCGCATGAAGCTCAATGCCGACTCATGGGTGGACGTACGCAAGGCCTATCAGAAACTGGGCGATCCCGAAGTCCACGCGACATTGAAATACGGCTTCGCCCGCGGCCATGAGGCGGTGCAGTTCGTCGAAAACATCCGTAACTACACCGACATCATCACGCGGCTGGAAAAGCCGCTGAACATGGATATCAGCCACGACCTGCTGTTGAACGACAGCAGCATGGTCACACCGCTGAAGAAATCTCAGGCTGGCTCGGACGTTTCCGTATCCAAGTGAGCCGTGTCTGCCCAGACTTCCAGTTTCCAGTCTTCGCCGACTTCCTTGGGATGCACTGACACCCGGTTGTAGGCGACATTGGGAATCTCAACCTTGTGCGGGCTGGAAATGTGCAGCCCGTTGAGCCAGCGATAGACCACGCCGAGCACGCCGCCGTGTGTAACAACCAATACGCGCTGACCAGCGTGATCCTTTGCAATCCCGCGCAGTGCATTCGTGATGCGCTGATGGAATTCGCGGCGCGACTCGCTGCCTTCGACCGCATAGTCCGGGTCGGTGGTGCGGATGCGCGAGAAAAATTCGGGATGCTGCGAATCCATCTCGGCATACGTTAGACCTTCGCCGATACCGTAGGAGCGCTCGCGTAACGCGGCGTCAAACCGGATTGGCAGGCCACGGCTTTCGATCAGCAGATCGGCCGTGCGACGCACCCGCGGCAGATCGCTGGAAACCACCTGATCAAAATGCTCATCGCGAAGACGCGTTGCACAGGCTTTCGCCTGCGCAACGCCTTCGGGTGTCAGCGGACTATCGAGATGCCCCTGAATGCGCCCCTGGCGATTCCACTCGGTTTCGCCATGGCGGATAAGGACTAGTGTGGTTGTCATATGCGCGGTTACCTTCCCCGGCGTCCAATCACAAGGGTTGCGCCGGGTCGTGATCTAATTTCTCTTCGTTACAACGAAGCCGACAGATCTTTCCAATCTGGATTGACGGACTGAATCAGATTGATTTTCCAATCACGATGCCACTTCTTGATCAAGCGCTCTCTATTGCGAGCTTCAAGAACACTACCGTACTGCTCATACCAGACAAGAGTTTTCAAGCCGTGCTCTTTTGTAAATCCATCAACAATTGCTGATTTGTGCTGCTGTACTCTTACTGACAAATCATTGGCAAAACCGGTATACAGCGTGCCGAAAGGCTTATTGGTGAGAATGTAAACGTACGGCATTTTACTGGCGTGAGATCAACTTGGGCCCCGGCCTTCGCCGGGGCAGGA
>JAEUNB010000039.1 GCA_016790625.1 Betaproteobacteria bacterium | reverse complement strand
TTGCTGCGCCGGCCGAATGGACGGAAGACAACGCACAACGCGCCCGTGCCTTGTTGTCTGAGGGCGAGGCCCGTCCATGAACACCGCTCAGCCGCCCAAAGGGGCTCACACCGCAGTGCGCAACACGAAGGTTTTCCAATGAGTCTGTTTCTGGTTGCCCTTGCAGGCCTGATTGCGCTGGCGTTAGTGTTCGTGCTACCCCCGCTGCTGCGGGCGTCGCAGTTTTCCGGCGCCCTCGTGGCGGCCAATTCAGCGCGCCGCTCGAACCTCCATGTATTGCGTGAGCAGCTCGCCGCGCTCGAGGCTGAACACGTCAACGGCGCGCTCGACGTCGAGCAGTACCGCACGGCGCGAATCGAGATCGAACGCCGCGCACTAGAGGAAGAGCAGGATCTGGCGGCGCCGGCAGTGGCGGCACCCGCCGGCAAGACCGTGGTCTTCCTTGGGGCATTTGTGCCCCTGTTCGCCTTCATGATGTATGGCGCGCTGGGCACCCCCGAGGTCATGCTGGCGCATGTGCCCGGGGCACAACAGGCGGCCGCAGAACCCGCCGGGAACGGCGAAATGACCCAGGCGCAGATCGAGGGCATGGTGAGCAAACTCGCCAACCGCCTTGAGAACCAGACCAGCCCCCAACCCGGCGACGACGAGGCATGGACCATGCTGGGCCGTTCTTACGCGGTGATGCAGCGTTTCCCCGAAGCCAACAAGGCATTTGTGCGTGCCCGTTCACTTGCGCCCGACAACCCCCAACTGATGGCCGACCACGCCGATGTGCTGGCGATGTTGCAGGGCCGGAGAGTGGTGGGTGAGCCGGCCAAGCTTGCCGAACGCGCGCTGCAGATCGATCCGCGCAACCTGAAGGCGCTGGCCCTGTCCGGCACCGCGGCATTCGAGCGCAAGGATTACAACGGCGCGCTGAAGTTCTGGACCGCTGCCAAACAGATCGCCGAACCGGGCAGCCAGTTCGCCACCGGGCTCGACAACAACATCCAGCAGGCGCAGGCCGCCAGCGGCAAGGCGCCTGCAGCCGCAGGACCGGCCATAGACCTGGCTCAGGTACCTCAGGCCAATACGGCGAGGCCGGCGTCAGTGGCACCACCCCCTGCGGCGGCGGCGCCCGTCACGGTGACCACAGCTGGCGCCAAGGTCAGCGGCGTGGTGCAGTTGGCCGGCCCGATGGCCGGCAAGGTGGCGCCTGGCGACACGGTGTTTGTGTTCGCGCGCGCCGCCCAGGGCCCCCGCATGCCGCTGGCGATCTTGCGCAAACGCGTCAGCGACCTGCCGCTGACGTTCACGTTGGACGACAGCACCGCCATGCAGCCGGAAATGAGCCTGTCCAAGTTCTCCAGCGTGATCGTGGGCGCGCGCATTTCGCGCACCGGCGAGGCCATGCCGCGCAGCGGTGACCTGGTGGGACAGGTCGGGCCGGTCGACACTGGGACCGGCCGGCTGGTCATCACCATCGACGGCGTCCAGCCTTGAGGCTTCGACGATAGGTTGCCGGTCGGGTCATGCAGTTCCGTTCGCCGGCTACTGCCCAAGGGCGGTATGCGCCATCCGCAGTGGCTCGCTCGCCAGCAAAATCAATGCAATTTATTCCGTGTTGACCTGTCGGACCGATGCCGCCGCAGAGAGCAACAGTCGGGCGTCGGTGGCGACACGGTCAAACGTGGGCTTGGCGGCGACAGACACTGAAACCGACTCGCTAAGTCTGGTGATCGTCAATGGGTCCTTGTAATTGCCATTGACGCGGTACTCGAAATGCAGGTGGGGACCGGTGACCCTGCCGGTGGCCCCAACGGCTCCTATAACCTGGCCTTGTCCCACAGACTGGCCGCGTTTGACATCAATACGGCTCAGATGGGCGTATACGGTTGTGCTCTTGTCGCGGTGGCCGACAAAAACGACATTTCCATAACCGTTCTGTACGCCGGAAAACTCGACCACGCCGTCGCCCACATTGCGCACGGCGGTTCCGGTCGTCCCAGCATAATCGACGCCTTGGTGGGCTCGCCACAGCTTTAATACCGGGTGAAATCGCGTTTTGAAGCCGCTCGTGACTCGCGAGAACTCCAACGGTGAGGCAAGAAAGCTGCGCTTCAGGCTCTGGCCATCCAACGTGAAATAGCCTCCCTTGTTGCGCTCATTGCGTGCATCTTGCGCGACCGACGGATCACGAAACCAAGTCGCCTGGTAGACCTTGCCGTTGTTGACGAATTCAACACTGAGCACGCGCCCGCTACGCATCGGCTCCCCGTCACCTTCCAGGGTCTCGTAGACAACAGAGAATCGGTCGCCTTTGCGCAACGCGCGGTGAAAGTCAATGTCGCCGGCGAATATTTCGGCAATCTGTACCGCCACTGAGTCCGGAATGCCGGCGTCGTCGGTCGCGGCAAACAGCGATGATTGGATCGTGCCGCTGCTCAGTTTGCTTGATCGTGTCAACGGCGCGGTTTCGATGCGGGTCGAAAACCCGGTAATGGTTTTTTCCACGACAAGGCGCTTGAACATTCCACTGTCATCGGTGCTCCAGCGGGCATATAACTTGAGCAACGCGCTGTCATCGGAAACCTCCGCGCGGACATTGCGGCCGGCACGTCCAAACAATGACTGTCGAACCAGCTCGTTGGAACGCAAATAGGCCGCCGCCGAAGGGTCGTCGATACCCAGACGCCGCAGGAGGCTGTCAGCGCTGTCTGTCGAACGCGTCTGTTCCGAGCGATAGAGCCGAAACGCGTGGTTCTCCAACACTTCGTTTTGCTGCGACAGCGCCAATGGTTGAACCGACTCCAGCACCTGTTGCACAGGCTGATCGGAAACGTCCGGGGCCAAGGCTGCGACCGCCAATCCACCGGCGCTTGCCAGCATTGCTGCGGCGACCGCAGTCACGCGTTTCGGATGACGTGACAGCGCGCTTTTGGACCAAGTGGCAAAGCTAATTGCCTTCGCAAGAATAGGGTGAATCAATCCAGGCATCCGTACGATTGTTGTTGAGTGCGACAGACCAAATCTGGTGCTTTCGCGCAAGTGGGCCGCCCTCGAACAGGCCGCGATGGCGTGGCACGAGTATATCTGCGGGAGGATCAATCGTGCCACAACCGCCATATGCCCCACCAAGCAACGTGCGCAAGAAAAACCACGCTCGCCATGCCTGGGAAGACACAAAGGGTTGAGTCGTGGGTAGGGGAAATGCAAAGTGGGGGCGGTAATGCCCATGGCGACAAAGACTGTCCACGCCAAGTAATATCCAAATGGGTGTGCGTGTTTCACGAGAAAGGGGATACGTAACCAAGTTCCCGCGAACGCGTAGAGCAGAATCGCCAGAAAAATTAACGCGTCAAAATGGCGATAAATGGCAGGAAACGAAAAGGCGCAACCCATGGCATC
>JAEUNB010000403.1 GCA_016790625.1 Betaproteobacteria bacterium | reverse complement strand
TGCGGCTTTGCGCCCGTGTGTGTTGCGCGGCTACCACCATGCCGACGCCGCGTCGCCGTTCCAGCACGCCGGCCGTTTCCAGCTGGCTGTAGGCCTTCGAGACCGTCATCGGGTTGACCGCCAGTGCCTGTGCGGTGTCGCGCACCGAGGGCAATTCGTCTCCTGCCGCAAGCTGTCCGCCCGCGACCAACCGGCGGACCTGCTCGACCAGTTGGCGGTAAATCGGCTCGCCCGATCCGGTGGCGACCGAGAACAGGTTGGTGGCAGCGATCGGCGGGTTTGAGGCGGGCGGCTGGGTGCTCATAGCGGTGTCAATGTGTATTAGTACAATAATACACATTGAGGGAAGATGCAAGCTTGATGGAGCCTTGAGTAAAAAGGCTTGCGAAAGCGGAAGCCAGCGTGTCTACGCTTATAATTATTTCGACCTCACACAGGGAAGGCGCCCATGAAAACAAAACACTATCTGACACTCGACGACTGCAAGAAAATCATGGTGGCGGCCGAGGTCGAGGCGAAGAAGAACAATTGGGCGGTTTGTATCGCCATCGTCGACGACGGTGGCCATCTGTTGTCGTTCCAGCGCCTGGACACCTGTGCCATTGCCAGTGTGGCGATCGCCCAGGGCAAGGCCAAGAGTGCCGCCATCCGGCGCCGTGCGACCAAGGGTGATGAGGACATGGTCAACAATGGCCGCGTATCGGCGTTATCGATGCCGGGCGTGACCTTTCTCGAAGGCGGTGTGCCGATCATGGTCGAGGGAGAATTGATCGGTGCGGTCGGCGTATCCGGGGTCAAGTCATCCGAGGATGCGCAAATCGCGCAGGCGGGTATCGACGCGCTGCTGGGCTAGTTTTCATGCGTTGTTCGAGTTGCCATGGCGAGATGGAGGCGCTGTCGTTCCGCACGCACATTGGAACCACGGTCACCATTGATGCCTGCTGGCCCTGCCACCTGATCTGGTTCGACAATCTGGAAAGCACCTCGCTGTCGCCGGGTTCGGTGATCGAGTTGTTCAAGCGCATCCACGAAGCGCGCAATACACCGCGCAGCATAGTCGGATTGCAGCTGGGATGCCCCATTTGTTCGACAACGCTGAATAGCACCAGCGATCTTGCCCGTGGCGGACGGTTTACCTATCATCGTTGTCCGAAGGGACATGGGCGGCTGATCAGCTTCGCCCAATTCCTGCGCGAGAAAAACTTTATCCGCAGCCTGCAGTCGCATGAGATTGCGACCTTGGCTGTAACCGTCAAGCAGATTCGTTGTTCCAGTTGCGGCGGCCCGATCAGCTTGGAGAAAGACACGCAATGCCGCCATTGCGGCTCGGCGATCTCGGTATTGGATGAGGCGGCGGTCGAAAAGGCGCTGACGGCGCTGCATGAACGCGAGAAGCAACGGGTGGCGCCGGACCCGGAGCGGATTGGCGAGTTGATTGCACAAACATCCCGCCCGCCTCGTCCTCAGCGTCAGATGCACGATATCTGGACGCAGCAAGTCAGTACCAGCAATGGCCTCGCCGATCTGGTCGAGGTCGGCATCAGCGCCGCGCTGTCAGCGTGGCTGGATTAACCAAGGGAAACCAATGAATCTTTACATCCTGACCGGCACCACCAAGGGGCTGGGAGCCGCGTTGCGCGATCGATTACACGCCGATGCCGGTAATCTGGTGATCTGCCTGTCGCGCGGCGCACCGCAATCGGCTGCACCGGTCAACATCCAGTTCGATGCCGGCGACAGCGCGGCGATTGCGCCTGCATTTGCCCATGTGCTGCCGCTGATTGCCGGCCGGAAGTTCGATCGCGCGGTGCTGATCAATAACGCCGGCGTGGTTGCGCCGGTGGGCCGCTTCGATGCCATCGAAGCGATGGAAACGGCGAACAATATTGCGGTGAACCTGACGGCGCCGATGATCCTGACCGGGCTGTTCGCCAACGCGACGCGAGCACTAGCTGCGCGCCGGCTGGTGGTCAATATTTCATCGGGAGCGGCCAAACGGGCCATCGCCGGCTGGTCAGCTTATTGTGCGGCCAAGGCGGGATTGGAGATGGCTACTCGTGTCGCCGCGCATGAGGCGGAAGAAGGGTTGGCCATCTGCTCGTTGGCGCCCGGCGTGATCGACACGCCGATGCAGGCCCAAGTGCGTAGCGCGAGCGACAGCCAGTTCCCCGATGTAGAGCGTTTTCGCACCATGAAGGCGGATGGCACACTACGCCCGGCCGATGATGTGGCGCGTGACATCATTCGGCTCATAGACGCCGGAAAACTGACCAACGGCGGCAATTTTGATATTCGGGAAATGACGGCATGACTGCGGCTAAAACGACGAAAACAAACAAATCCGCCAAGCGCCGGCAACCAACCAAACTGAACTACTGCGATCTAAGTCAATGCGAGGGTATCTGCTGCAGCGACGGCGCGTTCCTGCTGCCGGAGGAAGAACGCACGATTCACCGGGTGGTCAAAAAATATCCTGAGCATTTCAGCTACCTGCCGAAAGAGTACATCGTTGATGGCGAGTGGGAAGGCAACACAGGCCGCAAGACGACCGTGCGGCCGTACCAATACCGCAGCAAGCCCGAGCACTTTTCCAACACGCGCTGCTCGTTCACCGAGTCGGACGGCAAGTGCGGCTTGCAGACGCTGGCGGTCAAGTTGGGCAAGCACAAATGGAAGTACAAACCGGTCGGCTGCTGGCTATTCCCGCTCGGTGCGGAGGATGGCAAGATCATTCCGCCTCCGCGCACCAAACGCGAAGATCCGAACAATCTGGGCAAGCGATATCCGGGCTTTGTCACCTATACCCCGTGTGGCAAGCACGAACCCAAGGGGCGGGTGTGGTGGATTGCGCTGAAGGAAGAGGTTGCGGTCTACCGGCAGGGCGATGGTCTGCCCGCGTAGGCCATCCGCCGATTGCAACGCTTGTTCAAGGTGCTAAGTTAGCGTTTGAGCCCCGTATCACCACATTCATGATCGCCCCTCCTGCCCAATCCGATGACACGCCGGACCGCCTCGCCGGTCTGGTGGCCGCATTGGCCGCGTGCGAAGGCCGGCTGAACCAGATCATCGAGGCATTCGAGCATCTGGAATCGGGTGTGGTGTTGTATGGCCCCGACGACCGGCTGGTGTTCTGCAATCGCCGGTTTCGCGAACTCTATTCCGAGATCGCCGACCTGCTGGTGCCGGGCGCGGAATACCGCGAGATTCTGCGCGGCTGGTACCGGCGTGGTTTCGAGTTGCGCGTGACCATGGACGAGGAAACCTATCTTGAAGCGCGCGTTGCCAAGCATCTGGACCCGGACGAAGGGGACTACGAATTCCTGATGACCAGCGACACCTGGCTGCTGGTGTCGGATCGCAAGACCGCCGATGGTGGTGTGATTGGCTTCCGGCTCGACATCACCGCGCGCAAGAGGGCCGAGGAGAAACTCGCGCAAAGCGAAGAGCGCCTGACGCGGCTATTGGAGATGTCGTCGGACTGGTACTGGGAACAGGATGAGCACTACCGCTTCTCGCACATCTCTGGCGGCATGGTGCGGTCCACGGGCATCGATCCAGATCATCGCTACGGCCGCCCGCGCTGGGAAATACCATTTCTGGGCATCAGCCGCGAACAAATGGATGAGCATCGTCGCCAGGTGGAAGCGCATGAGCCGTTCCGCGACTTTCAGTACGCTTACGCGCTGCCGAGCGGTGAGATCTGGTGGGTCAGTATTTCCGGCGATCCGGTCTTCGATGCTGCTGGTGCGTTCAAGGGATACCGCGGTGTGGGCAGCAATATCACCGAAAAGAAACGCATCGAAGCGCAGATCCGAGAGCTTGCCGAATACGACTTTCTGACCGGGCTGCCCAATCGTCTGCTGCTGGCTTCGCGCTTCGACTTCGCGATCCGTCAGGCCGAACGTCACAACGAAGGCTTGGCATTGTTGTTTATCGATCTGGATCGCTTCAAGAACGTGAACGACTCATTGGGGCACCACGTTGGCGACCGCATTCTTGCAGAAACCGCGCAGCGACTGCTGTCGCACACCCGTGCCACCGATACGGTGGCACGCCATGGCGGTGATGAATTTATCGTCATGCTGCCAGGGGCTACCGATGCAGCTTCGCTGGCGCATGTAGCCGAGACGCTGCTGCAGTCATTGAGCGCGCCATATAACGTCACTGGACATGAATTGACCGTGACACCGTCGATCGGCATCACCATCTGGCCCTCTGATGGAGCAGACCTGAATGCGCTGGTGAAAAATGCCGACCTGGCGATGTATCACTCCAAGGCGCAGGGACGCAACCAGTTCAGCTTCTTCCGCTCGGAGATGAACGATCGCGTCAATGAACGCTTGTCGGTGGAAAACGCGCTCCGGCGTGCATTGCAGCGCAATGAATTCAGCCTGGAGTACCAGCCGATATTCAGGATTCCGGAACGCCGTCTGATCGGCGTTGAGGCGTTGCTGCGATGGAACAGCGAAGAGTTGGGGCCGGTAGCCCCGGCTCGTTTTATTCCTGTTGCCGAAGAAAGCGGATTAATCGTTGGCATTGGCGAGTGGGTGATCCGCGAATCCTGCGCGCAGTTGCGGCGCTGGCGCGATTCGGGCCTGGATGAGTTTCCGGTGACGGTCAATGTGTCGGCAGTGCAGTTCAAGTCGAAGCGGCTTGTTGAGGTTCTGCTCGAGGCGACACGCGAGCATGGTTTGACGCCGGGCGATTTGGAGATCGAGTTAACCGAAAGTGCGTTGATGAGCGAAGGTGACACGGCCGTCAGCACGCTGGACGATATGGGCCGCCATGGATTCAGGTTGGTGGTGGACGACTTTGGCACCGGCTACTCGAATCTCGCCTATCTCAAGCGTTTTGACATCGTCAAATTGAAAATCGATCAGTCCTTCGTGCGTGACATAACAACCGACCCGGACGATGCGGCCATCACACGCGGTATCATCGGTCTGGCAAAAAGCCTCGGCCTGCGGGTGGTGGCCGAAGGGGTTGAGCACGCAGCGCAGATGGAATATCTGCTGGCCTGTGGCTGCGAGGAGGCGCAAGGCTATATGCTGTCGTTGCCGCTGGCCCCGCTGGTGATGCAAAAAAATTTCTGAAAGCCGCTCATGGCCAAATACAAATTGCAGGTGCAGGATGACGATGCCAGGCCGGATCATTGGCGAGATGTGAAGAGCGAGTTCGGCAATCTGCTGGTGTTTGATGATGAGCCGGCAGCGCGCGCCAAGCTGGCAGAAATGTTCCCGGTGCTGGTCAAGATGGAGCAATTTGCGGCCGGACCAAAACGGACGCGGGTGCTGGTGCTGAATCCGTATCAGGATATCGACGAAGAAAAGGAAGACTGACGTGGAATACAGAAGGCTTGGACGCGCCGGCATCAAGGTATCGGCGCTGTCATTCGGATCGTGGATCACTTATGGCAACCAGCTGGACGAGAAGGCGTCGATCGAGCTGATGAGCGCCGCGCGCGACCACGGCGTCAATTTTTTCGACAACGCCGAGGTCTATGCCGCCGGCCAGTCGGAATTGCTGATGGGCGCAGCACTGAAGAAGCTCAACTGGGATCGGCTTACCTACCTGGTGTCGACCAAGTTTTACTGGGGTCTGCCCAATAAATTCGGCGACGGCATCAACGAGCGCAATACGCTCAATCGCAAATACCTGATGCAGGCGATCGACAATTCATTGAAGCGCCTGCAACTGGACTATGTCGATCTGGTGTATTGCCACCGACCCGATCCGCACACGCCGCTGGAAGAAACCGTATTCGCCATGCACGACATGATTGCGCGTGGCAAGGCGCTGTATTGGGGCACATCTGAATGGAGTGCGGCTGACATCATGGGCGCCTGGCAGATCGCCGACAAGCATCATTTGCATAAGCCGGTAGTCGAGCAGCCTGAATACAACCTGTTTCATCGCAAGCGTGTCGAGCAGGAATACGCGCGGTTGTACGACGAGCTGGGCACCGGCACCACCATCTGGAGCCCATTGGCTTCTGGCTTGCTTACCGGCAAGTACGCAAAGGGAATTCCTGCCGACAGCCGCGGGAGCTTGAAAAACATGGCGTGGATGCAGGAAAAACTCACTGACGCCGCACGCAATACCATTGTCGTCAAGCTGGGTGATGTGGCAAAAGACCTGGGCTGCACCACGGCGCAGCTGGCGATTGCCTGGTGCACCAAGAACCCGCGCATCTCGACGGTGATCACCGGCGCATCGCGTGTCACGCAGGTCAGTGAGAACATGAAGGCGCTGGACGTCGCGGTGAAGCTGACGCCGGAAGTGATGGCCCGCATCCAGGCCGTTGTTGGCGATCATCACGACTAGGCATGCATCTCATGAGCGGAATGGAAGGCGGCAAGCGCGATGCGACACCCGTGCCGGGCCGACTGGAAAAGAGCGAGCTCACACTGCGGCTCGACCAGGCCTGGCGCATTCTCGGCCTGAATCAGGAACTGATTCGCTCGGCCGACCAGAAGATTTACCTGCTGATCGTGATGTCCACGTTGCTGGTGTCCTACGTCGCCACCAATATCGACAAGATCATTCGCCTTGGCACAGCGCAGAATGTGTTGCTGGTCGCCTTTATTTTGTTTAGCGGCACGTTCTATTTCTTCGCGCTCTCCACGTTGTTTCCGCGCCGGCAGTTGAATGAATCAGCCAATGAGAAACTGATTTTTTTCGGTGATATTGCATCCCGCCCTAATGCCGAAAATTACATTGCCGACATCAGCGGTGTTTCGCTCGAACGACTGTTCGAAGACCTGACACGGCAGATCTATCTGGTGTCGAAAGTCGCAACCAACAAATACATTGCCTATCGCCGCGCATGGCGCGCGATCCTTTGCGAGGTGGGATTATTCGTGCTGCTGGAGTTCAGCATGGTGCTGGGAGGGCACGCAATGTGGAAATGAAGAAAGTCAGCGCGGCCAATTTGCGCGCCATCGGCTACGACGCATCGAGGCGCGTGCTGGTGGTGGAGCAATCTTCTGGTACCTACGAATACGCCAACGTGTCGGCCGAAGTCTGGCGGCGGTTTTCAACCTCGTCGTCAATGGCGAGTTTCTTCCGCGACACGATAGAAGAGGATTACCAGAAGCGGCGAATCAAGTAGCGAAACTCAAGTATTGGTGCGGTATTTCGGGCAAAAATGGCTGAAAAGGCGCGCCAATGCTGGAGTTTCTAATTTGAACTCTGCGCTCAATCCAGCCTGATTGCCTTGGCGAAATAGTTGTAGACGGTTGAGATGCGCCGCAAATGGCGCGACTCCGGGTGAGTCAATATCCAAAGATCCGTGCTGCAACCTTCCAGCACCGGCGTGAGCGCCTTCAATCGCGGATCGTGCCGCGCTTTGTACGTCGAGAGGACGGCAATGCCGAGTCCCGCGCGCACCGCCTCGGCCAGCGCCATCTGACTGTTGACGCGATAGCGCGCGATTGATTTCGGGTAGTTCTTTCGCCGCCACTTTACTACTGGATGCTCAGGCATTGCCTCGTCCGGCACCACCCAGTCGTATTCGTCGAGTGGTTTGATGCGTTTGCCCTTGAATACCTCTGCAGAGCCATAAACGGCGAAACTGGCGCGGCCCAGATGATGTCCGATCAAATGCTCCGATGGTTTGACAGTGGCCCGGATGGCGATGTCGGCATCGCGCTTGGTCAGATTGACGACTTCGTTGGAGCTCATCAGTTCCAGTTCCAGGTGCGGGTGTTTTTGCATCAGCCCGCCCAGCAGGGGAATGACGAGTCCGTACAGCACGCTGTCGGTGGTGGTGAGGCGCACCAGGCCCGAGACTTCGTCCTGCGACGCCAGTGAGGCCGCACGGGCCGCTTCCAGCTCGGCTTCGATCTTCTCCGCGTGCGTGACAATCTGTTGCGCCATTTCGGAGGGCAGGTAGCCGCGCCGCGAGCGATTGAACAGCGTCTGGCCCAGCTGCTTTTCAATTCGCTGCACGCTGCGAAAGACGGTGGAAGGGTCTGCACCCAGACGTTTGCCGGCTTCAGCCAAGTTGCCGCCGCGTGCCAGCGCCAGCAGTACCTCCAAGTCAGGGGCGGTCAGTTGATATTGCGCCGTTGCATTCATGGTTTGCGAAATCGCCTATTTATATTGCGTTATCGCAATCATATAGTTCGTTCACGTCGAATGCAATTGCGCAATGGAAACAAGCAATCGGCCTCGACAGAGTTGCAAAACTGCAAATCAATAAAACCGTTCCCGAATGGAGTGCATCATGAAACGCATCGTAAATTACCTCTCACGCTTTGAAGTCACCCTGTCCATTGCATTGGCAGCGATGGTGATCTGTTCAGCAGTATCGATGGAGCTTGGCTTTGTCCGCCTGGCCTGACTACACGTTTGTGACTAACTGAGCGACTCAATAGTACGTCAGTTCGCGCGCCTTGCCGCGAAAAACGCGGTAGGAAAATATCGTGTAGCCGAGGATCACCGGCAGAACAATGACAGTGCCGACCAGGATAAGCATCAGCGATTCTGGTGCGCTGGCCGCATCCCAGATCGTGATCCTGTTGACCACCAGGTTGGGATAAAGACTGTAGGCCAGGCCAAGAAACGCCAGCACGAAAATGCCGATGGTTCCGGCGAAAGGCAGCCACGCGTGCCTGTCGTCCTTCTGCGGCAAGGTACGGAGGCTGCGTTCCACCACCACGAACAGCACCAGCGTTAGCAACGGGATGGGGCTCAGGAACAACAGGTTGGGCATGGAGAACCATTTTTCGAAAATGCGTTCGCTCACCATCGGTGTCATCAGCGACACGGCGCCGATACCGACGCCGGTCAGCCAAAGGCTTTTACGTGCCCACGTAACGGCGCGCTTTTGCAGGGCACCTTCCGTTTTCAGGATCAGCCAGCCGGCTCCCAGCAGTGCATAGCCAGCGATGAGGCAAAGCGCGATCAACAAAGCGAAACCAACGTTGATCCAGGTGCGCTCGTAGCCCACTACGTGCATACCGAGCATGTAACCTTGTGCCCCGCTTGCCAGCAGTGAGCCGCCAAAGAAGATGCGATTCCACACGACCTTGTGATCGTCCTGTGCCTTGACGCGGAAATCGAATGCGACGCCGCGCAATATCAGGCCGGCCAGCATCAGTGCAACCGGCAGATAGAGCGCGGTGAGGATCACGCCGTGGGCCAGCGGGAAGGCAACCAACAACAAACCGATGCCCAGCACCAGCCAGGTCTCGTTGGCATCCCAGAACGGGCCGATCGACGAAATCATCACGTCCTTTTGTTCGTCCGTGCCCGATTGCAGCAGCACGCCGACACCGAGGTCGAAGCCGTCGAGCAGCACATAGAGCAGCATGGCCACGCCCATCAGCACCATGAAAATCACCGGCAACCAGAATGCGTTGTTCATGATTTCAGCCTCCTGTCGGGTTGGTGGTACCTGCAGCCGCCGCGACTGTAGCGTCCATCACCGGTGGCGGTGCGTTGGCCAGGACTTTCGCCTTGTTGGCCATGTAGAACACTACGGAGACGTAGGCAATAATCAGCGCCAGATACAGTGCCAGGTACATCACCAGCGTCCCGGCAATCGCGGTCGTGCCTACGTTCGGCGCGGCGGCTTGGACAGTGGTCAGCACACCGTACACCAGCCACGGCTGGCGTCCGATTTCGGTGACGTACCAACCGGCAACGGTGGCGATCCAACCCGAAAAGGTCATCGCGACCAATCCGCGAATCAGCCATGGATTGAAATCTTTCTTCCGCCACAATGTCCATGCAGCGAACCACGACACAGCCAGCATCAGCATGCCTGTGCCGACCATGATGCGAAATCCCCAGAACAGCGGCGCGACTGGCGGGTGATTGTCCTTGAAGTCGTTCAGCCCTTTGATCTCGGCATCGAAATCATGCTTGAGGATAAAGCTTGCACCCTTCGGAATGCCGATCTCGAAGTGGTTTTTCCGTTCCGTCGCATCCGGCCAGGCAAACAACAACAGCGGCGCGCCGCGTTCGGTTTCCCACACCGCTTCCATCGCAGCGATCTTGGCTGGTTGGTGTTTGAGCGTGTTGAGCCCGTGCATGTCGCCGACCAGTATTTGCAGGGGAATGAGGACGGTGGCAATGATGATGCCGGTACGAAGCGCGACGGTCACGTCTTTCGCCCGGTCCTTGCGCATCCAGCGATAGGCCGATACGCCCGCCACCAAAAAGGCGCCGGTCAGACCCGACGCAATCATCATGTGAGTAAAGCGGTAAGGAAACGAGGGATTGAAAATGATCGCGAACCAGTCGGTGGCATGCGCGCGGCCGTCGATCATCTGGAAACCGGCCGGCGTTTGCATCCATGAATTGAGCGCCAGGATCCAGAATGCCGACAGTGACGTGCCGACCGCCACCATGATGGTGGCGAAGGTATGGACCTTGTCCGGCACGCGCTTGAAACCGAACAGCATGATGCCGAGGAAGCCCGCTTCAAGAAAGAAGGCTGTCAGTACTTCATACGCCAGCAACGGGCCGGCGATATTGCCGACGGTCTGCATATAGCCCGGCCAGTTGGTGCCGAACTGGAAGGACATGGTGATGCCGCTGACCACGCCCAGCGCGAAGGTGAGCGAAAAAACCTTTACCCAGAAACTGTAAGCCTGCATCCAGGCTTTGTCTTGC
>JAEUNB010000375.1 GCA_016790625.1 Betaproteobacteria bacterium | reverse complement strand
GCAGGCGGGTACCTCTAGTTTCGATTTCAAAACCTATGTTCAGAGGTACCCGCCTGCGCGGGTACGACAGGAAGAAAGGAACACACGATGCAATTACTCCACACCATGATCCGTGTCGGCGATCTGGATAAATCGATCGATTTCTACACCAACGTGCTCGGCATGAAGCTGCTGCGGCGCAAGGATTATCCGGACGGCAAGTTCACGCTGGCGTTTGTGGGCTACGGCGACGAAAAAGACCATGCGGTGATTGAGCTCACGCACAACTGGGAAACGAAGAAATACGAACTGGGCAACGGCTTCGGTCACATCGCCATCGGCCTGCCCGATGTGTATGCCGCCTGCGATGCAGTGAAAGCCAAGGGCGGCAAGGTGACGCGTGAGCCAGGGCCGATGAAGTTCGGTGGCAGCGTAATTGCGTTCGTTGAAGATCCGGACGGCTACAAGATCGAATTCATCCAGCGGGCAGCGTAGCCCGCATATCAGATCAAAACCCTAGTATTGGCGAGGTTTTCAGGCAGAAAATGCCACGAAAGCCGCCCCAGTGCTAGGGTTTTTGATTGTGATTGGTGACGGTTAAGCGTCAGACAAACGCACAAACTCTTCTACAGACAACGTCTCCGCGCGTCGCTTCGGATCGATGCCTTGCGCTTCAATCTGCGCCGCGGTGAGAAATGGCTTTAGCGTATTGCCCAGCGTTTTGCGGCGCTGACCGAAACCTGCTGTGACCAACGCAGCAAAGCGTGTGTCGTCTTTCGCGCGCAATCGGTTCGCCGGCAACGGACGCATGCGCACAATGGCGGAATCAACCTTCGGTGGCGGCGTAAACGCGCCGGGTGGCACATCGAACAGGTGTTCAAGGTCGAAGCGATATTGCAGCATGACTGAGAGGCGCCCGTAGGCATCGGTGTCGGGGTCGGCCACCATGCGATCCACCACTTCCTTCTGCAGCATGAAGGTGCCGTCGATCAATTGTTCCGCGAACGTGGCGAGATGAAACAGGAATGGTGTGGAGATGTTGTAGGGCAGGTTGCCGACGGCGCGGAATCGCAGATCATCGCCGCCCAGTTTGGCGAAATCAAAATCTAAAACATCTTCTTCATGCAGCGTGAATTTTTCAACCGGGAAACGTCTGCGCAACGCCGCCGCCAGATCGCGGTCGATTTCCACCGCGTGCAGGTGATCAAGCTTGCCCACCAGCGGTTCGGTGATGGCGCCGGGACCAGGGCCGATTTCCACCATGGTGTCACCCGGCTTGGGTGCAATCGCGCTGACGATGCGATCGATGTAATGGCGGTCGGAAAGGAAGTGTTGTCCAAATCGCTTTTTTGCCTTGGGCAGCATGCTATTTCTTTTGCTTCAGGCTAAGTTCGATCGCCAACTCGATGGCGGCCTTCATGCTGCCGGTATCGATGCGTCCGCTGCCGGCCAGGTCCAGCGCGGTGCCGTGATCGACCGAGGTGCGGATGATCGGCAGGCCGAGCGTGATGTTCACACCTTCGCCAAAGCTGGCGTACTTGAGCACCGGCAACCCCTGGTCGTGATACATCGCCAGCACGGCATCGGCACTCTTCAAATGATGCGGCGTGAACAGCGTGTCCGCCGGCAGCGGGCCCTCCAGCCGTATGCCTTCGCTGCGCAGTTGATCGAGTACTGGCGAGATGACATCGATCTCCTCGCGGCCCAGATAGCCGCCTTCGCCGGCATGGGGATTCAAGCCGGCGACGAGGACGCGCGGCGCTGCAATGCCGAACTTCGAGGTGAGGTCGGCATGCAGGATTCGCAACGTCTCCGTCAGCGATTCGCGCGTCAACGCAGCGGGCACATCCTTCACCGCCAGATGCGTGGTCGCCAGCGCCACACGCAAGCCGCCGCCGGCCAGCATCATGACGACTTGCGGTGTGCCGGTCTTGTCGGCGAGATATTCGGTATGGCCGGTAAAATTGAGCCCGGCGATCTTCGCATCGTTGATGATGCCCTTGTGCACCGGGGCGGTGACCATTGCGGCATATTCGCCTGACCGGCAGCCCTCGATCGCGCGATCAAGCAGCGCCAGCACATATCCACTGTTGGCCGCATCCAGTGCGCCGGCGCGAACCGGACGCGCGACGGCGACATGCTCGATGTGCAGATTGTTCGCATCCACGCCCATCATGGCCGCGCGCTCGCGAATCAAATCCCGATCGCCCAGAACCGTCAGCCGTGCGGCGAAATCCTCGCGTGACAGCAGCGCGCAAAGGTCGGGGCCGATGCCTGCTGGCTCACCCGATGTGATGACGATGTGCGCGCGTGCGCTCATGCCAATCGTTCCATCAGTACGAAGACAAAGGCCCGCCAGAGCGGGCCTTTGTTTGTGTTCGAAAACAGCGGGATCACTTTTCTTCCAGGCGATATTCGACGAAAGCGCGGTCACGCGTTTGACGCAACCAATCCTGATACGCCTCGTCGGCCTTGCGCTGGCGAATCACGCCGCGTGCGGTAGCGCGCTTGCGATCTTCCGAGACGCCTTCGGTACGGCGCTCGATTACCTGAACCAGATGCCAGCCGAACGAGCTTTGCACGGGCGAGGAAATTTCGTTGTCGCGCAGCTGGTTCATGGTGCGCTCGAATTCCGGCACGGTGTCGCCCGGCGAAATCCAGCCCAGATCGCCACCCTTGGCGTTCGACGGATCATCGGAATGCACCTTGGCCAGTTCGGCAAAGTCGGCGCCGGCGATGATGCGTTCACGCAGGCGGGCCAGACGCTCCTTGGCGTCGTTGTCGGTGACGCCTTCCTTGGTGCGAATCAGGATGTGGCGGGCATGCGTTTGCTGGATCGAGGGCTGCGCATTCTTGCCGCGCTTGTCCAGCAGCTTGACGATGTGGAAGCCGTTGGCGCTGCGCAGGATGTCGGTGGTCTCGCCGGGCTTCAGCGGCGACAGCGCCTCAAGGAACAGCGCAGGCAGGCGGCCCG
>JAEUNB010000368.1 GCA_016790625.1 Betaproteobacteria bacterium | reverse complement strand
ATTCAATGTGCGCGAGAGCACCACCACCGATCTGACGGCGGAACAGATTCACGCCAATGGACTGAAGGAGGTGGCGCGCATTCATCGTGAAATGGAAACCATCAAGGCCAAAGTTGGTTTCGATGGCCCATTGTTCGATTTCCTCAAGGCAATCGACACGCGTGGCGATCTGCTGCCATTCAAAACCGATGACGAAGTGCTGGCGCAGTTTCGTGCCATCGATGCACGCGTCGAGCCGGCACTTTCCCGTCTTTTCGGCCGCGCGCCAAAGGCGAAAATGGAAATTCGTCCGGTCGATCCGCTGATTCGCGATAGCGCGTCGTCGCACTACATCCTGCCGGCGCTGGATGGCTCCCGCCCGGGCGTGTTTTACGCGGTGATCCACGATCCGCACAAATTTTCCACGCCGGGTATGGCAGCGCTGCTATTGCACGAGGGCCGGCCGGGACATCATTTCCATATGGCTTTGCAGCAGGAGCTCGATATCCCGAAGTTCCGCCGCTTTCTCTGGTACGACGCCTACGGCGAAGGCTGGGCGCTGTATGCCGAAAGCCTGGGTCGCGAACTGGGTCTCTACGACGATCCGTACAACTATCTGGGCCGCCTGCAGATGGAGCTGGTGCGGGCTGTGCGCCTGGTGGTTGACACGGGTCTGCATGCAAAAGGCTGGTCGCGGGAGCAGACCATCAAGTACATCATGGACAATCAGGGCGCCACCGAGGCCAACGCGCGCCGCGCCACCGAGCGCTACATGGCTTCACCAGGGCAGGCCCTGTCGTACAAAGTCGGCGAATTGAAATTGCTGGAGCTGCGCAATCGGGCGCAGCAGGCGCTGGGCAGCCGGTTCGATTTGCGTGCGTTCCACGATGAGGTGCTGGGCAGCGGCGCGTTGCCGCTGACCATGCTGGAATCGCGCATCGACAGCTGGGCCGTGCAGCAGAAAAAGTCCGCGGTGCAGCAGGCGCGGCTTGAGGAAAAGCAAAAGCAGGTTGTTGTGGCCATGGGCCGCCGATGAAAAAGGCCGGTCAACTCACGGTCTACGGTGCTGAAGGTTCCGGTTCCGTTGCAGTGGAGGCCGCGCTCACGTTGCTTGGTATTCGCTACGACCTGATCGAAGGCGCGACCTGGGACGACGAAAGCGCTCGTGAACGCGTAGCCGTCACCAATCCGCTGCGGCAGATTCCAACGCTGGTGTGGCCTGATGGCGAAATCATGACCGAGAGCGCCGCCATCCTGATCGATCTCGCCGACCGGCATCCGGAATCGCGTCTTTCGCCGTCCGTGAATGATCCGCTGCGGCGGCAGTTCCTGCGCTGGATGGTTTATGTGTCCTCCGCCATTTACTCGCTGCACTGGATCAAGCCAGATGTGTCGCGCGTAGGAGCGCCGGCGCGTTCGCGCGAGGATGTGGTCGATGCTGTTCACGACCGCATCGAGTTCTGCTGGAAGAACATGGATGCGCAACTGACGCCGGGCAAATACCTGCTGGGCGACGAGTTGACCGTGCTCGATCTCTACGTCACCGTGGTGTCGCGGTTCGGCCCGTGGCGCAAGCGGTTTTACGCCGCCGCGCCAAAGTGCGAGCCGGTGGTGCGTCGCGTCGATGAAGACCCGAGGCTGGCCGAGTTCTGGGCGCGGCGTTATCCTTTTGAACAGGGCTGGGACTATTGAAATGAACGACGCTGGCGGCTATCCGATCGAAGGCGGTTGCACCTGCGGCCAGGTACGCTACCGCATGCTGACACGCCCCATGTTCGTGAACTGCTGCCATTGCCGCTGGTGCCAGCGCGAGACCGGTTCTGCATTCGCCATCAACGCGATGATCGAGTCCGAACGTGTTGAATTGGTCTGTGGGCAGCCGGAGACGGTTCACACGCCCTCGGAAAGCGGTCAGGGCCAGCGCATTGTTCGCTGCCCGAATTGCCGTGTCGCAGTCTGGAGTCATTACGCTGGCGCCGGGGACAAGGTCAAATTTGTGCGAGTTGGAACGCTGGACAATCCCGACCTGCTGCCACCGGACATTCATATCTTCACCGCATCGAAGCAGCCGTGGGTGGTGATTCCGCCGGGCATGCCGGCAGTCCGGGAGTACTACGAGCGGGAACAGTATTGGCCGGCGGAAAGTCTGGCGCGGCGGCGGGAGATGCTGGCTCGTTGAGCCCGGTTGCTTGTGCGTTTGGGTTCGGATAGTCTTCGCCAGAATACGAAAAACCCATCCCAGTACCAATATCAGGAGCAGCTCTTGCAGAATTTAGACGACACATTTTATGGCCGGGCAGATGCCCACATTGACCTGTCGAACAAGTAGATTTCTGATGCGACAGGCCATGGCAAAGTCAATGCATCCATGATGTATGCAGCCGCACGATTCAATGCATGGGTGAGCGCCACCGGCTGGCGTAACGGCAAGGACATGGCCGCTTCAAAGCAGGAAACCATTGAGCACT
>JAEUNB010000359.1 GCA_016790625.1 Betaproteobacteria bacterium | reverse complement strand
CCAGCGATTTCTGTACCACCTGCTCGAACCCCGCCTTGGGCAGCATGCCGGCCTGTGAAAAGATGATCACTTTCTCGCGGAACACCATCAGCGTCGGGATCGAGCGGATATTGAATGCCGCAGCCAGCTCCTGCTGATCTTCGGTATTCAGCTTGGCAAACACCACGTTCGGATATTGCTCGGAAACTGCCTCAAATGTGGGCGCAAACATGCGGCAGGGACCGCACCACGGCGCCCAGAAATCGACAATGACCACGTCATTGTTTTCGATCGTCGAGTTGAAGTTGTCTTTGGTGAGTTCGATGGTGGCCATTTGGGATTCCGGATTGAAAATAGGTTGGTATATAGATGCGGGCTTTAATTACGCTTTCAACCGCGTTGGATTTACTCCTCCAGCAAAGCCCGTAACATCCACGCCGTCTTTTAGCTTCGGCTGCTTGCTTCGCAAGCTTAACCCGCCTTGCGGGTTAGCCTGCACTGAAAGACGGCAACAACAGCAACTTTGTTGAATCACTGCGCGGTTTATTTCTCCAGTAACGCTCTCAGCATCCACGCCGTCTTCTCATGCACCTGCATGCGCTGGGTCAGCAGGTCTGCAGTTGGTTCATCATTCGCCTTATCAACTACTGGGAAATTCTTGCGCGCCGTGCGCACTACGGCCTCTTGTCCCTCCACCAGCAACCTAATCATCTGCGTCGCTTCGGGAACGCCGTCAGTCTCTTTGATGGAAGAAAGCTTGGCGTATTCCTTGTACGTGCCCGGCGCCGGAAAACCCAGCGCGCGAATGCGCTCGGCGATCAGGTCGACCGCAAGAGCCAATTCCGTATACTGCGCCTCGAACATCAGATGCAAGGTCTGGAACATCGGGCCTTTGACGTTCCAGTGAAAGTTATGGGTCTTCAGATACAGCGTGTACGTGTCGGCCAGCAAATGCGACAACCCTTCGGCAATCTTTGCCCGGTCTTTCTCATTGATTCCCAGATTCACCGGTACGCTGGTGGCAGATTTCTTTCCCATCTCCGACTCCTATTGATATGGACAAAAGTTTGCGCTCAGCGGAACGCCAGCGCCAATCAAAGTTTGCAATCGGGACAATAGAAAAAGCCTATCGCCCAGCGTCGCGCTAGGCCAGTTTAACCACGGTGCGCGCTACGCGTGCGCCCAACGCCGTCAGCATCTTGCGCGGCCGTTCGCCGGTCATCTTGCCCTCGGCATCGAATGCCTGCGACACGGTCGGCACCGCAACCACTGGCAGCACAAATACGCCCAGGTTCGACAGGATGTAAGACACATGGGGCAAGGCCCTGATGGTGCCAAAGGCGCCGTTCGACGCGCCCATCAATCCACAGACCTTGTCCTTGAACGGCGCGTAGCCGCTCTCGCCGTCAACGTCCTGCGACAGCCAGTCGATGGTGTTCTTCAGCAGTGGCGTGATTGACGTGTTGTACTCGGGGCTGGCAATCAGCAATCCATTGGCCGACATCATCAGCTTGCGCAGCTCGCGCATGGCCGGCGGTACACCGTTTTCGGTGTGCCAATCGGCGTTATAGATCGGCATCGGAAAGTCGCCCAGATTGGCGACGGTCACTTCGGCGCCGGCTTCGCGCGCGCCCTCCACTGCGACCTGAAGGACCTTGCGGTTCCAGGAGTCTTTACGCGCACTGCCGGCGAAGGCCAGAATATTTGCTGTTGTCATGTTGTCTCCGTTTTGGCGATTCTACTGTCCTGAAAACACTTTCACGCCAGCGAACCCATATTTCCACTCATGTACGCGCGTTCGGCGTAGCGCACCTGTTCAACCGAATTCATCACGAACGGCCCGTGAAACACCAACGGCCCCTCGGCCGGCGTCCCGCCCAGCAGCATCACATCAAGCCGTCCCGCGCCCGTGTTGGTAATGACCACCCGGCCATCAGCAGGGTCATACACCACCAGTTGTCCGGCGGTCGCCGACTTGCCGTCGCCAATGCCTGCTTCGCCGTCGATGACATAGGCGCCGAGCTCAAAACCGGATGGTACGTCGGCCTCAAAGCGACCCGCCGCTTCCAGCGAGACGTGCCACAGCAGCAACGGCATCAGCACATTGGCTGGGCCGGTTTGATCGCGAAAAGTACCGGCAACAATACGCACCGCTCCACCGTCAATTTTCACTTCGGGTATCGCCGTGGCTTCGATGCGCTGGTAACGCGGCGGCATCATCTTCATCGCGCGCGGCAGGCTGGTCCAGAGCTGGATGCCGTGCATCGTCATCTCCGCTTCGTTCTCCGCCAGCGGCGCTTCGGCGTGGACAATGCCGCGGCCCGACGTCATCCATTGCGCGCCGCCCGGACCAACGATGCCTTCATGTCCGGCCGAATCGCGATGATGATTGCGGCCCGACAGCAGGTAGGTCACGGTTTCAATCCCCGCGTGCGGATGCGCGCCGACGCCATCCTTTCCCGGCGTCACGCGGAATGGCCCGAAGTGATCGAGAAATACCCATGGCCCGATCGAACGCTGCCCCTGGTCCGGCAAAGCGCGGCGCACGGTAAACGTACCCACCGGCGCAATTTGTGAGTTGACGATGCGTTCTACATTTTTCATATTTTTCACCTTTGATTCTTGCCGCTGACGTATCGGTCAACGAGTGAGATCAAACAACAACACCTCGGCGTCTTTCGCGTTTTTTAGCGTGATGTCAGCCGCCCCTGAAATCTTCAGCCCGTCGCCGGCTTCCAGCGGATAGCCATTTACTTCCACTTCGCCGCGCGCAACATGCACATACCCGAGGCGACTGTCTCCCAGGCGATGGCTTACCTGATCCTCGCCATCAAGCAAAGTTGCAAACAGATAGGCATCCTGATGCACACGCACCGAGCCTTCCCGTCCATCCGGCGATGCAATCAATCGCAGCTGACCGCGCTTGGAGGCAGCATCGAAGTGCCTTTCCTCGTACGACGGCGCGATACCGGTGACATTCGGCTGGATCCAGATTTGCAGGAAATGTGTCGTGCCGTCGCGCGAGTGATTGAACTCGCTATGGGTTACACCGGTTCCGGCACTCATGCGCTGCACATCGCCCGACCGTATCGCCGAGCCATTGCCCATGCTGTCCTTGTGCGCCAGGGCGCCGTCGAGCACATAGCTGATGATTTCCATATCGCGATGGCCGTGGGTACCGAAACCCATGCCAGCGGCAACCCGGTCCTCGTTGATGACGCGCAGAGGCCCAAATCCCATGTGCTTGGGATCGTAATAGTCGGCAAACGAAAAGCTGTGAAAGCTCTTGAGCCAGCCATGGTCTGCATATCCGCGCTGGGTTGATTTTCTTAATTCAATCATTTTGAATCTCCTATATCGGCCAAATCGCCTTGATGGGGCTATATTGAGGTCGACAGCACCGATTTGAAAGCGGAGAATATTGATTAAGTTATTCAAATTTTCAGAACATGAAGCTTTCCTTGGATGCGCTGCAGGTGTTGGACGCGATCGATCGCAAGGGGTCATTCGCCGCTGCGGCTAACGAACTGAACCGGGTGCCATCCGCAGTCACCTATTCCATCCAGCAACTGGAACAGGATCTGGATGTGCTGCTTTTCGACCGCAGCGGCCATCGCGCGAGGCTGACAGCGGCTGGATATGAGCTCCTCAGCGAGGGGCGGCACCTGCTGCGGGCCGCAGCCGATCTGGAATGCCGCATCCACCAAGTCGCCAAAGGTTGGGAAACGGAACTTCGAATTGCCGTCGATACCATCATTGGCGCAGAAAAACTGTTCCCGCTGCTCGACCAGTTCTATCAACTCGAGTCGGGAACACGTATCCGAATACAGACTGAAGTGCTGGCGGGCGGATGGGATGCGCTGCTGTCCGAAAGAGCCGACCTGGTCATCGGCGCCTCGGGCGATCCGCCTGCGGGCGGCGGATTTGCCAGCTTTCTGCTGGGCCGCCTGAAGTTCTCCTTCGTAGCCGCGCCTTCGCATTCCGTCAACAAGGAGCCTCTGCCGCTGACCGAGGCGTCGATTCTCAAATACCGCGCCATCAGCGTGGCCGACTCGTCCCGGCGATTGCCGCCCCGTACCGTTGGCTTGATTTCAGGTCAGGATGTGCTCACTTTACCTTCCATGTCAGCAAAAACGGCCGCGCACATTGCCGGTCTGGGCGTCGGCTTCCTTCCCTCAAACATGGCCGAGCGCGAAGCTGCTGCAGGTCGCCTTAACATCCTGCCGGTCGAAAACAGCAAGGCCGCCGGTGATGCGCTGGTGGCTTGGCGCTCGAACCGAACCGGCAAGGCGCTGCGCTGGTTTCTGGATCAGCTCCAGCAACCGGAGATTGCTCGCTCTCTACTGAGCGATCAATTGGAGAGTTCAACCGGCAATAAAAACCCACCGCCGGTGCGTTCCTCAAAAGAGAAATGACGCGCAACGGCACGTACCGGGATCGGAACATAAGAATGAGGAAACAAGATTCCGCTGCCGCTCAGGTCTTCACGCACAACAGGCTCATCCAGCAGCGACTCGTCAATTTCCAGCAGCACCAGGCCGGTTTTACCTCGATAGTATTTGTCGGCCGTCCTCAGCACCTGTGCCAGTTCGGAACCGTGAATAAATCCCTCGGCCGCCAGATCGGCGCTGGCAAAATAGCCGGTCTCACGAGCCCGGGCCCAGTCCGCACTTTCGGCGATGCGATAAAACATGGTGACCTTTGAAAAAATGGCGATGCGATGACTGAGGCTAACACGGGCTCAAGTCCGGCAGAAACATACATTGGCCGCTTCGCCCCCTCGCCCACCGGCCCGCTGCATTTCGGTTCGCTGGTGACCTGTCTCGCCAGCTATCTCGACGCGCGCGCGCATCGCGGCACGTGGCTGCTGCGGATCGAGGATGTTGATATCACCCGCTGCAAACCGGAGTACGCGGATGACATCGTCGCCACACTCACTGCATTTGGCTTTATGTGGGATGGCGAGATTCGGGTTCAAAGCCGGCAGACGATGCAGTACGAGGCGGTTCTGCGCCACTTGATCGAATCCCATGCAGTTTTTGCCTGCCGCTGCTCGCGAAAGGAAATTGCCGACTCTGCCGTCGACGGCGTGGACGGACCGGTCTATCCGGGAACCTGTCGAAACCAATCTATTCCGTTCGCGGGAAATGCGATCCGGCTTCGGGTCCCGGCAACGCGAAATTGTTTTGATGACCGCGTGCAGGGAAAGGTTTGCCAGGAACTTGCTAGCGAGGCGGGCGATTTTGTCCTGAAGCGCCGCGATGGACTGATCGCATACCAGCTCGCAGTCGTGGTTGACGATGCCGAACAGGAGGTGACACACATCGTGCGCGGTGCGGACCTGCTGGACTCCACTGCAAGGCAAATTTACCTGCAACAGGTTTTGGACTTGCCCACCCCAACCTATCTCCATATCCCGGTTGTCACCAACTCAGACGGGCAGAAGCTGTCGAAACAAACACTGGCTGCCGCCATCGCGCCGGCCGACGCCAGCCGGGCGCTTTGCCGCGCCCTCGCCTTTCTTGGCCAAGCGCCACACCCGGCCACGACTAACGCACCGCCTGCAGAAATCCTGTCGAACGCCATCACCCACTGGCAACCCGATGCCGTGCCCAAGCAGCGCAGCGCCCCGGAACCAGCCACATTTGGTGACAGTCAATGCACAAGCAAGCTGATAACGTAGCCCGCAATCCGGTACGGGATATCTGCATTTCATCGGTTCTGGGTCCGCCCGATAAATCCAATTGCGCATTTCGTCGCATCCAAATAGCGACGCCGCATGCAAAAGCGCAGATTTAGCCCCGTTCAGGGATAACAGACAAAGAAGGCCGCCATGTTCAAACAAAGCACCCCCAGCTCATCACGCTCTACTGCAATCGCCGGAAACAATCGCTCAGGCTGGGTCAAGGTGACCCTGGGTGCGCTGGTCTTGGCACTCGCTGGCGGCTCACTCGCCTACTGGAAGATTTCGTCGGCAAAGAAAGACGAGAAAAAGCCGAACGCCGAGAAGATTTTCGAATTCGCCAGCAATGACATTGCCCTACTCGGCCCACGCAATATGGGGCTGGTCATCCCGATTTCGGGTTCGCTGCGTCCGGTCACCCAGGCGATGGTCAAATCCAAGGTTTCAGGCGAAGTCGCACAAGTACGGGTACGGGAAGGCGAGCATGTGACAGCCGGCCAGGTGCTGGTATCCATCGACACCGCCGATTTGAAGGCAAGGCACGATTCGCAGATGGCCATGGTTGCCGAGAGCCGCGCAAAACTCGATCTGGCGAAGAAGAACGAAGAAAGCAATCGCCAGCTTCTGTCCAAGAATTTCATTTCGCAAACGGCGTTCGACAGCGTTGCCAACAGCGCACAGGTATCGGAAGCCAATTACAAATCGATGGTCGCGCAGGCGGCGATTACCGAACGCGCCCTGGCGGATGCGCAGATTCGCGCACCCTTTGCCGGCATTGTCGCCAAGCGCGTGGTCAATATCGGTGAAAAAGTCACCGCCGATGCGCCGGTCATCCATGTTGTCGATCTCAATCGCATGGAGCTGGAAGCACCCGTGCCGGTCAGCGACATTCCCAGCGTCAAGGTTGGGCAGGAAATCGCCTTCAAGGTCGATGGCTTTGCTGATCGCGTGTTTAAGGGCAAGGTAGAGCGCGTCAACCCTGCCGCCGAAGCAGGTTCACGTTCCATTTCCATCTTCGTCACATTGGCCAACGCCGACGGCGCGTTGAAAGGCGGCATGTTTGCCAACGGCACATTGGCAGCCGCCAGCCGCAGCGCCGTCAACGCGGTACCCATTGCAGCGGTCATCAACGAAGGCGGCCAATCGTTCGTATTCGCGGTCAGCAATGGCAAGGCCGAGCGCAAGCCCATCACCCCCGGCAGCCAAAGCGTCGAGCTGGGTTTGATCGAGGTACGTGACGGATTGCCCGCTGGTGCGCAGGTCATCGCCGTCAAGGCCGATGGCCTCAAACATGGCTCGTCCGTCGTCGTGCGCGATACCGGCAGCGCGGCACCGTCGGCGCCCGCCGCCCTTCCGCCGCCTGCGTCATCCCAAGCCACCAGCACCGCATCCGCCGGTAAATAAGAAGTACAAAACGCAGTACAGGGAGGTCGAATGAAAATTACCCAAGTCAGCGTTAACAATCCGGTGTTCGCGACCATGATGATGGTCGCCCTGATGGTGATGGGCCTGTTTGCCTACCAGAAGCTGTCGGTAGACCAGATGCCGGACATCACCATTCCATTCGTGCAGGTCACCACCAGCTACCCCGGTGCTTCGTCAGAGGCGGTGATGCAGGATGTGACCCGGCCAATCGAAGAAGTCGTCAATACCGTTTCCGGTATCAAGAGCATCCGCTCATTTTCGCGCGAGGGTTTTTCGCGCGTAATGGTGGAGTTCGAGCTCTCGGTGGACGTCAAGACCGCCGTTCAGGATGTGCGCGACAAGGTCGCCGGCGTGCGCCGCGGTTTCAACAAGGACGTGGGCGAGCCTACCGTCACCCGTGCCGACAACGACAACGACCAGCCGATCATGTATCTGTCGATGAAGAGCCCGGCGCGCAGTCTGCGCGAGCTCTCCGACCTGGCCGATCAACTTGTTGTGAAACGCCTGCAAGGCTCGTATGGCGTCGGCACCATCGATGTTTCCGGCGCGGTGCAGCGCGAAATGGCGGTGTACCTGAACGCCGACAAGATGTCGGCCTACGGTATTTCCGTGGACCAGGTCGTCAACTCCATTCGCAACAACAACCAGAATCAAGCAGCCGGCTTCCTGGTCGGCGACCGCACCGAGCGCCTGGTGCGCGTGCAGGGAAAATTCAAGGACGCGGCCGACTTCGAACGCATGATCATCACGCGGCGCGGCAGCAACGGCAGCGCTGCGCCGATTACGTTGGGAATGATCGCCACGGTACGCGATACCGAGCGCGAAGAAACATCTCTGTCGACCAACAATGGTACGCGCGGCATTTCAATCGAAATCCGCAAGACTCGTGGCGCCAATTCCATCGAAGCCGCAGAGTCAATCAAGAAAAATGTCGAGAAGATTTCCAAATCGCTGCCGCCCGATCTGTCGCTGCAGATTACGTTCGACCAGTCGAAGTTCATCCGCCAGGGCGTGGATAACGTCAAGCACACCATCCTCGAAGGGGCGGCGCTGACGGTGCTGATCGTGTTCCTGTTCCTGCATTCGTGGCGCTCGACGGTCATCACCGGCCTCACCATCCCGATTTCGATCCTCGCCACTTTCATCGCCATCTATGCGTTCGGCTTCACCATCAACTTCCTCACACTGATGGCGCTTTCGCTATCGATCGGCATATTGATCGATGACGCCATCGTGGTACGGGAGAACATCGTACGGCACCTGGCGATGGGCAAGAGCCACGCGCAGGCATCGCTGGAAGCGACACAGGAAATCGGCCTCGCCGTGATGGCGACTACGTTCACCATCGTCGCCGTGTTCCTGCCGGTGGCGTTCATGGACGGAATCATCGGCAAGTTCTTCTTCCAGTTCGGCATCGCAGTAACAGTAGCCGTACTGGTGTCCTTGTTCGTGTCATTCACGCTGGATCCGATGCTGTCAGCTGTGTGGCATGACCCGCCGTCCTGGATCAATCGCGTCAAACCAATCAAGTGGGCGCTGGACAAGCAGACCGCAATGATGGACTGGCTACATGCAACCTACGACAAGGCACTGCGCTGGACCTTCCAACCGGAGTCGCGCAAAACATGGATGCCCAAGATCACGGTCTGGAACTATCTGCGGTCCGGCTTTCGCCGCGAAGAGCTCAAGTTCGGCTGGGTGCATATCCGCAACAAGGCACGTGTGCTGATCGGTGCAGCGTTGATATTCTTTGCGAGCTTCGGCCTGGTACCGCTGCTGGGTACCGAATTCGTACCGGAGACCGACGAGAACTGGACCAACGCCATGATCCAGACCCCGATCGGCTCCTCATACCACTACACCAAAGGCAAGGCGGAGCAAGTCGAAGCCGCACTGAAAGAGTTTCCCGAAATCAAACGCGTGTCGCGCAACGTCTGGAAGAACGGCGCGTGGTTCGGTCTTGAACTCACGGACAAGGAAACCCGCGCGCGCGGCCGGAAAGCGGTTGACGATGCGATCCGCAAGCGCCTGTCCTCGATCGCTGGTCTCGAAATTCGCGTCGGCTGGAATCGCCAGACCATTTTCGTCATGGGACCGGACATCAAGGAGCTGGACCGCATCGCGCAGGAAGTGGTGACCAAGGTCAAAGCGGTCAAGGGCACAGTGGACGTTGAGAATTCGTACAAGCCGACCAGCCCGACGCTGGACATCATCGTCAACCGTGAACTGGCCAGCGACCTCGGCGTGAACATGGCCTCGGTCGTCAGCACCACACGTGCCATGATTGCCGGCGAAGATGCAGGACAGTGGGAAGGCCCTGACGGCGAGAACCACCAGATCCTGGTGCGCTTGCCGCAGAACGAACGCACCGGCGTGCCGGACCTCGACAAGCTGACGGTACCGACCTCGTCGCTCAATGCCGATGGCAGTCCACGCATGGTGCAACTGCGTCAGATCGCCGAATTCAAGCCTTCGTATGCCGAACGTCAGATCGAGCGCCGCAATCTGCAACGTCTGGTGCAGGTCTGGTACGGCGTGGCTTCTTCGCATACCTCCGGTGAAGTTTCCAGCGATGTGCGCAAGGCGATCTCGACCATGCAGCTGCCGCCCGGCTATCAATTCCAGTTCGGCGGACAGTCACAGGACATGGCTGAATCGGGCATGAACTTTGTGCTGGCACTAGCGATGGGCGTGATCTTTATTTACCTGATCCTGGCCTCGCAGTTCGGTTCCTTCCTGCAGCCGCTGGCAATCATGGCTTCGCTACCGCTGTCGCTGATCGGCGTGTTCATCGCACTGCTTTGTTTCCGTTCAACAGTGAACCTGTTCTCCGCCATCGGTTTCCTGATGCTGATGGGCCTGGTCACCAAAAACGCCATCCTGCTGGTGGACTTCACCAATCACGGCCGGCGCGAAGGCATGAAACGAGAGGACGCGATTTTTGCCGCGGGACAAGTACGTCTGCGGCCGATCCTGATGACCACGGGTGCCATGATCGGCGGCATGCTGCCACTGGCGCTGGCGTTTGGTGCCGGCTCGGAACAGCAGTCGCCGATGGCGCACGCAGTGATCGGCGGCATCATCACTTCTACCGTCATGACGCTGCTGGTCGTACCGGTGCTGTACACCTATATGGATTCGCTCGGCGCGATATGCACCCGCTGGTTCACGCGCAACGCCAATGCAGAAACACTGGCCTCGCAGGAAGCGCATGGGCACGCGACGCCACAGGCAGGTGGCGGCAGCATTGAGCCGGTTTTGTCGGAAAAGCACGCAGGAGATTAGCAAAAAACTCCAGCATTGGTGCGGCTTCCCAGTCATTTTGGCCCGGGAGACCGCGCCAACGCTGGAGTTTCAATTTGAAATGGCGATCGTCGTGCTGGCAAATCGGACCATGTCGCTACTCACCCGCAGCCGATTCAGTTCCTCGCCGCTTGCTGCGCGACAACAGCGCAATGGTTGAATTTTCCGGATACACCACAACGCGATTGCGCCCCGCTGCCTTGGCGCTGTACAGCGCTTCATCCGCGCGGCTGACAAGTTGCTCGATGGTCTCGTCGGTGCCGCTCATCAGCAATGCCACGCCAATGCTGATGGTCAACGGAATGCGCTGGCCACGATAAACGAACTCCGCCGCTTCGACCGCCGCCCGGGAGCGCTCTGCCAGCAAGGCCGCATGGTCAAGCGACACCTCCGGCAACAGCACACAGAACTCTTCACCACCGTAGCGCACCAGCAAGTCCTCTCGCCGCAGGCAAGCTTGCAGTGCATTCACCACCGTCTTCAACGCCTCATCCCCCGCAATGTGCCCATACTGGTCGTTCACCCGCTTGAACAGATCCAGATCCAGCATCAGCAGGCACAGCGAGCTCCTGGTGCGGCGGGTACGGGCAATTTCCTTCGCGCCCAGTTCGAGGAAAGTGCGGCGATTGAAGGTGCCGGTCAGCGGATCGGTCAGCGCGAGTTGCTGTGCGGACTCTTCCGCGCGTTCCTTGTGCAACAGCAGGAAGCCGACCGAGGTCAGCAGAATGACCGCAAACGCGGCCAGGAAGGTGATGCCCTGCAACGTGGTCG
>JAEUNB010000357.1 GCA_016790625.1 Betaproteobacteria bacterium | reverse complement strand
GGGCCATCGTACAACGCCAGGTTGACGCTGACCGGGATGTCGGCGTTCTTTAGCGTGAGATGGGCAGGCTGGTCTTCTTCATGGTTGGTGTTGGAGATGAACACCGACGACAAACGGTCGAACGTCAGCACGCCATCCGGTTTCGGATAATCGATTGGTGTGACTTCGGTTTTCTTTTTCAGCGTTTCATTGTCGGCGTGCTGATGATGCAGCGTCCACGGCGCCTTGCCGCCGAATACCACCTGGTCGATGCCAACCATCAATGTGCCGGTGTACAGGCCCTTGCTCATCCACGGCTTGAAGTTGCGCGCCTTGTGCAGTTCCTCATGCAGCCAGCTCGACTGGAATGCGGTTGGGTAGTCGGCGAGTTCATCGCCGCTGCGGCCGGCCTTCAGCGCAGCAGCTGCCGCATCGGCCGCCAGCATGCCGCTCTTGATTGCGGCGTGGCTGCCCTTGATGCGCGAGGCGTTGAGAAAACCCGCATCGTCGCCAATCAACGCGCCGCCGGGGAAAGTGAGCTTGGGCAGCGATTGCAGGCCGCCGGCATTGATCGCGCGCGCGCCATACGCAACTCGCTTGCCGCCTTCGAAGAAGCCTCGGATCGCGCTGTGGGTTTTGTAGCGCTGGAACTCCTCGAATGGCGACAGATAGGGATTGGTGTAACCCAGACCGACCACGAAGCCGACCGAGACCAGGTTATTTTCCATGTGATATAGATAGGAACCGCCATAGGTTTCGGTATCCAGTGGCCAGCCGGCGGTGTGAACCACCAGTCCGGGCACATGCCTGTCCGGTTTGACCTCCCACAGCTCCTTCAATCCCAGGCCATAGACCTGAGGATCGCGACCGTCGCGCAGCTTGAATCTTTCCTGCAGCTCCTTGCCCAGATTGCCGCGGCAGCCTTCGGCAAAGAAGGTGTACTTGGCGTGCAGTTCCATGCCGGGCGCGTAGCGGTCAGTGTGTTCACCGTTCTTGCCGATGCCCATGTCGCCGGTGGCAACGCCCTTGACCGAACCATCGTCGTTGAACAGCACTTCGGCTGCGGCAAAGCCGGGGTAGATTTCCACACCCAGTGCTTCGGCCTGGGTGCCCAGCCAGCGGCAGACATTGGCCAGGCTGACGACGTAGTTACCGTGGTTCTTGAAGCAGTTCGGCAGCATCCAGTTCGGCACTTGCCGTGCAGAGTCCTGATTCAGGAACAGGAAGCGATCTTCGGTCACCGGCTGATTCAGCGGCGCACCTTCCGCTTTCCATTCGGGCAGCAATTCATTGAGCGCGATCGGGTCCATCACCGCGCCGGACAGAATATGCGCGCCGACTTCCGAGCCTTTTTCGACGACGCATACGCCGATATCGGCATTCTGCTGCTTGAGTCTGATCGCAGCGGCGAGGCCTGCTGGCCCGGCGCCGACGATCACGACGTCATATTCCATTGATTCGCGTTCGGCCATGGCGGTTTTGCGTAGTTTTTGTTGGAGTGCCCGTATTATAGAGGCGAAGGCTTCTCAACAATGGCAAACCAATGACAGCAGAAACAACAGCAGGTGCGCTGCTTTCCACGCTGCGATTTCCGATTCGCTGGGGCGATATGGATGCGCTGGAGCACGTCAACAACACGCTCTATATGCGTTATTTCGAGGAAAGCCGCATCGAGTGGTCGACACGCATCGGACTCAGGCTGCACAGGGCGGGTGTCGGCATGATCCTGGCACGCGCGGCAATCGATTTCAAAAAGCCGGTGACTTATCCGTCCAATGTGATCGTTGAACTGCGCGCCGGTGCGATAGGCCGCAGCAGTTTCACGCTACTGAATACACTGACGGTTGAAGGTGAGGCTGCGCCGTCCGCGGTGGGCGAGTGCGTTTGCGTCTGGTTCGATTACATTGCTCAGAAATCGCTGCCGGTGCCTGATTTCCTGCGCGACATCCTGAACGGAAAGAGCGCCTGAGATGGAAAAGCTATGGCTGGGGCTACTCGCGGTGGGCGGAGGTTCCGCGTTGGGCGGCTGCGCGCGCTGGGGGCTTTCCGTATGGCTGAACCCGCGTCATGCGATGTTCTACTGGGGCACCTTTGCCGCCAATGCCATCGGCGGATTTCTGGTCGGTGTGGCGGTAGCGTATTTCACGCGGCATGCCGATCTGTCACCCGAATGGCGGCTCGCGGTCATCACCGGATTTCTTGGTGGACTGACAACTTTTTCCTCCTACTCCGCCGAAGTGGTCGGCCTGATGGAGAAGGGCGAGATCGGTTGGGCGCTGACGGTTGCAGGAACCCATCTTGCGGCCTCGTTGTTACTGACCGCGCTGGGATTCTGGGTTTACCGCCAACTGGCAGGCTGATCAGTGGTCGTGATGTTGCAGCCCTGAATTCAGCAGCATCCGCGCTTCGAAAATCACTTCGGACGCGGTCAGGCCATGCGGTGCCATGCCGTGCGCCATGCAAGCGTCCGCGCCCGCGCCGTGCAGATACACCGCCAGTTTTGCCGCATTCAGCGCACCCATGCCCTGCGCCATGAAAGCGGCGATCATTCCCGACAACGCGTCGCCCATGCCACCGGAAGCCATGCCGGGATTGCCCGATGTGTTGATGAAGTAGTGGCCATCGTCAGCGGCGATGATGGTGCCGGCACCCTTCAACACCACGACGGCATTGAATCGCTGTGCTAGCGCCAGCGCTGAAGTAACCCGATCCTCTTCGACTTGCGCAACGGTGACGTTCAATAGTCGCGCCGCTTCGCCGGGGTGAGGTGTCAATACCAAACTCAAGTACTGGTGCGGCGTTTCAGGCATTTTTGCCCGGGAATCCGCGCCAGCGCTGGAGTTTTTGTTATTTGTGCCAAGTGCAGCGGCAAATGCCGGCGTGGCGGCAATCAGGTTCAACGCATCTGCATCCAGCACCATTGGCAGTTTGCGGCCAAGGGCAGCGGCAACCAGACGGGGGGCGGATTTGTCAGTGCCGAGGCCCATGCCGATGGCAAGAGCGGTGAGATTTTCATCGGCGATCACCTCGTCGGCCTTGCGCAGCATCACTTCGGGATTGAGCGGATCGAATGCGGGCACGTCCTTGGCTGAGATACCCAGAAAAACCTTTCCCGGCCCCATGAACAGTGCTGCGCGCGCCGCCAGCACCGCCGCGCCGGCCATGCCTTCCGCACCACCAATAATGCCGACGTTGCCGTATGTGCCTTTGTGCGAGTGCTGTGCACGCGCCGGAATCAGATGGCGAACGTTGTCTGCCAGCAGCAATGCACCTTGCGATTCAGGTGGCGCCACGCCGAGCATTTCCAGATGCACTTCGCCCGCGCAATCCTTGCCATGCGACGTAAACAATCCCGGCTTGAAGCCGAGAAAAGTGATGGTGTGGTCAGCCATCACCGTTTCGCCCAGTGCCACTCCGCTGTCCGCCGCCAATCCGCTGGGAACATCAATGGCCAGCACTGGCGTGCCAGCGGCTCGCATGGCATTGATGCGCGAGATGGCGTTGGCAAACGCGCCGCTGGGCGCGCGAACCAGGCCGATGCCAAACAAGCCATCGATCACCAGATCGAAGGTGGCGTCCCGGGGAATTTCCTTGCCAACATTTCCTTTGCCACGGACAAATGCGGCGTGCGCGGTTTTGGCCGCCGCGTCGGTAAATTTCTGCTCGCCCAAGGCGATCACGCTCACGCGCTGTCCTGATTTTTTAAGTGCGGCTGCCGCCACCCAGGCATCGCCGCCGTTATTGCCGGGTCCGGCCAGCACCAGGATCGCCGCGCCTTTTTTCTTCTTCACCAGCGTCTGCGCCAGCTTGGCGACGGCAGCACCGGCTTTCTGCATCAATGAGGTGCGCGACTTCTTCGCATGCGCTGTTTCGATCGCGCGGATTTCACTCGTCGTATATAGCGATGCACTCATGGAATAAGCACCGTATCCTTGGCAATCACCGCCGTGTCAGGAAAATCGCTGCTGAAATGCAGGCCGCGGCTTTCCTTGCGCGCCATCGCGCAGCGTACGATCAGCTCCGCCGTCTGAACCAGATTGCGCAGCTCGATCAGGTCGTTGGATACGCGGAAATTGGCGTAGTACTCGTGAATTTCGCCCTTGAGTAATTCGATGCGGTGCATGGCTCGTTCCAGCCGCTTGTCGGTGCGGACAATGCCGACGTAGTCCCACATAAAGCGGCGCAGCTCGTCCCAGTTGTGCGAAATGATCACTTCCTCGTCGGCATTGGTGACGCGGCTTTCGTCCCATTCCGGCAGCGGCGGCACGGCGCGCTGCGGTTCGCGGCGCATGTGTTTCTCCACTGCTTCGGAAAACACCAGGCACTCCAGCAGCGAATTGCTGGCAAGGCGATTGGCGCCGTGCAATCCGGTGCAGGTGACCTCGCCGATGGCGTACAAGCCTTCCACATCGGTGCGACCGTCCAGATCGACCACCAGCCCGCCGCAGGTGTAGTGCGCGGCCGGCACGACGGGAATCGGATCGCGTGTCATATCGATGCCCAGCGAGAGGCACTTTTGATAGATGTTCGGGAAATGCGAAATCAGGAAATCGGCCGGCTTGTGCGAAATGTCCAGGTGGACGAAATCGAGGCCGCGCTTTTTCATTTCGAAGTCGATGGCGCGGGCGACAATATCGCGCGGCGCCAGTTCTGCACGCTCGTCGTGCTGCAGCATGAAACGCTCGCCGGTGGTCGGGATCTTGAGGTGTCCGCCTTCGCCGCGTACCGCCTCGGTGATGAGGTACGACTTTGCCGCAGGGTGGTACAGGCAGGTCGGATGGAACTGGATGAACTCCATGTTGGCCACCCGGCAACCGGCGCGCCAGCCCATCGCCAATCCGTCGCCTGTGGCTACGTCCGGGTTCGATGTGTAGAGATAAACCTTACCGGTACCACCTGTCGCCAAAACCGTAAATCGGCCACCCAGCGTTTCCACCTTGCCGGTGAGGTTGTTCAGTACGTGCGCGCCGAAGCAGCGATTGCCATCCAGCACACCAAGCTTTTTCGACGTGATCAGGTCGACCGCAATGTGATGCTCCAGCACCTCGATATTGGGATGCGACTTCAATTGCTGCACCAGCGTTTTCTGCACCGCACGTCCGGTCGCGTCGGCAGCATGAACAATACGGCGATGGGAATGTCCGCCTTCACGGGTCAGGTGCAGTTCGGCCTGATTATCATCGTCGCGGGTGAAGGGCACCCCTTGTTCGACCAGCCATTCGACCGCGCGGCGGCCATTTTCGACCACCATCCGTACGGTTTCGTCCTTGCACAATCCTGCACCGGCAATGTGGGTGTCGCGAATGTGATTTTCGGGTTTATCGTCGTCGCCGAGGACGGCAGCGATTCCACCCTGTGCCCAGGCACTGGCGGCGTCCAGCAGCTCGTGTTTGGTCAGTAGCGCCACACGCTGGGTTTCGGCCAAACGCAGCGCCAGCGACATACCGGCCAGCCCGCTGCCGATGATCAGGACATCGTATTGCCTCATTGAACGGCCCCGGCGAACGACCCCCGCAGTGAACTAATCGGGCGTTTACAGGTCTGTACCCATGAAGCCGGTAAGTGCATGTAGCCAAAGCGCTTTCTGTGATTTTTCAAGGATTTATCCAGCCGAAAAACTGATTTGGGAGAAGGTGATGGCGGAGTTGACGTTTATAATACCCGACGTATCTGGACGAAACGGATTGGTGCCGATGCGCGTGGCCGGCAAGGTGGCCCATGCGCGCGCAACCGATAAGACCAACGACAAGGCGGCCGAAAAATCCGGCGAAATCGCGCAGTCCGCCGGTCTGGCGGCCAGTCAGGGAAAGGCGTTGATGAGTGATCGCGAAGTCGATCAACAATTGGTGGAGCGGGCACAGTCGGGCGATAAACGCGCCTTCGAACTGCTCGTCATCAAGTATCAGCGCAAGGTCGAACGCCTGCTTTCCCGCCTCATTCGCGACCAGGCCGAAATCGAGGACGTTACCCAGGAAGCGTTTATCAAAGCCTATCGCGCGCTGGCCAATTTCCGTGGCGACAGCGCGTTCTACACCTGGCTTTATCGTATTGCCGTGAACACGGCCAAGAATTACCTGATGAGCCAGGGGCGCCGTGCCCCAACATCAACCGGCTATGACGCCGAGGAAGCCGAAGGGTTTGAAGATGCTACCGGTTTGCGCGATATCGCTACACCGGACGCGCTGCTGATGTCCAAGCAGATCGGCCAGATCGTCAATGCCACCATCGACAAATTGCCGGAAGAACTGAGAACCGCAATCACCCTGCGCGAGATTGACGGTTTGAGCTACGAAGAAATCGCGCAGATAATGGATTGTCCGATCGGTACCGTCCGTTCGCGTATTTTCCGAGCCCGTGAAGCGGTCGCGGAACAACTGCGTCCGCAGATGGGTACCTCCAAGGATCGTCGCTGGTAGTAATGTTGTATTCGAGGATGTAAAACATGAATGAAAAACTTTCCGCACTGATGGATGGCGAACTGTCCCGCGACGAAGCGAAGACGGTGCTTAAGACGCTTGGCAACGACGGTGACCGCCGCGATAGCTGGGACGACTGGCACCTGATCGGCGCCTGCATGCGAGGCGAGATCCAGCATTCGGAAACGCAACGAGCTTCATCCCGCAGCGCCTGTACCGAGGCGATTTTCGCCCGCCTGGCGGCCGAACCGACTGTGCTGGCGCCAGCAGCAATCAAGAAACCCTCCTTGGCCGAAAGCCGCACCCGCATGGCGCTGGCTATGGCCGCGTCGGTGGTGACCGTTTCGGCCGTGGGCGTGATCGCCTTGAAGCAGCAGCAGGGCGGTACCGTGGCGCCGGTCAAGCTGGTGCAGCAGGTTGCCCCTCAACCGGTGGCCGATGGTTCGCTGCAGCGCGCGCAAGCCGAAGGCCGCGTCAATGATTACCTGGTTATTCATCGCCAGTTTGCCAATCCCAGTGCCTTCCAGTCGGCTGCATTGAACCAGGCCCGCGAAGCCGGGTCTGAGCCTGCCAGACAGTCTGCCGGTCGATAGCAATTCCGGTGATAATGCCGCAGCTTTGCCGTGTCTAAACCGACTCATTGACCAACTCACACTGGCAACAACCCATCGCAGCAACTATGAAGTGGTTCGGTAATCATCTGAACATCTCGCGCATGAACACCCTGGCGGTCGCATGCATCGCCGCCACCGGTCTCCTCAGCAGCGCGGCAATGGCTCAACAAGCGCCGCTGCAGCCTCCGCCCCAGTTCAAGAATCTCAGCCCCGCCCGCAACGAGTTGGCCATCGAGTGGCTGGACCGCATTGCCCGTTCGGCCCGTGAATTGCCTTACACCGGCGTATTCGTTCATCAAACCGCCGAAGGCGCCAGCTCGACCCGCATCACCCATATCCTGGACAAGCTGGGCGTAGAGCACGAAAAGATTGAGCCGATGGATGGCCCGGTGTCGGAAATCATCCGCCGTAACGACGAAATGATCTGCTATCGCCCGGACACGCGCACCATCAGTGTTGATCGCCGTGCGACCGGCCGTTTCTTTCCGTCATTGATTACCGGTAACGCCAAGGCGATTGCCGAGAATTACACCGTCAAGCTGGGCAATGTCGAACGTATAGCCGGATTCGATTGCCAGTGGGTGATCCTTGAGCCCAAGGACGCCATGCGCTATATGCAAAAGTTGTGTGCTGAGCTGGGCACCGGCCTGCTGCTGCGAGCCAAGCTTTATAACGACCGCAAGCAGGTGGTCGAGCAGTTCATGTTCACTCAGTTGGACGTCACGCGCAGCGTGGCAAAACAGGCGATCAAGTCGCGCTACGAGCAAGTGGCCGGCTGGCAGAAGGAAATTGCCGTCAAATCGACCAAGGACACCGAAACCGGCTGGCAGGTCGGGAACCTTCCGGCTGGCTTCCGGAAAGTTATGGAAATGACGCGAAATCTCATTGGCCGGCCCGCGCCCGTATCCCACCTGGTTTTTTCCGACGGCGTGCTGAGCGTCTCAGTGTTTGTTGAAACCGCGCCGACCGCCCCCAATACAGTGACATCGGTGCTGGCGGAAGACGGGCCAACCTCGTTTGCCATGCGTGCCGTAGCCGATCATCAGGTCACGGTGATGGGTGAGGTGCCGCTGGCTGCGGTGCAGTCGATCGCCGATGGTGTCCGCCGCCGCTAGACCGGAAGAAATTTGGGAGAAACAATGCGCCGGCACAGCAATTTGGCCGGCGTGACTTTTTGCAAATGGAGAAACTATGTCAAAACGTAACCAACTGAGCGCTGCATACCTGCTGTCGCTGGCGCTTTCGATGTTTGTTCTGCTTGGCGCGAACACGCCAGCCACCGCGCAGGCCAAGGATCTGCCGGACTTCGCCGAACTGGTCGACAAACACGGAGCAGCGGTGGTCAACGTCAGCACCAAGGCGCGCGCACGTGCTGCGCAGCGTCAGCAGCTCGACAATGACGATCTGAACGAATTCTTCCGCCGCTTCCTGCCACCGGATGCTGTGCCGCGCCAAAGCCCGCAAAATCCGAACACACCGCGTCGCAATACCCCGCGCGGCCAGCAGCAGGACGATGGCCCGCTGCTCAATCTGGGCCAGGGTTCAGGCTTCATTATTTCCAATGACGGCTAC
>JAEUNB010000347.1 GCA_016790625.1 Betaproteobacteria bacterium | reverse complement strand
GAAAGTGGATGAGTCGGTGCGCAAGCACGGCTTCTGCGCAATCGGCGTATCCGAAGGTTTGCACAATGCCGATGGCAAATTCGTCGCTGAATCCGGTCTGGTCGATGCGTTTGGCCACGCGCAGCTTGGGGGTGTGGCGCCGGTGATCGCCAATCTGGTCAAGCAGGAGCTGAAACTCAAATATCACTGGGCCGTGGCCGATTACTTGCAGCGCGCCGCGCGCCATGTCGCATCGAAGACCGACGTGGAGCAAAGCTATGCTCTCGGCAAGGCGGCAGTGGAATATGCGGCCAAGGGCATGAATGGCGTGATGCCGGCAGTGAAGCGCCTGTCCACCAAGCCATACAAATGGGAGATCGTTCCCGCGCCGCTGACCGAGATTGCCAATCGCGAAAAGAAGATGCCGCGCGATTTCATCACGCCGGACGGCTTTCACATCACGCAGAAATGCCGCAACTACCTGCAGCCGCTGATTTCCGGTGAAGCCTACCCGCCATACGAAGGTGGATTGCCGCGCTATGTGACGCTGAAAAATGTTGCTGTGCGGAAAAAACTACCCGCCTTTTCGCTGTAAATCCTGATATCAAAATCAAGCACTGGCGCGGGTTTTGGGCCAAAAATGGCTGAAAACCCGCGCCGGTGCTTGGGTTTGTCCGCCATTTGCGGGCTATTCGGCCTCTGAATCGCAGCAGGCCGCGATTTCATCTTTGCCCTCCACACGGGTTCATCGCGAGGCGCCGCATCTGCTAAGATTGTGCGTTTTTTCACAGCCTTGTTTCACCAAAAAACTGCAGTCATTCAAGTAATGCAGCAACGCATCAATTTCCCTGGGAGTGAGTAAATGGATAACGGATTAGTCTTCGCCCTGGCCTGCGCGGTACTCGCGCTGGTTTACGGCGGCTGGCAGAGCAAGTGGATTCTGTCGCAACCCGATGGCAACGACCGCATGCGCGAAATCGCGGCGGCGATCCAGGCCGGCGCCAAGGCCTACCTGAACCGCCAGTACACCACCATCGGTATCGTCGGTGCGGTACTGTTTGTGCTGATCGGCGTATTGCTCGGCTGGCCGACGGCAATTGGCTTTGCCCTCGGTGCCATCGCGTCGGGCGCGGCCGGTTACATCGGCATGAACGTGTCTGTACGCGCCAATGTGCGCACCGCCGAAGCCGCCAAGAACGGCGTCAACCCGGCGCTGAATATCGCCTTCAAGGGCGGAGCCATCACGGGCATGCTGGTGGTCGGTCTGGGCCTGTTGTCGGTGGTTGCCTTCTATTACTACCTGGTGGGCAGCAGCGCGCATGGCGCGAAATTGAGCGACGTGATCAAGCCAATGATTGGTCTCGCATTCGGTTCGTCGCTGATTTCGATCTTCGCGCGTCTGGGCGGCGGTATCTTCACCAAGGGCGCTGACGTCGGTGCCGATCTGGTCGGTAAGGTGGAAGCCGGTATTCCGGAAGATGATCCGCGCAATCCGGCGGTGATCGCCGATAACGTCGGCGACAACGTCGGCGACTGTGCAGGCATGGCGGCTGACCTGTTTGAAACCTACGCGGTGACCATTATCGCCACCATGGTGTTGGGTGCATTGCTGATTCCGGGTGCCTACGCAACCCAGGCGGTGATTTATCCTCTGGTGTTGGGTGGCTTCGCCATCATCGCCTCCATCATCGGCACCTGGTTCGTCAAGACTTCCGACGACAAGAACATCATGTGGGCGCTGTACAAGGGGCTTATCGTTGCCGGTGTCATCGCCCTGTTCGCGTTTTATTTACTCACCGATTGGGTGATGAAAGGTGTTGACGCACAAAATCCGATGTACAGCACCATGAACCTGTGGCTGTGCTCGGTGGTGGGTCTGGCGCTCACCGCGTTCCTGGTCTGGGTTACGGAGTACTACACCGGCACCCAGTTCGCGCCGGTCAAGCACGTTGCAGAAGCGTCCACCAAGGGTCACGCCACCAACATCATCGCCGGTATCGGTGTATCGATGCGTTCGACCGCATGGCCGGTGCTGGCCGTTTGCGTGGCGATCTACGCCGCGTTCAAGTTTTCCGGTCTGTATGGTGTGGCGATTGCCGCAACATCGATGTTGTCTATGGCGGGTATCGTCGTTGCACTCGACGCATATGGCCCGATCACCGATAACGCCGGTGGCATTGCCGAAATGTCGGGTCTGCCAGATTCCGTGCGCAACGTGACCGACCCGTTGGATGCCGTGGGTAACACCACCAAGGCCGTCACCAAGGGTTACGCCATCGGTTCTGCCGGTCTGGCCGCGTTGGTGTTGTTCGCCGACTACACGCACAAGTTGGAAGAGACTGGCCGCCACCTCACGTTCGATCTGTCTGATCCGGCCGTTATCATCGGTCTGTTTGCAGGCGGCATGATTCCTTATTTGTTCGGCGCCATGGCGATGGAAGCCGTAGGTCGCTGCGCAGGCTCGGTGGTGGAAGAAGTGCGCCGCCAGTTCCGCGAGATCAAAGGCATCATGGATGGTACCGGCAAGCCGGATTACTCCAAGGCGGTTGATTTGCTCACCAAGGGCGCGATCAAGGAAATGATCATCCCGTCGCTGC
Organism: Betaproteobacteria bacterium; assembly: GCA_016790625.1. GTDB lineage: Bacteria > Pseudomonadota > Gammaproteobacteria > Burkholderiales > Usitatibacteraceae > UKL13-2. Next base: position 1,048 of record JAEUNB010000347.1, on the reverse strand, counting down.
TGCCGGTGCTGGCACCGATTGCCATTGTCGTGATCGTAGGCGCACTAATGGGACTCGACAACGGCATCAAGGCGCTGGGTGGCATGCTGATGGGTACCATCATCACCGGCCTTTTTGTGGCGATCTCGATGTGTACCGGCGGCGGCGCGTGGGACAACGCCAAGAAGTACATCGAGGAAGGTAATCACGGCGGCAAGGGCTCCGATGCGCACAAGGCGGCGGTGACCGGCGACACCGTGGGCGACCCCTACAAGGACACCGCCGGCCCGGCCGTGAACCCGCTGATCAAGATCATCAATATCGTCGCGCTGTTGATCGTGCCGCTGTTCGGCACGGCGGCCACTCATGCGCCGAAGGCAGCCGAGCCGGTGAAGGTGGAAGTGAAGGCCGCCGCGCCTGCTGCCCCGGTCGCGCCGGCGGCTACGCCAGTCGCTGCTCCAGCCGCGGCGCCGGCAGCATCCACAGCCGCGCCATCGACCGCACCGGTGGCTACTCCTGCGCCTGCAGCGGCTACTTCCCCGGCAAGCGCGTCGGCGGCGAAAGCGCCGGATGCGAAGCCGGCTGAGACGCCAAAGAAGTAGATCTCGCACGCATCAATAAAAAACGCCGGCTTGCCCGGCGTTTTTTATTGCGCGTTTCATCGCGAAGTTTTATCTGCAGACGGTTGGCTGGTAACTCGCTGGGGCGATTGCGCAACCGTTTCGAGCACCGACTGCACGGTTTCAAAATGTGTCTGCCACGTGTGCGGACGCCAATGTTTCATCCGCTCCAGCTGTGCCGCGCGCTGCGGCGAATCTACTTTTGCATATTGCAGGATGGCGCTCTTCCACCCCGGCCCATCCAGAGGGTCAACGTATTCCGGTACGTCGCCCCCGTGCTCGCGGAACACAGCAATGTCCGAAACGATGGCTGGTACGCCTGCTGCCAGCGCCTCGGCCAGCGGCAGCCCGAATCCTTCCGCCAGAGAAGGAAACAACAACGCGCGCGCGCCCTTGAGCAGGGCAGCGGTTTCATGGTCGTTCAAGCGGCCGCGGTATTCGACCCGTCC
>JAEUNB010000330.1 GCA_016790625.1 Betaproteobacteria bacterium | reverse complement strand
TGGGACAAGACCTTCGACTATTTCGCCAAGGCGTGGCCGTATGTACTGGGCAATCTGAAAACGCGTTTCGATACCGGGCCGCTGGATTGGAAACCGGCGCTGGACCGGCTGAAGGCGGCGTCCGAAAAGAAATAACACCCGAACTCAATCAAGCGAGGAGACAACATGGGCAAAGTCGAGAACGCCATCGTCACCATGAAAGCCAATCTGGAAAAGAACACCGGCAAATCGTTCGATACCTGGGTGGCGATGGCGCGGAAGAAGAACTTCGCCAAGCATGGCGAGATCGTCGCGTGGCTGAAAACCGAGCACGAACTCGGTCACGGCTATGCTAATACCATTGCACTCTCCGCGCGAGAATCCGGCGACACTGCGCCAGCCGGTGACGATTTGCTTGAGGCTCAATACACTGGCGCCAAGGCCGCACTAAAGCCGATTTACGAAGCGGTTGCCGCCGCAGTTGAAAAACTCGGCAAGGACGTCGAAATCTCGCCGAAGAAAACCTGTGTCAGCTTCCGCCGCAACAAACAGTTCGCGCTGATCCAGGCATCCACCGCCACCCGCGTTGACCTCGGCATCAATTTCAAGAATGAGCCGGTCACCGACCGGCTGGAAGCCTCTGGCAGCTTCAACGCCATGGTCTCGCATCGTGTGCGGCTTTCCAGCCCCAAGGACGTCGATGCCGAAGTGAAGGCCTGGCTGAAGAAGGCGTACGACGCGGCGTGACTTTCAACCAGGCATCGCCCGGAGAGCCTTTATCCATGCGGGTTTTGGCGACAATGGCTTGGAGAGGCTCGCGGATGCTTGGTCTCAGGACACAACCTATGCAATATCGGAGTTCATTGCGACGGATAAACGAGCTTGTGATTGCCGCACATTCCGTCAAAATGGGGGCACATATCGACCCCGTCAATAACCACACACCGTCATCCTATGCTCACTGTCATCTTGCTTCCGGGCATGGATGGAACAGGTCTCCAGTTCAAACCATTTATTGATGTACTAAGTGGAAGATTCGCTGTTCGTGTCGTTCGCTACCCAACGATAGGCAATCTTGGTTACAACGAGCTTGAGGCGATAGCTCGCACTACCCTGCCAACGCAGGAGCCTTTCATTATTGTTGGCGAGTCATTCTCTGGTCCAATTGCCATATCGCTTGCAGCATCGAGGCCGGTCGGGCTTGTCGGTTTAGTGCTTTGCTGCACCTTCGCCCGCAATCCGCGTCCGGCAACCACGCGGCTCAAGTCCTTGACAAGCTGGATTCCACTTGGGATCGCGCCGGGCTTGATACATGAGACGTTGATGCTGGGCCGCTTTGCCACAGCCGCAACGCGGGCAATGCTGGCCGAGTCACTGAAACAAGTCGCGCCCGATGTGCTACGCCATCGATTGCGCGCTGTCATGACCGTGGACTTCTCTGCCAAGCTGGGGGCAATTCAGGCACCGGTGCTCTATCTTCAGGCAACCAAAGATCGATTGGTGCCATCCTCCGCAGTGAGAGTCATCACGACTGCGCTACCCGAAACCCGCATTGTGCAACTTCACGCCCCGCACGCGCTTTTGCAAACATCGCCGAATGAGGCGCTGCAGGCGATTGAAAACTTCATAGTCGATCGCTGCGGCATGAAAGATGAATAGATCTAGAAAGATTTGGTGGGCGGTACAATCCAGACATGTTCTACACCGAACTCCCGCCCCACCAATCACTGGCCCATCTCATCCGCTGTATCTGGGTATTCGACGCTAGCGGCGTGTCGGGTAATGGCGAGGACACACAGCGCATCGTCCCCGATGGCCATCCCGAGCTGGTGCTGCACTACGGCGACCGTTTCGCCGAAATCAGCGATGACAATATTGCGACAACGCAATCGCGCCTGGTGTTTGCCGGACAGATTTCACGGCAGTTGGTGCTGCGGCCGGGTACGAATGCCGGCGTGATCGGCGTGCGGTTTCATCCTGCAGGCGCTCGGGCTTTGCTGGGCATGGCGATGGTGGAGAACACCGATATGCGTCTGGACCTCACGTCCGTTTGGGCGCGTGACAGCGAACACCTGCTTGATGAAGTCCACAGCGCAGGTGATGTTTTTGCAAAGGTCCGCGTGGTGGAGAAATTTCTGATGCAGCGCCTATCGCAGTCGCGCATTGCACCAGATGCCGCAGTCGCGCATTGCGTAAACCTGCTACGCAACGCATCGACGACACTGACGATCGATGACCTAGCCGCACAAAGCGGACTCTCCTCGCGTCAGCTGGAGCGCCGCTTCCTGCATGAAGTCGGCATCCCGCCCCGATTGCTGGCCAGCATCTTCCGCTTCCGGCGGTTGTTCGATGCTGTCGAGCAGGAAGAAGCGTCACCGGGACGTTGGGCCGGTGCTGCATTCGCCGCCGGCTATTTCGACCAGGCGCACATGATTCGCGATTTCAAGCGCTTCGCCGGCCAGCCGCCGCAGGCGTTTTACCGCTCGCTCAATGGCTTATCTGCGGCAATGGTCGGCAACGCGCCGTGACGCCCGCTAAAACGCTGATCTTGAAATAGCGCTGGCGTGGATGCGAGGCACTTCCCTCTTTTCTAAAGAGGGATTGAGGGAGATTTTCAGCGTTTCCAAAATGCGACGACCGTGAAATCCCTCTCGATCTCCCTTTTCCAAAGGGAGAAGTGCCCCTCACAAGCATGTACGAAATTGATAGCCCGGCTTTCTGCGAACGCCCACATGTCGGATTCGTACAATACGCCGCGCTGATCGCCGCCTATCCTTGGCTTGTTCTCAACCAGGGAGGTCAACATGGGGCAACCCGTCGTGCATTTTGAAATCGGTACCCGCCAGGGCGATAAATCGAAACAGTTTTACAGCGAGCTGTTCGGCTGGAATATCGAGTCACATGGCCCGGCCAATATGATCAATACCGGCAGCGGCGAAGGCATACAGGGCAATATCGCCGTGCCGGATCAGGAGCCCAAGTCGTACGTCACGTTCTACGTGCAGGTGGACGACATCAACCAGTCGCTGGCAAAGGCGGAGAAACTCGGCGGCAAGGTGTTGGTGCCGGCCAGCGATGTGCCCGGCATGGGGCAGTTCGCGTGGTTTGCCGACCTCGACGGCAACGCGATCGGTTTGTGGAAATCGGCTTGAGTGCCAATAACCTGGGAGGTCATGTGAAAAAGATATTCATCGCCATGCTTTGCTGTGCCGGTTTTTCAATCACCGTACACGCGCAGGAAATCGACAAACTCGCCTGGATGGCCGGTACGTGGACGCAAGCCAAAGACGGCGAGATCGTGCAGGAATCGTGGCTGGGCCCACGCGGCAAGATGATGGTCGCGACCAATCTCACCAGCGGGAAACGCAATTCGTTCGAATTCCTGCGCATTGTCGAGAAGGACGGCGCGCTGGCATACCTCGCCAGCCCCGGTGGCAGGGCGCCGACCGAATTCAAGCTAAAGGAAATGGGCGAGAAGAAAGTTGTGTTCGAAAACCCTGCGCACGATTTTCCGCAGCGCGTGATCTACTGGATCGAAGCTGACGGTGCGATGAAGGCGCGCATCGAAGGAACCATTCAGGGCAAGGAGCGCGGAATGGAATGGCGATTCGAGAAGACAAAGTCTTGAAGCCCTAGCACTGGTGCGGCTCTTCAGCCATTTTTGGTCTGGAGACCGCACCAATCCTGGATTTCTCTATGCAGGTAACACTTGCCCGGTACGCCAGACGCTGCGCTCCATCTCGTCGAGCAATGCCGCGGCCGCTTCGCGAGCAGCTTTCTGGTGCACGGGGAGAATCAGCACATCCCCTGTTTTTGCATCGCTTAGCAAACGTCGCACCGCTGTCATCTCATCCGGCTCGAAAGCAATGTCTCCGGCCGGAAAACCGGCGGCGAGTAAGCCGGTGTTGAGCAGCGCAGACACTTCGCCCGGCTGACGACCACGCAGCATGCTGGGCAATTCCTTGATGAGAATGTGATCCGGCTTTGCTCCTGCTGCCGTCTGCGCCAATTCGGCAATCGCGTCGTTATCGCGATTGCCGGCCTGGCCCAGCAGCAGCGACAGGCGACCGTCGTTTTTTACCAGCGTGCGGCCGACCGCCAGCAGACGCGCGAGGCCGTCAGGGTTGTGCGCGTAGTCGATCAGCACATTGATGCCGGCAAACGACCAGCGTTCCAGCCGCCCCGGATTGTCGATACGCGACTGGCCGAAACGCGCGAGTACTTGCGAGATGATTGATGGTGAAACGCCAAGCGCCGACGCTGCCAGCGATGCGGCCGCAATATTGGCGACGTTGTAGGTGGCGGCCCCCTCCACCGTCAGCGGCATGGCAGCAATCCTGCCGAGGCTGTGACGCGCACCGCCTTGAGTCAACCACATCTCACCGTCTTTGATGCCGCAGGTATCCCGTCCCCGTTCGCGATGCGTCTTCATCGCCTCAAGATCATCGTCGAGCGAGAACAGCGCGACCTCGCAGGTCTGCTGTGACACTCGCGCCAGCAGCAGCGGATCATCTGCATTCAACACCAGCGTGCCATCGCGATCCAGCGTTCGCGCCAGCGTCAGCTTCACCTCAGCCAAGTCATCGAGATTGTCCACACCGTACTCACCGAAATGGTCGGCGGAAATATTGGTGACCACCGCGACATCCGCGCGCGCCACAGCAAGCCCGCGCCGCAATATTCCGCCGCGCGCGGTTTCCAACACGGCAGCGGTGACCCGCTTGTCGCGCAGCACCTGTCGCGCGCCGGCTGGGCCGGAATAGTCGCCGCGCTCCACCCAATCTTGGCCGACCAGCACACCCTCGGTCCCGCAAATGCCGACATGGTCGGTATATCTCTCGGAAGCTGCGTCCAGCATGGCGGCAATCAAGCGCGTCGTTGTGGTTTTGCCGTTGGAGCCGGTGACCATGGCAATCGGAATTGCCGACAACTGCGACCATGGCACATCAGCTGGCGTCGGCAACGATTTGATAGCGTACGTCACACTGCCTGCACCGGCGCCTATGGAGATGTCATCGTCATCGGCAAACACCGGCAGGCCGCGGCTCGTTGCTTCAGCAGTCAGCGCAGTGATCGCCGGTTCGCGTTCGGCGGCATCGATGGTGCGGAAATACTCCAGCGCATCGCGACCGTCACCACCGTTGCCAAAGCGCTGGTGCAGATCGAAACCCGAATCGATGTGTTGAAAATTGTCATCAACGTCGCCGACGCCGCAACCGACCTCCCACGCGTATTCATTGATTTCGGTCGCGGTGTAGAGGCGATCCGGCGGACAGGGAATGATCAATTCAAAACCGTTTGCATGCCGATGCGCACGCGGCTCATCGACCTGCGCGTGCCAGCCCAGCTCACCCACCAAGGCTTGCGCCACCTGCTGCCAGCGGCGCACGGAATCCGCATCGGTCGCATCCGGTCCCGCCGTGGTCAGAATGGCGGCGGTTCCCGACGTGAAACGGTTATGCCCCATCAATCGCCGCGAATCCTCGAAGCAGAGCTTCAGCTCGACTTCAAACGCCTCGACGACCGGATACGATTGCAGGTACGGCAAGATCGTCAGTCTTCGCTGTCCTTGACGAAGCGGATGCCGCGCTCGTCGCGCACGAAGCCGGCGGACTCGAGTGCGCCATCGCCAACGTCACCCTTGGTGCCCAGCAATGAATCGCTGGCGTCGTCCACCGGAAGGGGAGGCGCTTTGGTGGACGGCGCGGCGGTGGCCGGCGCACCTTCGGGGCGGAACTTGGTGACCTGCTTCCAGGACCGGGCCAGCGCGTCGGCGAACACCAGCAGGAGGTCGCCCTGCCGGCCCATGCGCAACGCAGCATCGATTGCTTCCTGTTCGTCGGGAATGATGGTGATCTGCGCCTCATTCACGCCTTTGTCGCGCAGAACCTTGGCAATCATTTTCGGCACGGCGTCGGGCTCGCGGCCGCGCAAATCGTCATCGCGGCGGCAGATGTAATGGTCGAACCGTCCAGCTACCGTCTCCGCAATGGCGACGATGTCTTCGTCGCGCCGGTCGCCCGGTCCGGCCACCACGATGATGCGCCGGCCGGCGACCTCCATCCGGCCCGCCAGATCGGCCATCACGCCGACGGCGTGGGCATTGTGACCGTAATCGAAAATCACCTTGAACGGGTGCTCGTCATACACATTCATGCGGCCCGGCGCCTGGAAGAAGGTGGTGTCGAAAGTGCGCAAGCCCTGGCGAATGGAATCGAGCTTGATGCCCATCGAAAACGCGATCGCCGCAGCGAACATGGCGTTCTGCACGTTGTGCATGGCGCGGCCTTCGAGCGTGGCGGGAATGAGGTGCGTCCACATCAGCGGCAGGTGCGCACCTTTGTCGTAGAGCGCGATCATGTGACCGTTCACCCCCGCTTCGAGCGCGCAGGCCCGCCCACCCGCGCGGATGTGCTCCCGCACCAGCTTGTGGTTTGGGTTCATGGTCACGTAGCAAATATTCTTCGCTTCCGTATCCGCGCTCATCTTGATCACGTTGGCATCGTCGGCATTCAATACCGCGCAGTCCTTCGCCACCTCAATGACGATTTTCTTCACTTCCGCCAGTTGCTCGAGCGTATCGATGCCCTTCATGCCGAGGTGGTCGGATGCCACATTGAGCACCGCGCCCACATCGATAAAGGGCACGCCCATGCCCGCCCGCAGCAATCCGCCGCGCGCGATCTCAAGCACCGCGAAATCGATCTTCGGATCGGCCAGCACCATGCGCGTGGCCACCGGTCCGGTCATATCCCCTTCCACCGTACGCTGGCCGTCGATGTAGACGCCGTCGGTGGTGGTGAGGCCCGGCGTGAAACCGGCCATCTTGGCGATATGCGCCATCATGCGCGACGTTGTAGTCTTGCCGTTGGTGCCCGTCACCGCGCAAATCGGCACACGGGACGGCGTGCCGGGCGGGAACAGCATATCGATCACCGGGCCGGCCGCATCGCGCGCCTTGCCTTCCGACGGCGCCACGTGCATGCGGAAACCGGGCGCGGCATTCACCTCGCAGATGCCGCCGCCCGCCTGCTTGTAGCTCTTGGTGATGTCGGAAATGAGGAAATCCACTCCACCCACGTCAAGGCCTATGGCGACCACGGCGCGCACCGCCATGTCGCGATTGTCCGGGTGGATCACGTCAGTCACGTCGGTAGCCGTACCGCCAGTGGAGAGGTTTGCAGTCGAACGCAACATCACCACCTGATCTTTTGCCGGCACCGAGTCGGCGGTCATGCTGACGCGCGCCAGCATCATATCGGCCTGCTCGTCGAGTTCCAGACGCGTCATCACTTTCTCGTGGCCGACGCCGCGTCGCGGGTCCTTGTTCACTTCCTCAACCAGCTTGCGAACGCTGGACGTGCCGTCGCCCACCACGTGCCCCGGCGTGCGGCGCGTCGCGGCAATAAGTTCGCCATTGACCACCAGCAAGCGGTGATCCTCCCCCTCAAGGTAGGTCTCAACAATGACCGAGGTCGATTCCGCCTTCGCCAGTTCGAATCCCTTGCGCACCGATTCGTCGTCCATCAGCCGCACCGAGATGCCACGCCCATGATTGCCGTTGTATGGCTTGGTCACGACGGGAAAGCCGAGCCTGTGTGCGGCGGCTACGGCCCGGTCCGGAGTGCGCACCAGTCGCTGCTGCGGCACGGGGAGCCCGATGGCGGCGAGGATCTTGTTGGTCTCCTCCTTGTCCTGCGCCAGTTCCACAGCAATGTAGCTGGTGCGACCGGTGACGGTGGCCTGGATGCGCTGCTGGTGCTTGCCGTGCCCAAGTTGGATGAGCGACTGCTCGTTCATGCGGAACCATGGAATATCGCGCGCCACCGCGGCCTTCACCAGCGATGCGGTCGACGGGCCGAGCGCTCTACGCTGTGCATAGCGTATGTACTCGTCGCGCGCCTTGGGCCAATCCCAGTCGGCGCCGACGGCGTCTTCCGGCCGCAGATTTTCCGGCAGCAGCGAACACAGCAATCGCAGCGCCAGCTCACCGGCTTCGATGCCTTCGTCGCGCTGCGCATATTCGTACACCACCGAGTACACGCCGGGTTTGTCGGTACTGCGGGTCTTGCCGAACGTGACGTCTTCGCCGGCGATGTTCTGCAGCTCGATCGCCACATGCTCGAACACATGTCCCAGCCACGTGCCCTCATCTTCCAGCATGCGGCGGATAAAGCCGCCCGGCTCGCGATAACTGCAACCGTGCTCCTTCAGGCTGGGCAGCGCCTCGATCAGCTTCATCACATACGCCGTGCCCAGCTTCGCGGTCGGCCATTTTTCCAGTTCGCCCAGGTCGAGCTCGACCCGTATCACCGGAAAGTGTGCGTACAGCGATGGACCTACGTAAACCGAACGATCGAGAATGCGCATGCCGTATCTCCCTGTTTTGTTCGACTGCGTTTTCCTGCTGATCAAAACCCTTCGACTGCTAGCGTTTCGCGCTCAACGTGCCGGGCGACGCCTTTCTTGTATGCAAATTGAAGGTGGCACCCGCCGCGAGGATATGCACCATTATGCCCAGCATGCACACCGGCTGGCCTTCCTGCACGCGATCCATTGAGGAAAATTCCAGCCCCGACGCGTCGATCACGGTAATCGCGCCACTGCCCACCACTTCCACCGTATTGTCCGGGCCGATAAACGCAGCGGTGTCTTCGTCCAGCCCCAATCCAACGGCGAACGGGTTGTATGCCAACGCCGCAAGCAATCGTCCCAACCGGTCGCGCTGGCGAAAATGCTGATCAATGATGAAGCGGTTGGTCAGCCCCAGCCCAGGCGCCAGGCGGACCGAACCGGCAACCGGACTGGAGCCTTCCTCGCCAAAGGCGATCATGTGTTCGGAAATAAAGGCGGCACCTGCACTGGTGCCGGCCATGTGCACGCCGGCGGCGTTGATACGGCGCAGCGACTTCGCGATCGAGGTGCCACCAAGGATGGTGGAGAGGCGCAATTGGTTGCCGCCGGTAAAGAACACGCCGGTGGCCGATTCGAGACGATCAATGCGGCCTTTTTCCTCGCCATCGCGGCGGGTGTCGAAATCCATCGCCGTCACCCGCCCCGCGCCCAGTTCTCCGAAAATCTTTTCATAGCGCGCGCCGGTGTCAGGCAACTGGCTTGCGGTGGGTACCACCACGATATCGGCATCGCCGCCGCCGCAGAGCGAAACAAAGCGCTTGAGGATTTCCGGGGAATTTTCTTTTTCTTCTGCGCCGCCAATGGGAATAATCCACCCGCGTTCCGCACCTTCGACAACCTTGCTCGGCATTACATTCGACTCCCGTGATTGATAGGGCGAATGATGCCATTGACCGGGGTATCGCGCGGAAACCGCACAGGATTTCGCCCGCATGCGTGCACAAAACTCCAGCATTGGCGCGGCTTTACAGCCATTTTTGGCCTGAAAGCCGCACCAGTGCTTGAGTTTTGGCTACGGAACGATCTCGACGCTCAGATCGCGGCTGTCAGCGAGTCCGCTCTCATCGACCACTCGCAGGACGTAACGCCCCGCTTTGGGCGGATTCCATGCAAGGCTTTCACCGGCAGTGACTTCGCCGATAAAGGCTTCGTTGGAAAACCAGTATTGCTTGCCGCGCACACCTTCGGCGCGCAGCGAGAGCGGCACCGGCTTCGACAGGCGCCCGGTGTAAGTGACAGCGCGCAAGGGCGAGACGATCTGCGGCTCAACACCGCGACGCTCCACCTTTCGCCCTTCGCAATCCGGCAAACGAGGCGCTTCACGCCGCGGCATGCCGGCTTCGCGGAACAGGCGTTGCATGTCGGACGGCCACTGCTCGATCACCTGCCATTGCGTGTTGGCGTTTTCATCGCACACCGCTTCACCCGTGCGGCGATCGATCAACACGCGCTTGTGCAATTGCGAGATGCGGATCGGCGATTTGCCGGGCTGGTACCAAGTCGATACGCGCTGCGGGCAATCGGCATTCGGCAAGTCGCCTGAACCTGCGCACACATCGACGCGCGTAAGCTTGCCCGGCGGCAGGCGTGGCGTTTCGTTTGCGATGACCCCTTCATGGCGCAAGGCATCGACGATATTGAAGAACAGCGGCGCCGCAGCAGAAACGCCGATGAATGCCGGATTGCCCGCGCCGTCGAAGTTGCCCACCCACACCACCAGCACGTAGCGGCCGAACACACCGGCCGTCCACGCGTCGCGGAAACCCCATGAGGTGCCGGTCTTCCATGCGACGGCAGGTTGGGCTGGCTGGCCGGTATCGGGACGCGGGTTGGTTTTGAGCATGTCGAGGGTGACGAAGGCGGATTCTTCGGAGAGCAGATGCGTTGATGGACGAGTCCCCTCTCCCGGCCGTTCGGCCACCCTCTCCCGCTTGCGGGAGAGGGGCTGGGGGAGAGGGAATGGGCTGGGTTGCTTCGCAACGGCATATTGAATCGGACGCAAATCTCCCCCATTCGCCAACATCGCATACATCCGCGCCAACTCTTCCATCGTCACTTCACCACCACCCAACGTAAGCGCGAGCCCGTAGTGTTTCTCGCTGGCGAGATTGGCGACACCGGATGTCTTCATCAGGTCATACAAACTCGGTCGCGTGAGCTTCGCGGCCACTTGCACCGCCGGCACATTGCGGCTGCGGGTCAGCGCATCCTGTGCCGTAATAGGCCCGACAAACCGGCCATCGAAATTCTCTGGGCTGAAAGGACCGAATGCCGTCGGCGCGTCCTTCAGCACCGTCATCGGATGCAGCACGCCCTGGTCGAACGCCAGTGCGTAAATAAAAGGCTTCAGTGTCGAACCCGGCGAGCGCTTCGCCAGCACGCCGTTCACCTGCCCATCGATATCCTTGTCGAAGAAATTGGCCGAGCCGATCAGCGCCTTGACTTGCATGGTCTCGCTGTCGAGCAGGATGGCGGCGGCATTGCGGATGCCGGTGCCGCGTTCACGCTCGATGCGCTGGGCAATCGTGCGTTCAATGGTGGCTTGCATCTTCGGATCGAGGCTGGAAAAAATCTCACCCTTCTCAGTCGTGCCGCGTTCTTTCAGCAGTTGACTGGTCAGGTGCGGTGCGCGGAATGGCAGCACAGCCGCCGTCTTGATTGTCGGCGCATGTTTCGCGCCCAGCCGCTCATCCTCGGGATGTTTGTTCAGCCAGATCGCC
>JAEUNB010000304.1 GCA_016790625.1 Betaproteobacteria bacterium | reverse complement strand
ACAGGCTCACATCTTCGATCGCTTCTACCGCGTTCCCGGCAACGGTGGCCGTGGTAGCGGCATCGGCCTATCGCTCGTCGCGCGCATCGCGGAATTTCATCACGCGAAAATCGAAATCGGTGACGGGTTGGATGGGCGTGTGCTGGGTGTGACGGTTGTTTTTGGTCGAGGCTGAGCGCGGCCGGGAAGTAAAACTCTAGCACTGGTGGGGCTTGCAGGGAATTTCTGTCTGGAATGGCGCGCCAGTGCTGGAGTTTCAAACTTGAATTCGGTTATTTCTTCGTCGCCGCAGCCGGCGGCATTTCCTTCGCCGCCAGTTTCTTTGCCTGCAGCGCGACCTTGTTGATCGCATCGAGCATTGCAGCGGCCACCACCTTGCCTTCGTTGGTATTGCCCCAGCCCAGGCCGCCGGCACTGCCCAGCTTGCCGATCAGCAGGCCGCCAACACCAATGTCGGTGGCGCGGGCGGAACCTTCGGCAGCGATCAACTGCTCGGTGGTTTCGTTGTCGGTCACGAACATGGTCACTTGCGCCTCTGAGAATTTGAGCCCCGACAGCACACCGGCGTACTGGCCGACCTTGGGAATCTGGCTGACCACGCCGCCGATGGCGGCGCCAGCGTTGTTCTCGGAGAACACCAGATTCGGCGTGATGGCGTATTGCGATTCGAGCACCTTGCCGCGTGGCTTTACGGTGGTGTCCTTGCGCGTCAGGCCTTCGTTCTGCAGGTCGACTTCGCGGCGCGTCGCTTCCAGTCCGAGGAAGCGGTCGACCACACGGAAGCAGCCGCTTTGCTGCAGCATCAGCCGGATCAGCGGTACCGGCGATTCCGGCAGGTTGGGGAAGCGGCCGCCGGTGGCGTAGGCATAGCCGCGCGGGTTTTCGTTCACCGCCACCATGGCGATGGGTGCGTCGCACTTCACCAGTTGCTTCGATTCGCCCTCGGTACCAGCTGGGCCGGCGCTGCCGGTGACCACGCTGCCGCCCTTGCCGGTGGTGACGTTGCGGCTCGCGTCCAGTGCCTTGCCGGCGGTTTCGGCCGCCTTGTCGCAGGCGGGCAGGGTAGCGAGTGAAATGACGGAAAGGCAGATCAGCGGCAGGCGATTGAGCGTCATGGCGGGAAGCGATTGATGAGGAAGGCGCAATTATCCCGCAATCCTCACCTCCTTCGACAGTCACGCATTGACTACATATTGAGGTGGTCCAGCGCCTTCTCGGCCCGGCCACGTTCGTGCTCATTGAGATTGCGCGCGGCACGGCGATAACGCGCCACCAGCTCGCTGTCGGCCGGCATGCGCTGAGCAAGTTCGCTCAACACCGAGCGGATTTCGTGGCCCGAACTCATGCCATCCATGGCCTGCAGCACGCCGAGGATGCCGGCCTTGTCCAGGGTATTGCGGTTAATGAAGTTGACCAGCACATTCTTGCGTTCAAAGTCGGAATCGATCTTTTGTACTGATTTGAGATACGCATTCATTTGTGCCGGCGTTGCCTTGGCCAGTTGGCGGCCAATCGTGACCAGAGCGGCGGCATGCTCAAAGTCCGAATCCAGTTTCAGCGTCGCTTCGATCAGCACATCGAGATAAATCGATGACAACGGCTCGCGTTTGGCGATGGCGTCAATGGCGCCGCGCAGCTCGAAGTCGGAATCGATCTTGCCAGCCGCATTGAGCCAGGCTTGCGCAACCGTTGTTTCTGCCGCCAGCTTGGGCGTCAGCGCCACCAGCGCACTGCGCTGCTCGAATGAGGAGTCCATCTTCGCCACGACATTAAGCGCCGCAACCTGTGCTGCCGTACTTAACGTTTGGCTGCCGGTCACCGCACTCAATGCCGAGCGGCGTTCGAAATCGGAATCCATCGCCGCGACTGCCGCGATCAGGCGCTGAACCTGCCGGTCTTCCAGCGCGCCCAGTTTGCTCAGGCCGTCGATGTAGCGTCCGCGCGCATGACCGGTCTCGATGCGCTCGATCTCGGCCAGCACGGCATCCGCACCGCCCGCAGCGTGGATGCGCTTGATGCGTTTTTCCATATCGAAGGCGGTTTCGCGAATCACCCAGGGCAGCAGGGTCGCCAGCCAGCGGCGGCCGTCGGCATCGAGCGGCTGTGCCTTGCCGTCGATGGTGTAGGTGCGAGTAATGCCGCCGGCGTCGGATTCGAACACCATGCGTCGCATCTGGCCATTGCGCTTTTCCTGCAGGGTCATTTTGCCGTTCAGGGTCTGCACATCGTCTTCGGTGGCGTTGAAGGTGGCGCTGCCGCGGATCTGCATGCGCAGATGGCGGCCCGGGGAGTTCATTTCCACCGTGCTTTTCGGCCCGAAATTGAAAAACGACGGCAACGAAATGCGGATCTCGGCATGGGCCGGCTGGGGAACCAGTGCGGCAGTCAGCAGTACGGCCGCGGTCAGGGTGGCGAAGGGTAATTTGCTGTTTGGGGCGTATGTCTTGTGTCGGAGCATGGTGGCCTGCATGTCGTCGCCTTTCTGGTTTGAGTTGTTCAGGGCTGCCGCGCAGGGCGGGCAGCATGCTTCCAAGTTAATTTAGGCCCGGCCGATGAGCGGACCAATCGCTTAACGACGAAATGCAGGTGGCGCGGGATGAAATGTTGGTGCCAGCGACGATATCGGCGGGAACGCGTTACGATGGCGGCTATTCATGACAAGGAGGTCACATGAGCCGTTCAAGAATCGCCGCCGTGCTGTTGTCCGTCGTTTTGTCCCCGTTGGCGAATACGGCAGCAGCCCAGGGCCAGCCCAATCCCGCTGAACTGATTGCGGCGCAGCGTGAGGCCATGCAAGCCCTGGCGAAAATGGACGGCGTGTGGCGGGGACCGGCATGGACCATTTTGCCGAACGGCCAGAAGCACGAAATTACCCAAACCGAGCGCATCGGCCCGCTGCTGGACGGATCGATCAAACTGGTCGAGGGTCGTGGTTATGAAGCCGATGGCCGCACCAGTTTCAATGCCTTCGGCGTGATTTCCTTCAATCCGGCAACGCGTACCTACGCGATGCGCTCGCATGCGCAGGGCCGTTCGGGCGAGTACGTGTTCAAGCCAACCGAGGACGGCTATTCATGGGAAATCCCCGCCGGCCCGATGACGATTCGCTACGTGGCAACCATCAAGGATGGCGTGCTGAAGGAGGTCGGCGACCGCATCATGCCGGGCAAGGACCCAATCCGTTTCTTCGAGATGACGCTGACACGCGTGAGCGATAGCGCCTGGCCCACCGCGGGCGCGATTCCGCCGAAGTGATGGTCTCGGTTACACTGTGGCCATGACACACTTCATCCCGACCCCGTCCTTCATTCGCGGCCTGATTCGAATTCGCCGCTGACCGGGTCGTGCGCGTCGATCCGGTCAGCCGGATCGAATTCGCATGCCTTGCCTGTCGATCCCACGCGCTGTTTGCCTGCAGCCAAATCAATCGGGATCAACCATGCAATCGCTTTCTCTTGCCGCTCTAGACGTCCCTTCGCGGACGCAACAACATTTCCTGCTCGACGCCGATACCGGCGTCCTGTGCCGCGTGCTCGGGCTATATGCCGCGCGCGGCATTGCCATCGATCATCTGGACTATCATCCGGCCGGCGTCGATGGCATGCGGTTGTGTGTCACTGCTGGCGCCGACAGTGAGACGATGCGCATCCTGATCGCCAAGGCAGGCTCGTTGTTCGGCGTGATCGATGCGGCGCTTTGATGGCAATGCAAACCTGAATCAGTTTCGTGCCAACATCGCGTCTGCATGAACGATGAAAACAAAATCCCCGGCAAAGCTGGCTGGCTTACGCAATCGCGGCGTGCGTTGTGGCTCGTCGCCGGTGCGCTGGCATTGCTGACCGGCATTGTCGGCATTTTTCTGCCGCTGCTGCCGACCACGCCGTTCGTGCTGCTGGCGGCATTCTGTTTTTCGCGCGGCAGCGAACGCTGGGAGCAATGGTTGGTCACTCATCCGCGTTTCGGCCCGATGGTGCGCGACTGGCGCACCAACCGCGCGGTGCCGTTGCGCGCCAAACAATTGGCGACGGCGACGATGCTGGTCAGTTGCGCTTGGGCGTGGTGGGCGATGCCGGCCCATCTGGGATGGATTCCTGCCGCCTGCTGTAGCGTGGTCGCAATATGGCTGTGGCACCTGCCAACGCGAAAATAGAAAGACAAACTCTAGCGCTGGAGCGGTCTTCCAGCCATTTTCGTGCTGGGAGCCGCGCCGCTGCTAGAGTTTTATGATGACGACTAGGGCAGCGATAGACCGATGCGTTTTCGTACTGCAGCAATATCGCTGGCGTTGATCGCGCCGGAAGCGTTCAGATCGAAACGGAAGTTCGATGCGTCGGCAACCTGGCCGGCGCGCCCCTTCACGGCGCTGATATCCTGCCCGTTGACCGTGCGGGAACTGCCGACATCACCCACCAGGAATCCCATCGACACGGAAAAGCTGTTGGACAGGCCGTTCACATTGGTCAGCGAAATGGTGGCGCGGCGATTGTCCGGCACCCCGGTCAGGCTGATGGTGACTTCATTGCCCGCAGCGCTGACGTTGGTGCTGCCGATAGTCGCCAACGCGGCATCGACGGCGCTTGCGTTGCCAGTGGCTGTGATTGTGTTGTTGAACTGGAACACGAGGCTGTGTCCGGCACCGATGGCGCGCGGCTCGACCGTGATCGCACCGCCGATGAGCGCTTGCATATCGATGGCGAGATCGAAGTTGCCCGCGCTGCCGTGCGTCTTTCGCGATTGCACCGACACCAGCGTCAGCGGTGCCATGTCCGACGGCATGAGGCTCAGCAGGTTGGATGGGGGGCTGTTGCCGACCGCATTGCTGGCGATGACACCGCAACTGTAGACCGCACCGTTGGTCATGCCGGTGACCGTAATCGGGGAGCCGCCGCCGGTGCCGGTTTGTGTGGGCAGCGGATTCGACGCACATTGCACCGTATAGCCGGTGATCGGGCTGCCGCCGTTGCTGGAGGAAGGTTGAAACACCGCCACGATTTGCCCATCACCAACGATGCCGTTGAGGAACACGGGAGCGGAGGGCACATTGGGCAGCGTCACACTGTTCGACGGCGCGGAGGGGGCGCCGGTGCCTTGTGCATTGGTCGCGGTTA
>JAEUNB010000295.1 GCA_016790625.1 Betaproteobacteria bacterium | reverse complement strand
TGAGGGACATGGACGCCACCGCACCCAATGAGACGCGTGACGGCTCTCAACTCGTCCACATTTCTCCCGCCGATTGCGTGGTGTGTGGAGCAGCCTTCTCCTGCGTTAGCCTGACTTTGCTGGGCTCAGACATTGGTTTTTTGATTGCCTGTCTCGGCATCCCCTTCGCTTTGGTTTGGGGCGTGCGCCTGATGCGGGATTACAAACACCGTACGTGGGGCCTGCGCGTGATGACCTATGGCAGTGTCATGGCGCTGACGGTGTCTGGACCCGCTTCTTGTAGCCTGCACACAAGGCGCACGGAAACGGCTCTGCAGCCGTTGATTGAAGCGCTCGAACAGCATCGGGTGCAAACAGGACACTATCCGAAAAAACTTGTCGAACTAAAGTCGCCACAATATTCAGGTTGCCGGGGAGTCGGCGATAGACCAGCGTATTACTCGAGTGCCTCTGCCGGCGAGCAGTTCAGCCTGACATGCGTCACCTTCGGCATGAACAAACACACTTATGAATCGGAAACCCGGCGCTGGAAGGACTGGGACTGATTGCGTTCCTCAATCAATGCAAAGACATCATGATGCGTGAACCCGATCTTCACATTCGCCCGCTCGTCCGGGCCGACCAATCGTTCCTCTGGGACATCCTGCACGTCGCACTGTGGGATCCGCCTCCCGCACCACTGCGTCCGCGTGAAGTACTCGACTCACCCGGCGTGCGCATTTATGCGGAAAACTGGGGACGAGTCGACGATATCGGCGTGGTGGGCGAACTGCCGAACGTAGCCGGCCCCATCGGCGCCTGCTGGATGCGCGTGGTACCAGACAAACAAGGATTGGCGCATATCGATGACGCAACGCCGCAACTCGGCATCGCGCTACTGCCAGCGTTTCAGGGCAAGGGTTATGGACATCAGCTAATGCTGGCCGCATTGGATGCGGCACGCAAAGCCGGCATGCGACAGGTCTCGCTGACGGTGCACCCGGACAATCCCGCCATTGCCATGTACCAGCGTTGCGGCTTCAGACGCTGGGAGCGGCCGATGCTCTATCACCTGATGGTTGCTACGCTCTGACACACTCAAATATGGCGGCTCGCGATAGTATTCGCCCTAGCCAGCATGCAAAAAACTCCAGCATTGATGCGGCACTCAAGCCATTTTCGGCCTGAAAGCCGCGCCGGTACTGGGGTTTGATAGTTACCCTGCCCGCCAATACGACGTAACAGTCTCTTGCCGGGCGCCCTATTACCTACCCACCTGCTTACCTGCCGCGGATTTGAATCTTGTCTAAACGTCGCCCACACTTTGAGTTACTTATTGCACTGCTGATTGCCGCACCGGCTTTTGCGCAAACACCCGCACCCACAGCACCGGCCCAGGACAAACCTGCGGAAAGTGCCGACAAAGACAAGAAGCCCGCGACACCAAGTCCTGCACAACCCAAGCCCGCCGCCGACAATAGCGACAAGTCGAAAAGACCTGCCGCACCTGCGCCCGCCGGTAAAGTCGAAGCCAAGCTCGACAAAATTGAAGTCACCGGTAACCAGGAAGAAGACGCACGCCGCGACGACACCGCGACCAAGATCGTCGTCAATGCCGCCGAAATCAACAAATACGGCGATACACAGTTGACCGATGTATTGAAGCGCCTGCCCGGCATCACCGTCACCGGCAGCAATATCCGCATGCGCGGCCTAGGCAGCGGCTACACACAGATTCTGCTCGACGGCGAGCGCCCGCCACCGGGTTTCACCATCGACCAGCTTTCGCCGACGATGATCGAGCGGATTGAAATCGTTCGTGCCGCCACCGCCGAATTCAGCACGCAGTCGATCGCTGGCACCATCAACATTGTGTTGAAGCGCAAGGTTTCGCTGGCGCAGCGCGAAGTTCGTGCCGTCTACGCACAAGGCAGCTTCTACAAGTCGCGCGGCGCCAATCTCATCATGTCCGACAAGGACGGCGATTTTTCCTGGTCGATCACCGGCTTCGTCAACAGCAATATCAACAACTACCCCTACAAGGGCACCGAATCGGGTTTCGATGCGGCAGGAAACCCCAACCTGTTTCGCTCGACCGCTGGCCTCTATCACGGCGACGGCACCAATTTCGGCATCGGCCCGCGTCTCAACTGGACTTTCAAGAACGGCGACACACTGAGCTGGCAGAGTTTCTTCAACAGTAACCGCAACGACGGCGTCAGCGATTTCCGTTATCTCGTCACCAGCGGACCGCCCACACCCTACTCGGTCAGCAAGGGCGATAATTCTTTCAAGGGCGATTTCGGCCGCACCGACCTGAACTGGATTCGCAAACTTGCAGAAGGCGCCAAGCTCGATCTCAAAGTCGGCTTCAACTACGGCAAGAACAGCAACGAGAACTTCCTGCGCGGATTCAACGCCAGCGACATGCAGAATCTCGAGCGCACCACCAACACCTCGGCCAACGACAGCGGCTTTACCTTTACCGGCAAATACTCGACGCCGATTGTCGAGGGCCACTCACTGGTGGCGGGCTGGGACACCGGCATCAACAAGCGCGATGAAGACTCGGTGCAGCGTGACCGGCCGTTCCCCGGTGTATTCCCGGCGGTGCCCGCGTTCAACAGCAACGAGAAATTCGAGGCCAGCGTGCTGAAGCTCGCCGCCTTCGCGCAGGACGAGTGGAACGTGACACCGCAGTGGTCGGTATATCTGGGGCTGCGCTGGGAAGGCCTCACCACCACCAGCGAAGGCCAGTCATACGGCGAAATCCGCAACCGCTCCAGCGTGTGGAGCCCGCTGATGCAAACGCTGTACAAATTCCCCGGCCGCAAGGGCGAACAGGTGCGCCTGGCGCTCACACGCACCTACAAAGCGCCTGCCACCGGCCAGCTGATTCCCCGCAAATTCACCTCGGTGGAAAACAAGCCGACCTCGCCCGACTTCCGCGGCAATCCGGATTTGCAGCCGGAACTCGCCACCGGCATCGACATTGCACTGGAAAAATTCTGGGATCGCGGCGCGTCGATGAGCCTGTCGGCCTCAATGCGCCGCATCACCGACTACAACCGCCGCGGCCTGCAGTTCATCGACGGCCGCTGGGTATCGCTGCCGATCAATGACGGTACCGCAAATACGAAGAGCCTGGAGTTCGATGCCAAGTTCCCGGTGCAGACGTTCTGGAAGGAAGCGCCGCCGATCGATTTCCGTTTCAACATGAACCGCAACTGGTCTCATGTCGATTCGGTGCCCGGCCCCAACAACCGGCTCGACCAGCAGGTGCCGTTCAGTGCCACGCTTGGCCTCGACTACCGGATGAAGAATGGCGAAATCACCGCCGGCGGCAGCTTCAGTTACCGCAGCGGCGGTTTGGTGCGCACCGCAATCAACCAGGACGCCTACCTCACCGCCAAGCGCGACCTCGACCTTTACGCGCTGTGGAAGATCACGCCGAAGACGCAGGTTCGCATCACGCTATCCAATATCCTGCATCCGGATGCGGTCAATGAGTCTTCGTACTTCGACGAATTCGGCACCATCCGGCGCAGCAACACCACGCCGTCAAAAATGAATATTCGCGCCGGGCTGGAGATGAAGTTCTAGGTAGCCGCTCGAATGGGGTTGGCAATTACTCGATTGCCGACCCGATACGTTTCCATTCGCCGAAGTTCATCCAGATCAGTACCGCCTTGCCGACGATGTTTTGATCCGGAACGAAGCCCCAGTAACGGCTGTCATCGCTGTTGTCGCGGTTATCGCCCATCGTGAAATAGTGGCCGGCGGGCACAGTGCAAGCAAAGCCCTCGTTCGAGTACTGACACAGCTCACGCTGCGGAAATGCGCGCAGCCCTGCCGGATTGACCGCCGGCATCAGCGGATTCTGTAGCGTGGTGTGAGCCCTGGCGCCGAGCTTTTCGCGCATCGCTTCAATACTGCGAACCTGTTGCCGCTGGTCAATCTCGGTGCCCGCGCCGAGTTTCTGCGTATCGACCGGTTCGCCGTTAATGGTCAGCTGCTTGTTGCGATAGA
>JAEUNB010000278.1 GCA_016790625.1 Betaproteobacteria bacterium | reverse complement strand
TAACCTTTCTCCGCCGTAGGCTTAGAAAAATAGAAGTACCAGAAATAAAATGCGCGAATGTTCATGGCATTGATACTAGCAGGGATTTTGTGCGGTGCGCAAGCGGGTTACGAAATCAGGCCGGCTTGAATACCAGTGCGGCGCCATTGTTGCACCAACGCTGCCCTGTCGGTTGCGGACCATCGTTAAACACATGCCCATGATGCCCGCCACACTTGGCGCAATGGTATTCCTTGCGCGGATAGATCAGTTTGAAGTCGGTCTTGGTCTCGAACACGCCAGGCAGCGTGGTGAAAAAGCTTGGCCAACCCGTGCCACTGTCGAATTTCATTTCCGAGGTGTAGACCGGCAGGTCGCAGCCGGCGCAATGGAAGACACCTTTACGCTTTTCGTCGTTCAACGGGCTGGTGAATGAGCGTTCTGTACCTTCATCGCGCAACACGCTGTACTGAGCGGGTGTGAGGCGTTTTTTCCACTCGACGTCAGAAATTACCAGTTTCTCGATTTTGGTCATGGGCTGATTCGCTTGTTGTAACGCAATCTTGATCTGTTCGGCTGATACCGGCTTGGCGCCCTGAGCGCGCACCTGGGATGACAATGAGGCAGCACCAGCGGCAGCGAACAGGCCTTGCAGAAAGTCACGGCGTTTCATGGGATTGGCCCCGAAAGATGTACAGGTTAGGTCGAAACAGCAGGCAAAAGTTTACATATTCATTACGAATTTGGCCGTCAACTGGTTGCAGCTACCAATACTAGCCGGTACCACCTACGGTCAGCCCTTCGATACGCAATGTTGGCTGGCCCACACCGACCGGCACGCTCTGGCCTTCCTTGCCACAGACACCGATACCAGAATCGAGTTGCATGTCATTGCCGATCATGGAAACCTGCTTCAGCGATTCGATGCCATTGCCGATCAGGGTCGCGCCGACCACCGGATAAGCGATCTTTCCATTCTCGATCATGTAGGCCTCGGAAGCGGAAAAGACGAACTTGCCACTGGTCGTATCGACTTGACCCCCGCCGAAGTTGGCGGCGTAAAGTCCGTGCTTCACGCTGGCAATGATTTCCTCCGGAGATTTCTCGCCGCCCAGCATCAGCGTATTGGTCATGCGCGGCATCGGGATGTGCGCATACGATTCGCGGCGCGCGTTGCCGGTAACAGGAACATTCATCAGACGCGCGTTCATTGAGTCCTGCATATAGCCCTTGAGAATGCCGTCCTCGATCAGCACATTGCGCTGAGTCAGGTTGCCTTCATCGTCGATATTGAGCGAACCGCGGCGGTCGGCGATGGTGCCATCATCGATTACCGTCACTCCCCTGGCGGCGATGCGCTCGCCAACACGGCCGGAGAACACCGAGCTGCCTTTGCGATTGAAGTCGCCTTCCAAGCTATGGCCAACTGCTTCGTGCAATAGAATGCCCGGCCAGCCCGAGCCCAGCACGACTGCCATCTGCCCCGCCGGCGCAGGTTTCGCGTCGAGGTTGATCAAGGCTTCGCGCACCGCCTGATGCGCGATCTCACGCAATACGTCGTCTGAAAAGTAGGTGTAGTCGTAGCGTCCACCGCCGCCAGTACCGCCCTGCTCCCGGCGTCCGTTCTGCTCGGCAATCACGGTGAGACCAATGTGAACCAGCGGCCGCACGTCGGCGGCCAAGGTGCCGTCGTGCCGCGCCACCATCACCACGTCGTATTCGCCCGACAAGCGCCCCATCACTTCCTTCACGCGCGGGTCGATGGCACGCGCGAACTGCTCGAGACGCTCAAGGATGCGCACCTTGTCCGCATCGGAAAAACTGGAAACGGGGTCATTGAACGTGTACAGGCTATGGCCGGCTTTAGCGACGGTTTTGTTCGACTTGCCGGCGCTGCCGTTTCCACCAGCGCGCGCGATGCCGCGAGTAGCCGCGGCGGCGGAGGACAAGGCTTCGCGGCTGATGTCATCCGAGTAAGCAAACGCGGTCTTCTCGCCCGCCACCACGCGCACACCGACGCCTTGGTCGATATTAAAGCTGCCCGACTTCACCCGTCCTTCTTCCAGGCTCCAGCCTTCGGTACGCGAGTACTGGAAAAACAGATCGGCGTAGTCGGCGTCGTGGGTCAGGATTTCGCCAAACACGGATTCGATCGAAGACTCGGTCAAGCCATACGGGGCAAGGAGAACGGATTGGGCGACACTCAGGGGCGTGGCAGACATTCAGGGGACCGGAAAGAGAGACTTGAAGGAAAGATCGCGATGCTTCGACAACGATTATCGCAAAGGGTTGGGATTCATACGCACATTTGCAAGCGATTCAGTGGCTGGTAGCAACCCAAAACGAAAACTCCAGCACTGTTGAGGGTTTCCGGCCAAAAATGGCTCAAATACCGCACCAGTGCTGGAGTTTACTTGCGAGATGTTATTTGCGCCGCCACTCGGTCAGGCCGCCGGGCTTGTCTTCCAGCACGATGCCCATTTCATCAAGCTGCTTGCGGATGGCGTCGGCACGGGCGAAGTCTTTGGCTTTTTTGGCGGCGTTACGATCTGCAATGAGTTGGTCAATGGCTTCGTCCGAGCTAGCGCCTGCCACGAATTCGGGCGGATCGCCTTGCAACAATCCTATCGTTCCGCCTAGTGCTTTCAACACGCCGGTCAACTGGGCCGAATTGTTGCTGCGCGCCTCATCCTTCAACTCATGCAACACCGCAAACGCAGCAGGCGTGTCGAAGTCATCTTCCATGGCCGCCTTGAAGCGGACTGCATGGGGTTGGCTCCAATCCAACACAACATCGTCCGGTGGCACATCCTTCAATACGCGATAGAAGCCCATCAGCGTGCTCGCCGCGTCCATCAACGTTTCGTAGGTGTAGTTGATTTCGCTGCGATAGTGCCCTCGCAGCAGAAAAAAACGCACCTCCTCGCCACCACGCACCGGATTCAGCTTGTTCAGCACTTCGCGCGCAGTGAAGAAATTGCCCAGAGACTTGGACATTTTCTCGCTGTCGAAATTGAGAAAGGCCGCATGCATCCACG
>JAEUNB010000260.1 GCA_016790625.1 Betaproteobacteria bacterium | reverse complement strand
ACCAACGACTGAAATTCGCTGCGCAACTCTTCCGCTGGTCGCAGCGTCAGGTCGGCATTGAGATTCTGTTTGTAGAAGCGATTGACCGCACCGGGGATGTGGCCTGCCACCGGATCGATCGGCTCGACTTCGCCGCGATAACGTTCGGCGGCGCGCGCATCGATCAGCGCGAAAGCAGGATCGTTGAGATGTCCCAGCACTTCAGTCGCACTCCACACCATGGTTGCGTCCGGATCGGCGCGCAACGCCGCCGGTTTTGGTTCCGGTACATCGCGCGAAAGCGGGTGGCCGTCGGCGATCCATTTCGGCAAGCCGCCGTCGAGCAGGTAGACATG
Organism: Betaproteobacteria bacterium; assembly: GCA_016790625.1. Lineage (GTDB taxonomy): Bacteria > Pseudomonadota > Gammaproteobacteria > Burkholderiales > Usitatibacteraceae > UKL13-2. Next base: position 1,295 of record JAEUNB010000260.1, on the reverse strand, counting down.
CTTCAGCCCAATCCAGCGCGCCATCCACCACAGGCGCGAGGCAAACTGTCCGCCGACATCGTCGTAGGCCACCACGGCCGATGTCGCGCTCACACCATGCCGCGCGAGGAACGCAGCAAACGCCGCCGGCGCGGGCAAGGGATGCCGGCCATTGGTGCCAGTTTTCTCGCCCGACAGGTCGGTGTCGATGTTCGCAAAGTGCGCACCGGGAATGTGACCTTCGCGATACAGCCGCTCGCCCTTACCGGCATCCATCAAATCGTGGCGGCAATCGAAAATGACCCATTGCGGATCGTGGAGATGCAGCGAGAGCTCGCGGGTATTTGTCAGCATGAGATCGATGATAGGCGGTGGCAAAGCCGCATTATGTCGCGGAATGTAACTGTGCCGAGTGGGGCGCATGACTTCAACGGTGCATGGCCCGGAAAGCCAGTATCCATGCGCCTTTCCAAGGCATATCCCCTGGAAGCCGCACCAGCGTTTGAGTCTACGGCGACACCCCGGTAAATCTATCGCCGCTCAGTCTTCCTCGGCAGGTAACGCCGGCTTGCGATCAGCCTTGCCGGCAGACCTCGCAATCAAGCCGCTGACCACAATGATTGCGATCCCGACCCAGGCGATGGGCGGCAATACTTCGTCGAAAATGACGATGCCGGCCAGACTGGCAAAGATCACAGTCGAATAGGCAAACGCGCCAACGACCAGCGTATTGCCGCTGTGATAGGCACGTGTCATGGCGAGCTGCGCTACGGTTGCCGCGACACCCAGGCAGAGCAACATCACGATGTTGGCCGCGTTCAGCGGATGGAATTCCCGCTCGACTACGCCCTGCGTCAACGCCGAACCGATGGTGCCGGCCAACGCAAAGAAAAACACCACGCGCCATTCCGGCTCGCCGGCATCACCCAGCTTTTTCACATTGACATACGCGCAGGCAGCAAAGAAACCCGACGCCAGACCGATCAACCCGGCGTGTGCGTTGTCGCCGGAAAACGTCGGCCTCAACAACAGGGCCACGCCAATAAAGCCGACGATGATAGCCAGCACCAACCGAGGCCGGAAGCGCTCGCCGAGCAGAATCGTCGACAGCATCGTCAGCCACAGTGGCGAGGTGTAATTAAGCGTGATCGCCGTGGCCAGCGGCAGCTTGGTCATTGCGTAGAAATACGCGATCAGCGAGATCGTCCCGGTCAACCCGCGCCAGAAATGACCTTTCCAGAAAGGTGTGGCCAGGGATTCGCGCTTCCACCAGACAAACCCGCCCATCGCGGCGAGGCCGATCAGTGAACGATAGA
>JAEUNB010000249.1 GCA_016790625.1 Betaproteobacteria bacterium | reverse complement strand
CGATCGCCGCCGCGCTGGATTACGAATCGGGCATCGACGAAGAGCAATTGGTACTGGTGGCCGACATCGGCGGTGGCACGTCCGATTTCTCCGTGGTGCGCGTCGGCCCCAGCCGCCACGCGCTGATCGATCGCCAGCGCGACATCCTCGCCAACCACGGCATCCACGTCGCCGGTACTGACTTCGACCACTCGGTGAACCTGGCCGCAGTCATGCCGGAGCTGGGCTTCGGCTCCACCGGCCCCGGCGGGCGGCGCGTGCCCGGAAAGGTCTATTTCGACCTGGCCACCTGGCACCTGATCAACACGGTCTATGCGCACAATCGTGTGATTGAACTGCGCGAAATGGCCAGCATGTACAGCGACGCCACACGCTACCGGCGGCTGATGACGGTGGTGACGAAGAAGCTCGGCCATCACCTCGCCGCACTCGCCGAACAAGCCAAGATTGATGTTGCCATGCAGGGCCGCGCCGACATTGTCATGGCTGCAGTGGAGGAGTCGCTGTCGGTTGCGTTCAGCGAGAAACAGCAGGCGGAGGCGCTGGATCACAAGGTTGGACGCATCGTCCATACTGCGGCCGAGACCGTCACGCAGGCTGGCGTACGCATGGACGACATCAGCGCCGCCTATTTCACCGGCGGATCCACCGGCCTTGGTTTTCTTACCGAGCGTATCGCCGCACTTTTCCCCAACGCTCGCCGCGTTACCGGCGATCGGTTCTCCAGCGTCGCCAGCGGCCTGGCGATTTATGCGCAGCGGCGGTTTGCGGGCTGATCAAACATCGCCGTGTTCGCTTGCCCTCTCCCGTAAACAGGAGAGGGGATAACAAAAGGCGGCGCGGTATAGCCCCTCGCCCGCTTGCGGCGACCGAAGGAAGTCCCTGTGGGGGAGAAAGCAGACGCCCAAAATCGTCAGCCATGCTACACACCGGCACACAGCTGCCCTGCCGCGCTGGACATAATCACCACACACCCCGTTATGGAGATTACGATGCCCCATCACCACCGCCTTCCTCGCCTCGCTGTAGCCACGCTTCTCGCCTGCCTCGCCACTGCCGCGCATACGCAAACACTGGTGGTGCTGAACAAGCAGGAGAACACACTCGTTGCCATCGACGCCGCCAGCATGAAGATCATCGGCCGCGTGCCCACCGGCAACGGCCCGCACGAAGCCGCCGTGAGCGCCGATGGCAAGCTCGTGGTCGTAGCCAACTACGGCGCACAGCAACCGGGTAACTCGCTGTCACTGATCGACATTTCGACGATGAAGGAAAGCAAACGCGTCGATCTGGGCGCCCTGCTGCGGCCGCACGGCATGCAGCAAGTCGGCGGCAAGTTCTACATCACCTCGGAAACCAGCCGCAACGTGCTGCGTTACGACCCCGCCGCCGATCGCGTCGACTGGCTGATGGGCACCGGTGCCTCGGTATCGCACATGCTGGTGGTGGCACCCGACGGCAAAAAGGTCTACACCGCCAATATCGGCTCCAACAACGTGACCGCGCTCAATATCGGCGGGCCCTCCAATGCAGGCGCGATCGCACAAATCGCCGTCGGCCCGCAGCCGGAAGCCATCGACATCTCTCCTGATGGCAAGGAACTGTGGGTGGGACAAAACGGCGACGGCCGCGTCAGCATCATCGACACCAGCACCAATACGGTGAAGGAAACGATCAAGGCCGGCGAGCTGCCGATACGCGTCAAGTTCACGTTGGATGGCAAGCGCGTGCTGGTATCCGACCCCAAATCGAATGAAGTGATCGTATTCGACGCTGGCACTCGGCGCGAGGTGAAGCGCATCAAGCTCGATGGCGTGCCGCTGGGCATCCTGCTGCATCCGGCGGGCAAACTCGCCTACATTTCGCGCGCGCAGGCTGGCGAGGTAACGGCGATCGACCTGGAAAAACTCGAGGTCGGCGCCTCGGTGAAAACCGGCGACGGTCCCGATGGGCTGGCCTGGAGCACATTGGCGCCGCCGCGCACGCCCGGCTAGCAGCTTTCAATCTGGGCGGCAGGCGCAGGCAACGGTATCATCACATCATGCCTGTGCCTTCCCATTTCAAACGCCCTGCGATCCGTGGCTGGCGTGTACTGATTTCATTTGTCCTGCTGCTGGGCCTGAGCGGCTGCAGCGCGATCGGCGTATTCAATTCGCTGATTCCCGAGGGAGAGATGGTCGCCACGCGCGACATCGTCTACGGCACCAATCCGCGCCAGAAGCTGGATGTGTATCAACCGAAAGCGCCATCGGCCAAGCCGCGCACGGTGGTCGTGTTCTATTACGGCGGCGCCTGGGACTCGGGCGACAAGTCGTATTATCTTTTTGCCGCCGAAGCGCTGGCATCGCGTGGTTATGTGGTGGTCGTTCCCGACTACCGCATCTACCCCGAGGTCATCTTCCCCGCCTACATGGACGATGCGGCCAACTCGCTGAAATGGACGCTGGACAATATCGGGCGTTATGGCGGTGACGCAAACAACGTATTCACCATGGGTCATTCCGCCGGCGGGCAGCTCGCCGCGCTGGTGGCGTTCGATGGCAGCTACGCGACGAAAGCCGGCATTGCCCGCAATCGCGTTCGCGGCGTGGTTAGTCTTGCCGGTGCCCTGGATTTCCTGCCGCTGACGGAGGAAAACCTGTTCAAGATTTTTCCCGAACCTGTTCGCGCCGCCTCGCAGCCGATCAACTTCGCTCGTGGCGACGGACCGCCGGTGCTGGTACTGCACGGCGAAGCCGACACCCGCGTGGGCATTCACAACTCGCGCAATTTCGCCGCACGCGTACGAGAGCGCGGCGGCCATGCAGAGGAAACCTACTACCCGGGCATGAGCCACGCCGGAATCATTCTGGCCATCTCCGCGCCGCTGCGCGAAGGCAAGACCGTGCTGGAGCGCATATCGGGTTTTATCGACGCGCAGGCCAGGTAGCCGAACCGCGATGGCGCTCCGCGACACCACGGTAGTCATACAGAAGTTGCCACAATCATCGGATTCGGGCGATGAACAACTTTGCGCATAATTTTGAAATGCTGCTAACTTGGCTCAAGTTTCGACTCGCCCGGACATCGCGCCGCAAACGCTCATGACAACACCATCAGGAACACCCCGCAAACCCTTTTCCATGATCCGCGAGTTCCACCTCGCCGACTGGTTTACGCTCGCCAATGCGGTCTGCGGTACCGGTGCGATTTTTTCGGTCATGTCGTATTTGCAAACGCACGACGTGCGCCATGTGCAGTTTGCCGGTGCGCTGGTTGTCGCTGCCGTCATATTCGATGTGCTGGATGGTCGCATTGCGCGCTGGCGGCAGAAATCCTCGGCACTGGGCCGCGAGCTGGACTCGCTGGCCGACGTGATCTCGTTCGGCGTAGCGCCGGCAATGATGGCTTACGGCTGCGGCATGCAGGGCTTGTACGATCGCATCGTGCTGGCGTTCTTCGTCGCCTGCGGTGTGTCGCGATTGGCGCGATTCAATGTCACCGCCGAGGAATTGTCCGAAGGCACCGGCAAGGTCAAGTATTTCGAAGGCACGCCGATTCCAACCTCACTGGTGCTGGTGTTCATGCTGATGTGGGCCGCCGCAAGCGGCGCGCTGGGGCCTAATCTCTGGTTCGGCGTGGTCGAGATCTTTGACTACAAGCTGCATCCGCTGGTGCTGACCTTCGCCGTGTCAGGATCGTTGATGATCAGCCGGATACGGATCCCGAAGCTTTAGCGCCTCTGCACTTATCGCGACAACCAGCGGATTTCGGTCAAACTGTCGGCTTTGACCAAGGCTGTGTTCAATCGCACCGCCATAACCGACCTCTCCACGGAGTTCTGAATGATCCGCATGCCCGTCCTGCTGGCGGCCCTGGCCGTCGCTTGCCCTGCTCTAGCCGCACCCAATCCGGCTGACCTCACTACCATCTCAGAGCGCTCCGGTTTCCTCAAAACCGGCCGCTACGACGAAGTCATCCAGCTTTGCGCAGCCTTCCAGAAAGCACATCCCAAGGCGGTACGCTGCATCGACTTCGGCCGCACGCCGGAGGGCCGGCCGATGAAGGTGCTGATCGCCACTCGCACCGGCGCATTCACGCCGGCCGAGGCAAAAAAGCGCGGCGTGCCGGTGCAACTGATTCAGGGTGGCATTCACTCCGGCGAGATCGACGGCAAGGACGCGGGTTTCCTCGCACTGCGCGAAGTGCTGGAAGGCAAAGCCGCCAAGGGCGCACTGGAGAAACAGGTGCTGCTGTTCGTGCCGGTGTTCAATATCGATGGTCACGAGCGCTTCGGCAAATGGAATCGTCCCAATCAGCGCGGGCCGGAGGAAATGGGCTGGCGCACCACGGCGCAGAACTACAATCTCAATCGCGATTACGCCAAGGCCGATTCGCCGGAAATGCAGGCGATGCTGGCGCTGGTCAACGCCTGGGATCCCATTGCGTACATCGACCTGCACGTCACCAATGGCGCCAAGTTCGAACACGATATCGCCATCATGGTGGAGCCCGTACATGGCGGCGATGCGCCGCTGCGCGCAGCCGGGCGCGCATTGCGCGATGGCGTGATCGCCGATCTTGCGAAGGCGGGATCGCTGCCGCTGCCGTTCTATCCTTCTTTCACCGTCGGCGATGATCCGACTTCAGGCGTGGTCGATGGCGTCTCGCCGCCGCGTTTTTCCACCGGATATTTCCTCACCCGCAACCGCCTCGGCATGCTGGTGGAAACGCATTCGTGGAAAGACTATCCAACGCGTGTGCGTATCACACGCAACACGGTGATTTCCTGCCTCGACCATGTCGCAAAATTTGGCCGTGAGTGGATGAAGGTGGCGCAAGAGGCCGATGCCCGCGCGGCGAGAGTGGGCGGACAACCTGTTGCGCTGACTTACAAGGCCAGCGACAAATCCCGCACCATCGATTTCCGCGGTTACGAATACACGCGCACGATGTCGGATGTCTCCGGTGCCTTGATGACTCGATATGACGAGTCGAAACCGCAGATCTGGAAACTCTCCGTGCGCGATGACGTGCAGCCGGATATGACGGTGACAGCGCCTCGTGGTGGCTATGTTGTCCCTGCTGCACATGCATCCGCAGTCGCCGCCAAACTCGCGCAACACGGCATCGCCTATCGCAAGCTAGGCAAGGCCATTGTGAAAGTGGAAGTGGGAACCTTCCGCGCGGACAAGGCGACGCTCAGCGCGCAATCCACCGAAGGACATCAGCGCCTCTCGCTGCAAGGCGCATGGAAGCCCGAAACGCGCGACATTCCCGCAGGCAGTCTGTTCGTACCGATCGCACAGGCGAAATCATTGCTGGTAATGTCGCTGCTGGAGCCGCTGGCGCCGGATGCGATGGTGGCGTGGGGCGATTTCAACAACGCGTTCGAGCGCAAGGAATACATGGAAGCCTACGTTGCCGAAGAGGTTGCGCGCGAACAGATGGCCGCCAATCCGGCGCTAACGGAGGAATTCAAAAAGCGGCTCGCCAGCGACGCCGAGTTCGCCAAGAGTCCGTCTGCACGTCTGGACTTCTTTTATCGCCGCCACTCAAGCTGGGATGAGCAGTTCAATCTCTATCCGGTGATGCGGACCGCTGTCGAGCTGCGCTGATCGTGAGCACTCCAGCCGAAAAATTCGTTGCACTGCTGGCGCACAGCAATCCGCGCTTTATCGACGAGGGCAAGGCAGCAAAGATGACCTCGCTGCGTCACGAGGCCTTCGCAACCGCTGGCCCAGACGAGCTCACCCGTCTCACGACCGAGCTAAAAGGTGCGAGCGACGATCTGCTGGCCCTGTACCAGCGCACCAACGGCGCCCTCGCCTTCGTCATCACCGACGATCCCGATCTGTATTTATTCTTTCTGCCAATCAACGAAATGGAGACCGCCAAGCGCGAACTGGAGACGTGGCTGTTTATGCTCGCTGATGATCCCGACTACGAATATTGGGAGGAGACCGACCCGAAAACCGGCCGGCTCTATCTCTATGGCACCACTGACTGGTGGCCCACTGCGGTGGTCTTCGCCGGCTTCGGCTGCTCACCCGAACGGTTTTATGTCCCGGTCGAAGGCCCGCATCGCGGCAAGGTATTCATGTACGAACACGATGGCGACTACAGCATTCACGTTGCCGACAGCGTGGGCGCAATGTTGGAAGAAATCGCCACCTCACCGGCGGCCTTCATGCGGCAGTGGTGCGATGTGGGGTATTACGAGGTGGAACGCTACGAGGCAGACTAGCGCCGAAAAATTTCCATGGTCCATAGCTGGAAAGCCAGTATCCATGCGCCTTTTCAGGCCATCGCCTCGAAACACCGCACCAGTGCTGGGTTTCAGCGGGGGTCCTTGTTGAAATTCTTGTCGCCGCCGAAGGGTTGAGTTTGCTGCCGGATAAACCGGGACGACGCCACTGCCCGCCAGCGCCGGATGCTGCGAAATTACTTCTGCACGCCCACGTCTTTCATCGCTTCGAGTTGGCCGAGGTTGAGGCCGGCCACGGCAGATTTTAGTGTGTTGATATCGACACCGTTGCCCTTGGCGGTGACAACAAAGCGCTCGCCCAACACAACGTTGTATTCATTGCGTCCATCCTTGCGAACTTTCTCGTGTACCAGGCGGCCATCGACCTTGCCGGTCTTCTCGCTGCCGTATTCGTCCTGCTTTTCGCCCTGCACCATCGCCCAGCCGGCGAAGGCGAGCATGCCGCCCGCGCCGCCCACATCGGAGACTTCCAGTTCAGCGCTCTTGCCCGCGTCATCGCCATAGCGCGCCTCGGCCTTGGAGACCATGATGCCCATCGCGCCGGCTTTCTCGGCGCGACTGGACTTCCTGGCGAGACCGGCGAAGGTCTCCGGAACGAAAGGCTTCAGCTTTTCGATATCGACCGGCTCGACGGTTTTGCCGCCACCCAGCACGGTGCCGAGCATGGCGGCCGTGGCTTTTGCCGCGTCATCCTGGTTGCCGCTCTTCTGAGCGGCCTCCATCTTCTTGCCGGCCTCTTCCATTTTCTTGCCCCAGGCTTCCAGCTTGCCCAGGTCGCTCTTCGGGTCGATCGTGACCGACGCCGAGCGGGATGAATCGCCAATGCCACCCAGCATGCCGCGGGTCGCACCTGTCAGCCCTCCGACTCCCATGCCGATCACGCCGATGATGACGGAAACGACAATGGTCGCGATCACCACCACGGCGGTGTAGCCGATCGCCTTGTCTTCCGGGTTCTTCATCAACGCGGTCAAGCCCAGATAAAGGAGATAGATACTGTAGAGCGCGGTAAGAATCGCAAGGATGGACATTGCCGGAATGATGGAGAAAATGCCGCCCACCCATGATGCGGTGAATGCGTACACGGCAACCTTGGTTGCCTGGGGCAGGTCTTTTTGTGCACCAAAAGACGGCGCCAGCGCATTGATGATGTGACTGACGATGATGACGCTGACGAACGACATCACATAGCCAAAAATGGCCAACGACAAGCCCGCCACGATGGGCGTCTTGAAGCTGCCACCGAAGAAACTGACCCCGACCAGCGAGCCGCCAATAAAGCCGCAAACAGCCGGAATCGCCGCCAGCGGCGCGACGTAGCCCGTCATCAATTCGCCGGTGGTCGACTTTTCACCGTCGATGACCGCCCATTCCGATTTGGGCGTGAGAAGGATGTTCTTGACGCGATCAACCAGTGCCATGCGAATCCCCTTTGGTTTGTACTGAGAACGTGAATGATAGCCGCAAAAGCTGCAGGGGTTTGTGACGGAGTTCGCCCGCCGATACCCTGACCGGGTGATGGCACAACTTCACCGCAGCAGCCCATCAAATGATCTTATATGCATTTTATGCATATATAAATCAAATAAAGTCTTTATTGATATATGTGGTGCCCGTCTAACATGGCTGCGTGACCGATAGAACCGGTCATCGCATTTTCCAACGCCATGTACAAATACGACTCCTACGACCAAACCATCGTTGACGAACGCGTCGCCCAGTTTCGCGGGCAGACTGAGCGTTTTCTGGCCGGTCAACTATCCGAAGACGAGTTCCGTCCGCTGCGTTTGCAGAACGGCCTCTATATCCAGAAGCATGCACCGATGCTGCGCGTAGCCATTCCCTACGGCCTGCTATCGTCCAAACAGGTGCGCAAGCTGGCGCACATTGCCCGTAAATACGACCGCGGCTACGGCCACTTCACCACGCGGCAAAACATCCAGTTCAACTGGCCGACGCTGGAGTCGGTGCCGGAGATCCTTGCAGAGCTGGCGACGGTGGAGATGCACGCCATCCAGACCTCGGGCAACTGCATTCGCAACGTTACCTCCGACCAGTTCGCCGGCATCGCGCACGACGAACTGATCGATCCGCGCCCTTACGCCGAGCTGATTCGCCAGTGGTCCACCTTCCACCCCGAATTTGCCTACCTGCCGCGCAAGTTCAAGATTGCTGTTAACGGTGCCGTAGAAGATCGTGCCGGCACGCTATTCCACGATATCGGTGTGCACGCCGTGCGCACCGCATCGGGCGAAGTCGCATTCAACATCCTGGTCGGCGGTGGTCTCGGTCGTACGCCCATCCTCGGCCATGTGGTGCGTGAGGAACTGCCGCGCCAGCACCTGTTCACCTACCTCGACGCCATCCTGCGGGTCTACAACCGCTATGGCCGCCGCGACAATATGTACAAGGCGCGCATCAAGATTTTGGTGAAGGAACTTGGGCTGGAAAAATTCCGCGCCGAAGTGGAAGCGGAATGGGCGCATCTGAAGGATGGACCTTCGACGCTCACACAGGACGAGATTGATCGCGTTGCCGCGCATTTTGTCGATCCCGCTTACGAGAAACTATCCGCCGTCAGCGCCGAGTACGAAAAGCGCTTGCTGGACAACAAGGCCTTCGCTCGATGGGTGTCGCGCAATGTGTTCGGCCACAAGCAGCCGGGCTATGCCGCCGTTACGCTGTCGCTGAAGAAAACCGGCATCGCACCCGGTGATGCAACGGATGCACAACTCGATGCCGTCGCTGATCTGGCTGATCGGTATAGCTACGGCGAAATCCGCGCTTCGCACGAGCAGAACCTGATCCTGGCCGACGTAAAACTGTCGGACCTGTTCGCGGTATGGGAAGAAGCAAAGAGGATCGGCTTCGCCACCCCCAACATCGGCCTGCTCACCGACATCATCGCCTGCCCCGGCGGTGACTTCTGCTCGCTGGCCAACGCCAAGTCGATCCCGATTGCCGACGCGATTCAACAACGCTTCGATGACCTCGACTACATTTTCGACATCGGCGACATCGCCATCAATATCTCCGGCTGCATGAATGCCTGCGGCCATCACCATGTTGGCCACATCGGCATTCTCGGCGTGGACAAGCACGGCGCCGAGTTCTACCAGGTCACCATCGGCGGCTCGCAGGGGCTGGACGCGGCACTGGGCAAGGTCATCGGACCTTCATTTGCGCAGGACGAAATGGCCGATGTAGTGGAAAAGCTGATCAAGACCTATGTCGATCTCCGTCATGAAGACGAGCATTTCCTCGACACCGCCAAGCGCGTCGGTATCGAGCCGTTCAAGGCACGTGTTTACGACAAGAAAGCCGGCCATTCTGCTGCGGAGGTGGCCAATGTCTGAACCAATTGCCACCGTTCGCCCTGAGCCCGTCGAAGGGCAACAGTCTGACAGCGTGCCCCATTTATCCTTCGACAAGCTCAGGACGAACGGGAATCAAATTATTCGCGATGGCGCAATCGTGCGCGACGAATGGACACTGATTGCCGCCACACATGCGGAGCCACTTCCTGCAGGCCGGGTGATCGTCCCGCTGGCGCGCTGGCTCGCCGAACGCGATGCGCTGACCGCACGTATCACCGAACAGAATCAGCCGCTGGGCGTCTGGCTGGACGGCCATGAGGACCCCGCCAAATTGGCCGATGCCATCCATCGCTTTGCGGTGATCGCGGTGAACTTCCCCAAGTTCGCGGATGGCCGTGGCTACTCGATTGCTACGCTGCTGCGCAGCCGCTATGGCTTCAAAGGCGAACTTCGCGCCATCGGCGATGTGCTGCGCGACCAGCTGTTCTACATGAAGCGGGTTGGTTTCAACGCCTTTGCCGTGCGTGCAGACAAGGACATTCACGACGCCGTCAAGGCGCTGAAGGACTTTTCCGAGGTGTATCAGGGTTCGGTCAACCAGCCGCTGCCATTGTTCAAACGCAAACGCGTGCCGGAGATCGCGTGATGTCGCCCGATCTTCCACTCGACACCAAAGTCGCCCGCCTGCACGAACTGCTCGGCCGCATCGAGCGCGATTTTGCGCCTGCCGCCTTTGCCAACAGCTTCGGCGCAGAGGACATGGTGCTCACGCATCTGATCGCGACCGAATCTCCGGACATCCAGATCTTCACGCTGGATACGCTGCGCTTGCCGAAGCAAACCTACGAGCTGATTCACGCCTCACGCAAGAAATATGGCTTCCGCCTGCAGACCTACACGCCAATTTTCGAAGTGGTTGAAGACTTCGAAAACCGCAATGGTCAGTTCTCGATGTACGACAGCGTGGAAAACCGCAAGTCCTGCTGCTATATCCGCAAGGTCGAACCGCTGAATCGCGCGCTTGCGCTGAAGAAAGCCTGGCTCACTGGCCTACGCCGTGAACAGGCGCCATCACGCAAGGACCTCGGTGAATCCGAATTCGATGCTGACCACAAGCTGACCAAGTTCAATCCGCTGATCGACTGGACCGAAGACGATGTCTGGGCCTACATCCGCGCCAATGATGTGCCGTACAACACGCTGCACGACAAGGGCTACCCCAGCATCGGCTGCGACCCCTGCACCCGCGCCGTCAAGCCCGGTGAAGACCCGCGTGCCGGCCGCTGGTGGTGGGAACAGGAAAATGCAAGCGGCCAGCAGGAGTGCGGGCTGCATGTGAAAGCAGTAGACGTAAGCGGATTGAAATCGAGAGTTGGAGCAACAGCATGAACGCGGTACTGAAGCAACAAGTAGGCTACGAATCGTTCGGAACCACATCGAACGATGCATTGGCCAACGACCACCTGGACTGGCTCGAATCCGAAGCCATCCACATCATGCGCGAAGTGGTCGCAGAAACGAAGAACCCTGCCCTGCTGTTTTCCGGCGGCAAGGATTCCATCGTCATGCTGCGCCTAGCGGAGAAAGCCTTTCGTCCAGATCGCTTCCCGTTTCCGCTGCTGCACATCGACACCGAGCATAACTTTCCGGAAGTGATCGAGTTCCGCGACCGTCGCGCCGCCGAACTTGGCGAAAAACTCATCGTGCGCTCGGTGCAGGATGGCATCGATTCTGGCCGCATCGTGCTGCGTCGCCCGGACGAAAGCCGCAATGTGCACCAGACCGTGACCTTGCTCGACGCCATCAAGGAATTCGAGTTCGACGCACTGTTCGGTGGCGCACGTCGCGACGAGGAAAAAGCCCGCGCCAAGGAGCGCATCCTTTCGCACCGCGACGAATTCGGCCAATGGGACCCGAAAAACCAGCGTCCGGAACTGTGGGATCTGTTCAACGCCCGGCTCAATCCCGGCGAACACTTCCGTGCTTTCCCGATTTCCAACTGGACTGAACTGGACGTGTGGCAATACATCGCCCGCGAAAAGCTGGCGGTGCCGTCGATCTACTTCGCGCATCAACGCGAGGTAGTGGAGCGCCGCGGACTGCTGGTGCCGGTCACTTCGCTCACTCCGCCGCGCACAGGCGAAGCCGTCATCACGCGCAATGTGCGCTTCCGCACCGTTGGCGACATCACCTGCACCTGCCCGGTCGCCTCCGACGCCGCCACGGTCGATGCCATTCTGGCCGAGACCCTGGTCACGCGCATCACCGAACGCGGTGCCACCCGCATGGACGACCAGACTTCGGATGCCTCGATGGAATTACGCAAGAAGGAGGGGTACTTCTAGTTCCTTGTCGTACCCGCCTAGTTTCGTAGCGGCGCGGGTACCTCTAACTATTCCTTACGGCTATGACTAGAGGTACCCGTTTTCACGGGTACGACAGTAAAAAGCAAAGTACACGCGAAAAATCATGACAAGCACCGTAGACACCCTCCGCTTCACCACCGCCGGCTCAGTCGATGACGGCAAGAGCACGCTGATCGGCCGGCTGCTGTACGACTCGAAGTCGATCTTCGAGGACCAGCTCGCTTCCGTCGAATCGGCCAGCAACAAACGCGGCGGAAATCGTGTGGACCTTTCGCTGCTCACCGACGGTCTGACCGCCGAGCGCGAGCAAGGCATCACGATCGATGTCGCTTATCGCTATTTCACTTCCGCAAAGCGCCGCTTCATCATTGCAGACACTCCCGGCCACGAGCAATACACGCGCAACATGGTGACCGGCGCCAGCACGGCTGACCTGACCGTGATCCTGGTCGACGCGGCCAAAGGCCTGCAAACGCAGTCGCGCCGTCACGCCATCATTGCCTCGCTGCTCGGCATCCCGCATGTGGTCCTCGCCGTCAACAAGATGGACGCGGTGGGTTATTCGCAAAGTGTGTTCGAAGACATCCGCAGCGAGTTCACCCATTTCTGCCGTGACCTGGCCTTCGCCGAGCTCGACTTCATACCTGTGTCGGCGCTGGAAGGCGATATGGTGGTGGAACGCGGCGACAAACTGGGCTGGTACGCCGGCCCGACGCTGCTGGAACTGCTGGAGACCACGCGCGCCGCCGAGGCATCCGCGCGCGAATTCCGTTTCCCGGTGCAGCGTGTCGCGCAAACCCGCTTCGGCAATGCGCTGGACACGCGTGGCTACATGGGCCGTATCGAATCCGGCCGCGTATCCGTGGGCGACAGCATTGCTGTGCTGCCTTCCGGCCTCACCGCCCGGGTCAAGGACATTGTCACGCTTGACGGCAGCCTTGCCACCGCGTCTGCACCGAAATCGGTCACGCTCCTGCTGGACACCCAGCTCGATATTTCGCGCGGCGACCTGATTGCCCATGCCGATGAGCTGCCCACGGTCAGCAACCAGATCACCGCCAATCTCGCGTGGATGTCCGCACAGCCGCTGGACGCAAGCCGTCGCTACCTCATCAAGCACACCACCCAGACCGTGCGCGCGGCGATCGAGGGGATCGACTACCGGCTGGATGTGAACACGCTGGCGCGCGAAACCGGCGTGACCACATTCAAGCTCAACGATATTGGCCGCCTGCGCCTAAAGACACTGAAACCGCTGATCACCGACGGTTATCGCGCCAATCGCGCCACCGGCAGCTTCATCCTGATCGACGAAGTCACCAACCAGACCGTGGCCGCCGGCATGATCTCGAACGAGGCTGCCCATGGCTAAGGTCTATCTGGTCGGTGCCGGTCCCGGAGCGCCAGACCTGCTCACGTTGCGCGCCGCGCGCGCGATCGAAAAAGCTGACATCGTCTTTTACGATGCACTGGTTCACCCTGACACGGTCGCCCTCGCCATCAATGCGAAGAAGGTTGCGGTCGGCAAACGTGCCGGACAGGTTTCGACCGACCAACGCTTTATCAATCGCCAATTGGTGGAAGCCGGACGGCACTATGAAAATGTCGTGCGCCTGAAAGGTGGCGACCCGATGATGTTCGGTCGTGCGCAAGAAGAGATTGATGCCCTGAAAGAAGCAGGCATTGAATTCGAGGTCGTGCCCGGCATTACTGCCGCCCTTGCCGCCAGCGCTTCGCTCGGCGTTTCGCTCACCCGTCGCGGCGTTGCGCGCACGGTGAGTTTCGTCACGCCGCGCATCGGGCCGAACGAGGTTGAAAGCGACTGGCTCACGAGCGCTGCCGCAGCGGACTCCACCGTGCTGTACATGGCTGCCGGTCAAGCGCCGCAGATCGCCAAAGCGCTGATCGCTGCGGGAAAATCATTCACCACGCCGGTGGCGATTGTCGAGAACGCGTCGCTGCCAAACGAGCAACGCATCTTCACCACGCTGGCCGGATTGACTGCCTCGTCGCTGAATCTCGCCGGCCCGGCCGTGCTGTGCGTGGGCGACGTGTTTGCCGCACCGGCCTCCACTGCGGCCGCCATCAAGGATCACGAATCGCGACATGGTGACGAGCGGGTTTCGCAAGGTGTGGCTGCGCACACCTTGCGCGCGACGAACCGGCTCGAAATGCAGTTCGAGCCGAGGGAGATGCACGCTTCGCGATGTCAGATGGGCTGACTCTTTATACCCATCTCCGTTCGCACTGAGGTATCGAAGTGCGGGATGGATGAAGGCAATTGAAGTAGGTCAGCCCTTCCTGTCCTTCGACACCTCAGGACGAACGGGGTGTTTCAGGCA